>JAPYTV010000037.1:7793-9671 GCA_029941985.1 Candidatus Pelagibacter sp. | reverse complement strand
AGATTAAATAATTAGTTTTTCAGATTTAAAAATTTGCATTCCTCTTGCCAAATAATTTTTTAATGCATTTTTATGGTCTAAAGAACTAGTATGAACCCATGTTCTTATGGAACCAAGAGAAAATGATTTTTTAATTGCTTCACTTAATAAATAACCGCCTAATTTTTTTCCAAAATATTCTTCTAAAATTCCTAAATAAGCAATTTCTGATTCTCCCGTGTCTTGATAAAATATTAATTCAAAGTAACCAGCTAGCTCTTCATTATCCTTCAGAATATAGGTAGAAAGTTTTTTATCAGATACATAGTCAATCCAATTTTTATTTGTCCATACAAGTCTATCAATCCATTTATGTTTTTTACCTACATTCTTATAAAAAAATTTATTTAACTGAAGGTCTTTTGGATTAACCAAATCTACTGAATAATTTTCCGATGGTTTTTTAACCTCTTTAAAATCATCTAACGATTTTATTTCTAAATACTTTCTAAAAATTTCTTTTTTCACTCTACCATTTTTCCAACTTTTTCACCTCCAAATAAATGAAAATGTAAATGGGAGACCTCTTGACCACCATGTTCACTTAAATTTGTAAGAGCTCTATAACCTTTACCAATATCTACCGATATACCTAATATTTTTGCAACTTCTGTAATAGCTTTACTTAAGGCAACTATTTCATGGTCAGATGCTCTCTGATTAAAATCATCTAAGTCAACATATTCACCCTTAGGTATTACTAGAGCATGAATTTTTTTTTGTGGATTAACATCGTGGAAAGAAAGAACATGTTCATTTTCAAATATTTTTTTGCATGAAATTTCTTTTCTTAAAATTTTTGCAAAAATGTTATTTTTGTCGTAACTCATTATCTGCTATTTTTTTCTTTAATACCTGACTGTTTTTTTCTATTTTCTAATTCTTTTAATACATCTTCAAATTTAATATTTGCAGCCTCTAAAGTTACTAATAGATGATAAATCGTGTCTGCTGCCTCATGTACAATGTTAGAATTATCATTTAAAGCCTCTTTTAATTCATCAAACTCTTCCTGCAGTTTGTCTATACACCTAACAAGTCCGCCGGATAATAGTGATGAAGTATAAGATTTATCCTCACCTTTATTTTTTCTATCTCTTATTGTTTTTACTAAGTTTTCTAAATTATTTGACATAATTAAATTCTAACAGGGATTCCTTTTGAGTCCAAATATTGCTTTGCTTCATTAATTGAATGTGTTCCATAGTGAAAAATTGAAGCAGCTAATACTGCACTTGCTTTTCCATATTTTATTCCTTCAAATAAATGTTCTAAATTTCCAACTCCCCCAGAAGCAATAATGGGTATATTCACGTTTTTTTCTATTTCTGAAATTAGCTTAATATCATAACCTTTTTGAGTGCCATCTCTATCCATGGAAGTAATTAATAGTTCGCCTGCTCCACTGTCTTCCATTTGTTTTGCAAAATCTATAGCATCAATTCCAGTGTCCTTTCTTCCACCGTGTGTAAATATTTCCCATTTGTTGTTCTTTTGTTTAGCATCAATTGCAACTACAATACATTGTGATCCAAATTTTTTGCTACTTTCCCTTATTAAATTTTGATTATTAACTGCCGCTGTATTTATTGAAACTTTATCTGCGCCTGAAACTAATAATTTATTTATATCTTCTAAACTTTTAACTCCACCACCAACTGTAAGAGGCACGAAACAATTTTCTGATGTCTTTTTAACTACATCAAATATAGTTTTTCTATTTTCATTAGAGGCGGTGATATCTAAAAAACAAATTTCGTCTGCACCACTTTCACTATAAATTCTAGCTTGTTCAACTGGATCACCAGCATCTTTTAAATTTACAAAATTAATTCCTTT
>JAPYTV010000037.1:4079-7693 GCA_029941985.1 Candidatus Pelagibacter sp. | reverse complement strand
TCTCTATCTATGTCTGTGTAAATTACCCTTGAAAAACCATAATTATTTACATTTTTCAGATAACTTTCTGCAGTTTGATTTGTTGTTTCTTTCCAGCCGAAAACTGAAAGTTTTCCCTTCTTTGCATCTAAACCAAGGGCAATTCTATTTTTAAACTTTTCACATGCTTGTTTCAGAAAATCAGGATTTTTTATAGCAGCACTTCCAAGAATAACTTTATCAACTCCTATATTTAAATAAGCTCTGATTTTTTCTACAGATCTTATCCCGCCACCAATTTCTATTGAAATATTTAATTTTTTAACAATATTTTCTATAACATCCAAATTTACTGGTTCTCCTGTAACCGCTCCATCTAAATCTACCATGTGCAAATTTAAAAACCCTGCATCTTTATATTTTGATGCCTGATCATAAGGTGATTGCTCATAAGTAGTTTGATCATCAAAATTTCCTTTCAGTAATCTTACACACTTTTTGTCTTTAACATCTATTGCTGGGAATATTTTCATTTTATAATTTAATAAAGTTTTCAATTATTTTTAAACCAACGGTGTCACTTTTTTCAGGATGAAACTGCGTTCCAAATAAATTATCTTTTTCAACTGAAGCTACAATTTCTTCTGAATAATTAGTTTTGCTTGATATAAATTTTTCATCATCTGGCATAAACTTATAACTATGAACAAAATAAACATGTGACTTTTCTTTTACATCTTTAAATAATTTACTATTAGGATTGAAAGAAAGCTCATTCCAACCAATATGAGGAAGTTTATATTGATTATTTTTATTATTAATTTTTTTAACATTTCCCGAAATCCAACCTAATCCTTTTGTTTCATTTTCTTCAAATCCAATATCAGCAAACATTTGCATTCCAACACAAATACCAAACAAAGGTTTTTTGTTAATAATGGCAAACTCATTTAGCGTATCCTTAAGTCCATTAACTTTTAGCAGAGATTCTGTACAATTTTTAAATGATCCTTGTCCTGGTAAAATCACTTTATCCGAATTAGATATAATTTTTAAATCAGAAGTAACGTCTATTTTAATTTCAATATTTTGCTTAGCACAAACTGCTTTAAAAGAATTTATTACTGAACTTATATTGCCAGACTCATAGTCAATGATTGCAATGTTCATTGCTTTTTTTTTATAACGATCCCTTTGTAGAAGGAATCACACTTTTATTTTTTGGGTCTATTTCTAAAGCTGCCCTTAAAGATCTTGCTAAACCTTTAAAGCAAGACTCAATTATGTGATGGCTGTTATCTCCATAAATATTTTCTACGTGCAGCGTTATTCCCGCTGCTTGAGAAAATGCTTGAAACCACTCTTTAAAAAGCTCTGTATCCATCTCACCAAGTCTTTCGACTTTTAATTTAACATTCCAAATTAGATAAGGTCTATTTGAAACATCTATTGCAACTCTTGTTAATGTTTCATCCATTGGAATCATTGCATGAGCATACCTTCTAATGCCTACAAATTTTTTTGCAGCTTTCTTTAAAGCCTCTCCTATAGCTATACCGCTATCTTCAGTAGTGTGATGTAGGTCTATGTGTGTATCTCCCTTAGCCTTTAAATCTATATCAATTGATGAGTGTTTAGAAAGTTGTTCCAACATATGATCCAAAAACCCTATGCCAGTATCAATCTTATATTTACCCTTACCATCAATATTTACATCTACGCTAATACTGGTTTCTTTTGTCTTTCTTGAAATTTTTCCTTTTCTGCTCATAATATTTATAGGTATATATAGATTATCCAACTATATCAATATTAGTAATCGACTACTTGAAGTATAAAAATTAATATCCATCTATAAACTATGACTACAATAGTGCTTATAAGAAAAAATAATGAAGTGGTAGTAGCTGGAGATGGTCAAGTTAGTATGGGCAATACTGTAATAAAAAGTACCGCTGCTAAAGTTAGAAAAATTGCAAAAAGAAATGTTATTGCTGGATTTGCAGGTTCGACCGCTGATGCCTTAACTTTATTTGAAAGACTTGAAGCAAAACTTGAAAAACATGCCGGCAACCTTCCAAGAGCAGCCGTTGAATTGGCTAAGGATTGGAGAACAGATAAATATCTAAGAAGATTAGAAGCTTTAATGGCTATTGGAGATAAAGAAAATAGTTATATTATTTCTGGTACTGGTGACGTACTGGAGCCAGAGGGCAATGCAATAGGAATAGGTTCTGGTGGAAATTATGCCTTAGCGGCGGCGAAAGTTTTAATGGATACCGATCTAAGTGCAGAAGAAGTTGCAAAAAAAGCCATCCAAGTTGCTTCCGAAATTTGCGTATTTACTAATGACAATATAAAAATTGAAAAAATTTAATGGAAAAATCAAACGTTACACCCTTAATTCCTAAAGAGAAAAATAGCGAAACAGATAGTTCGTTGGTCAGTTCCTTGTCACCAAGAGAAATTGTTTCGGAACTAGACAGATATGTTGTTGGACAAAATAAAGCTAAAAAAGCAGTTGCTATAGCTTTAAGAAATAGATGGAGAAGACAAGCTTTAAAAGGTGAAATGAAAAATGAAATTTTGCCTAAAAATATTTTAATGATTGGACCAACTGGTGTTGGTAAAACAGAAATTTCTAGAAGACTATCTAAATTAGCAGAGGCACCCTTTGTAAAAGTTGAGGCTACAAGATTTACAGAAGTTGGTTATGTTGGTAGGGATGTTGAACAAATTATAAGAGACTTATTAGAAATTGCTATTGCAATGGAAAAAGTAAAAAAAAGAAAAGAAGTTTTTACAAAAGCTCAAAAACTTGCAGAAGAAAAAGTTCTTGATGCTTTAGTTGGAAAAAAAGCAAGCCTTGCTACTAGAGAAAGTTTTAGAAAAAGACTAAGAGATGGTGATTTAGATACCAATGAAATTGAAATCTCTGTAAATGATGGTAGTTCAATGCCATCTTTCGAAATTCCAGGAATGCCAGGTTCCAATATAGGAATGATAAATATTAGTGAGATGATTGGAAAATCTATTGGCAATAAAGAGAAAAAAAAGAAAATGACAGTTAAAGAATCTCATGAAATCTTAATCAACGATGAGTCCGATAAATTAATAGAAGAAGATAAAATAATTAAATCAGCAAAAAACTCTACTGAAAATAATGGAATTGTTTTTTTAGATGAGATAGATAAAATATCAGGTAGAGCTGATAGAGTTGGTGGAGATGTTTCCAGAGAAGGTGTTCAAAGAGATTTGCTTCCTTTAATTGAGGGAACAACCGTTAGTACAAAATACGGTCCTATCAAAACAGATCACATTTTGTTCATTGCGTCAGGAGCATTTCAACTTGCAAAACCATCTGATTTGTTACCAGAACTTCAAGGAAGACTGCCCATAAGAGTTGAGCTTGAAGCTTTATCAAGTGAAGATTTTAAAAAAATCCTCAAAGAGCCAGATTATAGTTTAATTAAACAATATGTGGCTCTTTTAAAAACCGAAAATGTAGATTTAGAATTTTCAGAAGATGGAATAGATGCAATTGCGAATATGGCTTCAGAGGTCAATGCTACTGTAGAAAATATAGGTGCTAGAAGACTTCATACTATCATTGAAAGAATTCTAGATGACATTAG
>JAPYTV010000037.1:0-3979 GCA_029941985.1 Candidatus Pelagibacter sp. | reverse complement strand
ATATATATAAAAAGCACCACTTCCCCCGTCTTCAATTTTTGCATCTGTAATTTCTATAATCATTTTCATTAAACTTTTACTAGATTCTATAAACTCTGGGACAGAGTATTTTAAAATGCTTAGATCTTTTGAAACATAAGGGTTAGAGGCACTACTAGATCTTAGACCCTTACCTGTAATAACAATTATTTTAGTTACATTAGACTGAAAACAACTATTTATAAATTCACCAATAATTTTATTTGCATTTTCAAGTGTACAGCCATGAAGATCTATTGTTCTATTTAACTCCTGACGTTTATTCTTTTTTAAATATAGGTCTTTATTTGGTACTTTTTCTTTATTCTTTATAAAACTTTCCCAGTCTTGCTTATCTTTGTCTGAAATTTTTTTACTCAATTATGTAATCGTATTTATTAATAACCAATTAGGATTCGATGATCTTATATTCTTTGAAAACGTCCATGTATCATAAACTTTTTTAGTTTTTTCAGAGTCACCTGATATAATTTTTTTATCTTTGTCTTTTATACAGGTAATAAGCTCACTCACAAAATCAACTGTTACTTCTAGATTGCTCTCTACCAGCTTATGATCTTTTATTAATGCTGAGTTAATACCTATAAATGTTGTTTCGGCATAATGATTTTTCTCTTTTCTATCTGAAAGTGCTTGTTTAAATTGATCATAAATTTTTTTGCTTAAAAGAGATTTGCTTGTTGTTAATTTGTTATCACTATCACTAAAATCGGTAATGATTGTTTCATATGCAATTTTAGCTCCTTTTAAAAAATTTTTTTGTTCTTCTTCGTCAAACCTTTGAATTATTTTTTTTTCTTTTATAATATTTTTTGAAAATTCTCTTTTAAATTGTGTAGATAATTTACTCTCAAACCCTGTTTTTTTTCCCAATATGCCTCTTAACCTAAGAAAAATAAACCCCGCAATCATTGCTAAAAGTATAATATCTATGTATTCAAAACTATGATTCATATTTAAATAATATTTAGTATGTTGATTAATTACAACTAGCAATTTAGATTAAAGACAAATGAACACATTATTACTGTTAATAATAGGTATCCCTATCATTGAAATTTACTTATTTATTAAAGTTGGATCTCAAATTGGTGCCTTTAACACAGTATTTCTTATTTTAATAACTGCTTTTTTGGGCGTGCTTTATGCAAGATATGAGGGCTTCAACACTTTAAAATCTGGTATGTCTCAAATTATAAAAAATGAACTACCTGTTTATGAAATCGTCTCTGGGGCAGCTCTAGCTTTTGCTGCATTACTTTTGATTTTACCAGGATTTGCAACTGATTTTATGGGTTTGTTAATTATTTTTCCACCAACAAGAAAATTAATTTTAAAAAAAATATCTAATAAACAAAACCAAAATAATAAAAAACACGATTATATTAATGGTGAGTATGATGATATAGATGACGAAAATGACAGAAAGTTTTAAAATATTAGCAGAATTTGTGAAGGATATGTCTAGTGAGACACCGGATATTCAAACCTATCTATTTGTAAAAGAAAATATTCCTAAATATCAACTAAACATCGATATCACTTCTAAAGTATTAAAAAATAAACTTATTGAAGTTAACACCACATTAAAATTTGAAGACAAGGAACCAAATGAAAAAAAATCTTATTTTGAAATAGTTTATTCATCGGTTGTTAAAATTAATGAGACAATAAAAGATAAAAAAGAATTAGAAAAAATTATATTGTGTGATGTTCAAAATAAAATTTATCCAAATTTAGAAAAAACATTTATAAATTTATTAGATGACTCGGGTTTCCCGGGAGTTAAAATTGAGAAAAAAATTGACTTCGACAAGCTGTATAATGAAAAGTTTAATTAAAAATAATTTTTTTTTAAACTTAATTTTAAATATTCTTTATGTAATTTAATTTCTTCAGAAGTTGGTGTAATAATTTTTTTACAATATATATTATTTTGATTGATGTTTATTTCTAACTTTTCATTTTCATGATTTTGAAAATTTAAAGTTGGCTCTTTTTGATCTAAAAGATTAATATAAACTTTTGATAATAAATCACAATCAATTAGCGCAGTATGTTTTGTTCTTTTGGAGTTATCAATTTTATATCTTTTACAAAGCGCATCCAAACTTATTGGGGAACCGGGAAATTTATCTCTTGCCAAAATAAGTGTGTCCACAACATTTTCAATATTAATTTTTTTTTTTTTCAATAATGAAAGTTCATTATTTAGATGGGCCAAATCAAATTTTGCGTTGTGAATTACTAACCTTTTGTTTTCAATAAAATTTAAAAAATCATCTACCACATCTATAAATTTTTTCTGGGTAGATAAAAATTCATCAGTATATCCGTGTACCTCTAGCGCTTTTTCTGAAACTTTTTTCTCTGGATTTAAATAACAATGGAATCTATTTGTCGTTGGAACAAGATTATCAAGCTCAATACACCCAATTTCAACAATTCTATGACCTTCTCTAACCGAAAGCCCAGTTGTTTCTGTGTCTAATACTATTTCTTTCATTTATAAAATTTTTTTTAAAATAATCCTTATACTGTCTTTAATAGAGCTATTAGTAAAATCATTTTTTATAATAAAATGAGATTTTTTCTTTTTATAATCAAGTGGTAATTGAATATTTTTAAATCTTTTAAATAATCTTAAATTAAAATTTTTTCTTTTTTTAAGTCTTTTTATAATTTCAGATTTTTTTGATTCAACAAATATTATAATATCACCTTTTTTGTTTATTTTATTTTCTAATAAAAGAGGAATATCCAAAACTAAAAAATTTTTTTTTTTATTTTTTTTTAAAAAAATATTCATTTTTTTTCTAATTTCTGGATGAATAATTTTAACTATTTTATTTAAGTTAAGTTGATTGGCCAATATCGCTTTTGAAATTTCATTTTTATTTATTGGGAATGAATAAATATATTTAGATAAAACTTTTTTTAACCTATTAAAAATTATTTTATTATTTTTATACAATTTATCCACTTCACTATCGGCATTGAACACCGGGCAACGAAAACTTTTTGCTACATGGCTTTTACCCGAACCTATACCTCCAACGACAGCAATTCTAATCATGAGTTAAATAAATCAATCGTTTCATTATCTATTTTTGGTAAAATATTGTGCCAAATATTAAATGCTAATTGGGCCTGATAAATAAACATCATTTTACCATTTTTAACTTTATTTCCTAATTTTTTGCCTTCCATTAGAAAATTGGTCATATCAGGGTTATAAATCACATCGTAAAATAATTTATCTTGACCAGAGTTAGTTAAATTTAATTCAATTTTATCTTCTTTTTTTAAACCCAAACTTGTTGCGTTTACAATAATATCAAAAATAGGAATTTCCCCCCAATCTAATATTTTTAAATTTGAATAAATTTTTTTTATATTTTCGGCTTTCTCTCTTGTTCTGTTACTTAGAATAATTTCTGCAGCACCTAAATTTTTTAGCGCTAAAATAATTGAACTAACAACTCCTCCAGCACCTAAAATAAATATTTTTTTATTTTTAATATCATGATTTGTATCTTTTAAACTTCTCTCAAATCCTTCAATATCAGTGTTGTCACCTATAATTTTATTTTGCTTTTTATATACTGTGTTTACTGATTGAGTTTTTTCTGCACATTCGGTCATCTCATCTAAATAAGGGATTACAAGCTTTTTAAATGGAACTGTAACGTTCATTCCTTGCAAATTTTCTTTTTTAATATCCAAAATTAATGATGGTATATCAGCTTTATCGATTTTCTTTTTTTCATAAATAGCTTTTATTTTATTTTGTTTAATCCAAAAATTATGTATTTTGGGTGACAAAGATTGTTCTATAGGATTTCCTATAACTAGATATTTTTTCATTGACTAAGTCCTTAATAGTTCTTTAAATATTCCTTTATTTTTTTTACTGGTAAACCCATAATTGTGTCATCAT
>JAPYTV010000036.1 GCA_029941985.1 Candidatus Pelagibacter sp. | reverse complement strand
GTAGCTCCAAAAACTTTAATCTCATCACCTTCAACACCCAGTACTAAACGACCTAAAAACTCACCTGATATCTCTTTACTTCTCTGTTTAAAGAGCACGGTAATATTTACACCTCTTCTTAGACATCCAAATGCTTCGTAATCCTCTGATAAACTAGTTAATAATTTGTTGTTAGCCCACTGCTTACCAAGCTCTACTTCATTTGCTCCAAAAAGCATTTGTGTTCCAAATTCTTTAGTAAAACCACCATAATCTTTCATGTTTGATGATTTAACAAGATTATGCCAAATAGGTTTAGCTATAGCTATAATTTCATCGTCCGATTTTTCTAAAAAATTCATATTTATGTTTAACTTTTATTAAGAAGCTTTTTTCTTCTCGTTCTCATCTACTATGTGATAAACAGGCACTTTTTCTAAGCTAAATTTACCAGTTTTAGGATCACGTTTAGAAACTGTTAGGCAATGCCAATTATCATCATCTAGTTTCATGTGGTCCCCTCTATAGTAATAACCTGGCCAACGCGTTTCTTCTCTAAACATTGTGTGTTCAGTCACACATTGTGAAGTTAAAGTTCGATGTTTTAACTCCCAAGCTCTCATAAGTTGGTGTAAATCTTCAGCACCGATCTTCTCTAAATCTTCTTCTAACCAAGCTAGTAATTCTAAGCCTTTTTTAAGCATATTTGCATTTGTCATGTAGTTAGTAGCTATTCCACCTACATATTCATCCATAATTCTTTGAAGGCGTTGAAGTCCTTGAATTGGTGAAATATAACTTGGTGAAACAGTTCCACCTGTAATTTCATTTTGAGCTACAGTGTAGGTTTCTAAAGGTTTAAATATTTTAGTCTTAAAGTCATCACATTGTTTATCAGTAACTTTAATGCCTTCTGCTTTTTGATCTTGTATATATTTAACAGCAGCTTTTGCTGCTAAACGACCTTCTGTAAAAGAACCTGATGAAAATTTATGTGCACTTCCACCTACTGTATCACCTGCTCCAAAAAGTCCATCTACTGTTAACATTCTGTTGTAACCCCAGAAGTATTCTGGAGGTGAAAGATCTTCAGGTCCGCTAACCCAAGCTCCTGAACAAGTAGCATGAGAGCCCATTACATATGGTTCTGATGTTGTTAGTTCAGGGTTTGTGTATTTTGGATCAATATTTTGAGATGCCCAAACAACAGCTTGACCAACAGTCATACCTAAGAAATTTTCCCATCCAACAGTCTCTAAATGTGGATCTTGGAAAGCCTCCGTTGTAACCATATGAATTGGTCCACCACCAGCCATTGTTTCTTGAATAAAAGCATGGTTTCTCAAGCATGTTGGAGTTGGGTGGTGATCAATGTATTCACCTACTAATTCTTTAGTTTGATCGTACCATTTTTTCTCATAATTCTCTCCATTAGCATTTTGAGTATAAGTTTTAAGATGTAAAAAATAAGCACCTACTGGACCATAACCATCTTTAAATCTACATAAAACAATACGATTTTCCATTTGAGTCATTTTAGCGCCAACAGCAATTGGTAATGCATAAGCAGAACCATTACTCCAAGGTGCATACCAAGTTCTTCCCATTCCTTCACCAACTGCTCTTGGTTTAAAAATATGAGATGCTCCACCAGCTGCAACAATTACAGTTTTTGCTCTAAATACATGAAAATCTCCAGTACGCATATTAAAACCAACTGCGCCACCTATTCTGTTTTCTAGCTCCTCATCCATTAAAAGATGAGTGATCATAATTCTATTATAAATTTTATCTGCAGATTTTTTAGCTGCTTCAGCAACAATTGGTTTGTAACTTTCACCATGAATCATAATTTGCCACTTACCTTCTCTAAGGTAACGGCCCGTTTCTTCATTTTTCATCATAGGTAAGCCCCACTCATCAAACATATGTACAGCTGAATCAACGTGACGTGCCATATCATAACCTAAATCTTCTCTAACCATTCCCATTAAGTCATTACGAGCATATCTTACATGATCTTCTGGTTGGTTCTCACCCCATTGCATTCCCATATAACAATTAATTGCATATAGACCTTGAGCAACCGCCCCACTTCTATCAATATTTGCTTTTTCAACACAAATAATTTTTAAATCTCTGCCCCAATGTCTAGCTTCAAAAGTAGCACCTGTACCAGCCATACCACCACCAACTACAAGTACATCACAATCTTCATAATGTGTTTTATGACTAGCCATTAATAGTAAACTCCTTTTTTAAATGAATTTTTAGGTACAGATGGTAATTCACCATCAATGTTTAATCCTTTAGGTTCCATGTAAAGTCTCTGAGAATTAATTTCTCCTTGGTTTGGTTTTTCACCTTCAGCTAATTTTGGAATAAATTTACCCCAAGGTTTAGTTGTAATTGGGGACACAAAATCTTTTTCAGTTCCATTTCTAAATTTAATCTTCCAAGATATAGTTCCTTTTTCTTCTTCACGTCTAACTCTAACGCTATGGCCCATAGGAGCAAAATCAGCATATCCACGAACATCTATTGCGTGGTTTGGACAAGCTTTTACACAAGAATAACATTCCCAACAAAAATTGGGTTCAATATTAACTGCTCTTCTAATATTTTCATCAATGTGCATGATATCAGATGGACAAATATCCACACAGTGACCACATCCATCACACCTAGTCATATATACAAAAGTTGACATATTATTTTACCTCTTTATTTAAATTGTTTTTCACCATAAATTTTTAATAATGTTTTGGTTGTTCTCTTTTAATACCTAAGCCAAATTGTTTAGGTGCATCTGCTAACGGTGGAAGATTATCTCTTGAACCATCAGCTTCTGCTAAATTTTTTTGAATAGCTGCACCAGGTTTATAAAACATGTGTGCAAATTTTGACCAATATACGCCACCAAATAAGACTATGTTAGAAACAATATATAAAGTTAAAAATACTTTGTCATCCCATCTATTTTCTAAATTTAATGATTGAGTGTAAGACCAAGCTAAACCAAATGTTGCACATGATAAGAGTGCTAATACAAATAAATCAGCCTTAATAATTCTGTACCAAGGATAAGCTTCAGCTAATACATCTACTCTTAAGAAGAGCCAAAACCAATAACCACCTACACATGTCATTATTGCACCTACGTGCCACATCATTGGCCATATTGTTGGTGTCGTTGTATCTTTAGTTACATAACAAAAAATCATAACAACTGATGCAATCCAAAACAAAATAGTTCCATACATTCCTAAGACGTGAGCAACTCGTCTTTTACCTGCACCTAGTTCCGCTGTAGTTGCAATGTCGTGAACTACTGTTTTTGTTATAACAGAAACTCTCTCACCCATACCGAGCTCTCTTGTTGCAGAAAGTTTTGCTTTTTTTGCATTATTAAAGAAATACTTAACGTTTTTTTTGTGAATTATATCTACTAATGTTCCAATAACTACTAAAGCAACCATTACAAGGACAAAACCTTGTATAAATATAGAAGGTACACTTTCGGCTAGTACGGAAAATGGATTAACAGACATCATATTAGTAGCTCTTATAATAGAATCTCAATTTATTTCAAATGTTTCTAATATAGATAAAATAATAGATCAACCTTTATATCGGTCGCTATTTTTTATTAATACATGCAACTTATGATTTACGAATATAGTGTTGTTTTAATGGTATCACTGACCTAACTCCACCCTGTGGGTTTTCAACATCACCTTCTCGTCTTGGAATTAAATGAATATGACAGTGCATAACTGATTGGCCAGCAACTTTTCCTAAATTAGTTCCAATATTAAATCCTTTAACAGTGTCGTCTTTAATCTCAATATCCTTTTTTATTTTTTTTATCAATTCATTACATGCAATAATTTCTTCATCAGTTAATTTAAAATAATCTTTAATATGTCGCTTGGGAATTATTAAACAATGCAGATTTGTTACTGGATAAGAATCATAACTAGCATAAGCTAATTTATTTTCATCAGCCAAACCACTTTCTTTTACATTACAAAACAAACAAGGGTTATTAGGATCTTTCATATTATTTTTATCTAAAAATTGAACATTTGTTTATCTCTGTCATATAAAAATTTGATAAAATCTTGTAAAATTTTAAATTTTTTCTCTTCCATTTAATGTCATTAATAGTGTTTACTGATGTAACGCCTTTACCTGATCCAACAAGAATTATTTCATCATATTCTTGTAAAGATTTAATTAAAATGTCTTTCTTTATAATTTTTCCTAATTTATTTTCAAAAAATTTTAATGTAATACCTTTATAAATTTTATTAATTGGGGAAAATATATAATCTTTTTTAATAAATAATATATTTGATGTTCCACTTTCAAATATTTTTCCATTATTACACAAGCCAATATCTGAAGTAGTGGAATCCATCTTTGAAAGATATTTTAATATTACTTGATACTTTAAATTTTTAAACTCAGGTTTGTTACGGCTATAATTAACTAGCTTCAAATTAAATTTTAATTTTTGATTTAATCGTCTTCTTAAAGATACTGAAATAATTTTTTTATTTACAGCAACTCTTAATAAATGATTATATTTTTTATTTTTCTTAATATTCATTTTTATTAACTTAAGAATATTATTTTCTAAATTAGGTTTATTTATTTTGTAAACTGTTAAAGATTTTATTAGATTTTCAATATGTTTTTTAAAAAATAAAATTTTAGCAGGATTTCCAAATATCCACATTGTAGTGAACACGCCATTATCACCCCATAAATCTTTAAAGTTAACTTCTTTAAGATCTTTATGCTGATAAGATTTTTTTAATAAGTAAGTTGCCATTTTCAGTTAAAAAAGATTCTGGGTGAAATTGAAATCCATAAATTTTATCTTTATTATTTTCTATTGCCATTGCAACATTTGAAATAGCACACCTCATTGTGATTTCAAAATTTTTTGCATAAAATGGTTCTTTTAATTTAAGTGAATGGTACCTACCTACCTTAAATTTTTTATTTTTTTTAAATAAAGAATTGTTGCTCGTTACTTTTACTTCTGACTGAAATCCATGATAAATTTTATTTTGTTCAATAATTTTAGCATTTTCACTATGAAGTATTTGTTGAAAACCAAGACATATGCCGATGATTTTCTTTTTTTTTTTAAACTTATTATATATTTTTGAGCTATAGGGGTAATCTTTAGGTGCTCCAGGCCCTGGTGAAAAAACTATAACTTTTGCTTTGTTTAATTTTTTTTGATTAATTTCATTGAAATTATCACATTCTATATCATCAAATTTTGCAAATTGATGAACTACATTATGTGTAAATGAGTCATCATGATCAATTATATAAATCATTTATAAAGATCCATTAATGCTTTAGCTTTGATATAATTTTCACTGAATTCATGACTGGAGTTACTGTCAATAACGACCCCAGAGGCAACTGAAATTTCGGAATATTCTTTATAATTTAAAATTGCTCTAATAATAATATTAAATCTCATATCTCCATTAAATTTTATATACCCAAAGCTACCAGTATAGATATTACGACTTTCTCTTTCTTGTGCATTTAATAAATTAAGTGTGCTTATCTTAGGACAACCAATAACAGAACCTCCTGGCATCATAGATCTTATAATATCTAGTGTAGATGTATTTCTTTTTAATTTACCAGCTACCAAGCTTACATAATGATAAAGATCTCTATATTCTTCAATTATTTTCTTTTTAACAATCTTTACTGATCCTGGTGTACATATTTTTGATAAATCACTTCGTTCCATATCAACAATCATATTGTGTTCTTTGGTTTCTTTAATATTTTTATTAAAAAAATTAAGTGCTTTAATCTTATTAAATTTTTTTGTTTTTTTTAATGTACCGGCAATAGGTTTGGTTGAAATATAGTTGCCTTTTTTAGTTATTAAATTTTCAGGTGAACAACTAACTATGGAAAATTCTTTATCTTTAATTAAAAAAGCTTCAGGTGCAAGATTAGTTTCTGATAGCCTACAAAAAAAATCTATTGGATCAATTTTTGATTTATTTCTATATTTGGTGCATATCTTAATTTGATACGTTTGGCCTGATTTAATTTTCTTCTTAAATTTACTAAATATTTTGTTATATGATTTTTTATTTATGTTAATTTTAAAATCATTATTCAAAGCTTTTAAATCTTCATTTATATAATTTAATTTATTTGTTAAACTTACTTTTATTTCTGGTTTGTAAAAAATTCCTTTGGGAAATTTTAAACCTTTTTGTTTAGGCGGTTTTATACCAATTAAATTATTTAGAATCTCATATCCAAAAAAACCTATATATAAATCAGTATTTTTATTTTTTGATCTATTTTTGCTTATTTTATTAATAAAATTATGAATATTTTTATTTGTTAAAATAATTTTTTTAGAAAAATTTGTATAAAGATCAAAACCTTTATTTGATTTATAAATAACAAAAGGTTTTTTAGACTTGCTAATAGATTTTAAATAATCTTGTGTAATCAATTTATTATACTGTTTTTAATCTTAAAGCTGGCACTTCTTTAATTGGTAGATGTATAATTCCAGCAAAAATAGATAATGCAATAGCTAAATACCATGCATAGTCATATGAGCCATATAAATCATGGAATAGACCTCCCAGATATGAACCAAAGAAAGAACCTATTTGGTGACTTAAAAAAACAATCCCATACAAAAGTCCAAGATGTTTGGTTCCGAAAATATGAGCTACTATTCCTATTGTAGCTGGTACAGTTGATAGCCATAAAAAACCAAAACTTGCACCAAAAATAAATGCACTAATATTGCTTGGTGGTAAAAAAATAAAAAAACAGATTGAAACTCCTCTTAATAAATAAATTCCACTTAAAATAATTTTTTTACTCATTTTAGTCGATAAATAACCACTTAAGAGAGAGCCAAATATATTAAACAAACCAATTAAAGATAAAATTGTAGCTGCAGTCCAACCTTCTAAACCTCTATCAATCACATATGTGGGAACATGAGTGCCTACTAAAGTTATATGAAATCCACAAACAAAAAAACCAGCAGTTAAAAGTACATAGCTTTTCGATTTAAAAGCTTCTGAAAGAGCACTTAGTGTGCTTTGGTCATTCACTTTTTGAATTGATTGAGCTAATGAAGGTGACCTAACAAAAAATGATATAATAAGACCTATAACTAAAACAATAAAAAAAATAAATAAAGTATTAATCCAACCATTATTTGCTAGTGAATATGATGTATACAGTGGTGAAATAAAATATCCAAATGAACCAACAGCAGTAACTATGCTCATGGCTATAGTTCTATTTGATAAAGGAAAATGTTTACCTACAATTGACATTGGAATACTTATTGCTGTACCACCTAAACCAATACCCACTAAAATTCCCAGATCAATTTGAAAAAAAATACCAGTATTTGGGCCTGAATATAAAAAATAAATACCTGCTATATAAAAAATAAATGCTAAAAAAATAGCTTTATGCCCTCCATATTTATCAGCAATCACTCCAAAAATAGGTCCTGATAATCCCCACATTAACATTTGAAGACCAATTGCTAAACCAGATTGAGTAAGAGATATTCCAAGGTCGTCTTTAAAATCCATAAAAAACAAACCAAACGTTTGTCTTACACCAAGTGAAATTAAAACAACTGCACAAGCAGCAATTAAAGTTACTAATGCCGTATTACTTTTAATAAATTTTTCTGAACTCATTTAATATGTTTAAGAGATTTTCTTAAATCATTAATCAAATCTTTTGAGTCTTCTAAACCAATATGTAATCTAACTAAGTGTTCATCATTTGGTAAATTTAAGTATTTTCTATTTCCTTGCTCTCTTGTTTCTTGGTGTAAAGCAAGACTTTCAAAACCACCCCAGCTGTAACCATAACCAAATAATTTTAAAGAATTTACAAATTTAATAACTGAATTTTTATTTTTTGATTTTATTCTAAGACCCATTAAGCCAGATGCACCAGAATAATATTTTTTCCACATTCTAAAATTAAAGGAGTCTTTTTTATATGGGTATAGAAGTTTAATATTTTTGTATTTTGATAAAAAACCTGCAACTTTTTTTGCATTTTCTTCATGTCTGTCCAAACGAACATCTAAAGTTCTTAAACCTCTCATAATTAAGTAAGCATCATCTGGACCTAATCTTAAACCTGTAACTTTATCTGTTTTCTGAACATGTTTAAAAACTTTTTTATTAACAGCCAAACTTCCTCCCATTACATCTGAATGGCCAGAATAATACTTTGTTGCTGATACTATAGACATATCAAAACCTAATTTAATTGGTTTAAAAAAATATGGTGTAGCCCATGTATTATCAATAGCTGTAAATAATTTATGTTTTTTTGCTATAGATATAATTTTACCCAAATCTTGAAATTCAAAAGAATTACTTCCTGGATTCTCAACAAAAATTAATTTTGTTTTTTTGGTTATACTTTTTTCTAAAGTTTTTAAATTATGTGGATCATAAAAAACTGTTTTAATATTAAATTCTTTTAGAAAATCTTGAGTCAATAAACGCGTTGGACTATAAACTGGGTCTGCCACAAGAATTTCATCTCCAGGACGGGCTACACTAAAAATTGCTAAAAAAACTGAACCAAACCCTGTTGAAGTTAAGAAAACATGATAACTCTCTTCTATTTTTGTTAAAATTTTTTGAAGAACATGTGTTGTAGAAGTTCCCTGTCTACCGTAGTCAAAGTGACCTCCTGTGGGATCTTTTTTGGCTTTATTCTGCATTTTTCTGATATCTTGCATGGATTTAAAAATAATAGTCGAAGCACGAACAACAGGTGGGTTAACCGACTGGTTATGGTAATCTTTTGCTGAATGTTTTAGAAATGTCTTGAAAGATTTGCTCATAAAAAAATTTGATAAGTAGAGATGAGAATGCTATATCCCTCAAATAAGTCAATAAAATTATAAAAATAGGATCATATGGGTTACCCAAAAAAACATAGAGGACGAAGAAAAATGGGCTCTAAAAAAAGAAGAGCTAGAAAAAAGAATAAGAAAAAATAACTTTCAAATGGATGTCATACAAAAAGTTAAATCCATAAGTATTTGGGTATTTATAGTTCCTTTTTTTGCTATTAATGCATGTTTAATACTAACAACTCAATTACATTTTTTAATACCAGGTCAATTTAGAATTTTCAGTATATTTCCTTATATTGATGGTGGAGTGTCCATAAGTAGAACGGCTAGATACTTCCCGGCATATTTAATATTTAAACCACTAATGTTTTTAACTTCATTTCTGCTGATCAAGTATTGGCTTTATAATAAAGAGATAATTCAATATTTTGAAAAAGATCACAAATATTTAAAAAAAGTAGTATTTTTTGGAATTGCTTCTGCTGTAGCACTAACAATTCACACCATATTTTTAGGAATTAAATTTGATAATGACTTGTATAAATTATTTAGAAGAGTGGTAATGCTATCATTCATCATTTTTGAGGTTGTTGCTCAAGCATATTTAGTTGTAACACTTTATTCTTTTAAGAATAAATTAGATGATTTTATAAATAGAAAATATTTAAATATTAAATTATTTTTAGTTTCACTTTTAATCGTAGTTGCTATTATTAGCATACCTATAGTAAGTTTGCCTGGAAATAGATTTTTGAAACATGCTTTAGAGTGGGATTACTTCCTGGGCGTAATTACTTTTTATTTATTAACATTTTTTATGTGGAAAAAAATTAAATAATAAATCTTACTTTGTAATCCA
>JAPYTV010000035.1 GCA_029941985.1 Candidatus Pelagibacter sp. | reverse complement strand
TAATAATTGCCTTTTTGAACTTTTGAATTTTCAGGTAAATTTATTTGAACCATTAGTAAACCCTTTCTTGTGGAGGGAAATATTGTACTTCATTTGTTAAAGTTTTTTTATGAACAGGTCTATATTCAATCTTTGTATCTTTTCCATTACACCAAGAAAGGGTGTGTTGCATAAATTTTTCATCATCTCTTTTTGGAAAATCTTCTCTTGCATGTGCTCCTCTACTCTCTTTTCTGTAATAAGCTGAATCTACAGTAGTAATTGCTTGTCTTATTAAATTATCAAACTCTAAAGTTTCTACTAAATCAGTATTAAATATAAGCGATTTATCTTTTACTGAAATTGAGCTCATGCCATCATACGTTTTTCTAATTTCATCAACACCTTCTTTTAAAGTTTTATCTGTTCTAAAAACTGCACATTTTGATTGCATGGTTTTTTGCATTGCTAGTCTAAGCTCTGCGGTACTATTTTCACCATTTGCATTTCTTAATTTATCAAATCTTTCTAAACATTTTTCTGTT
Source organism: Candidatus Pelagibacter sp. (assembly GCA_029941985.1). Classification (GTDB taxonomy): domain Bacteria; phylum Pseudomonadota; class Alphaproteobacteria; order Pelagibacterales; family Pelagibacteraceae; genus Pelagibacter. Next base: position 9,457 of record JAPYTV010000035.1, on the reverse strand, counting down.
TCGATCTCTCCTATATCTTCATGTGGAGTTCCTGGTTTTACAAGTTCTGAAGCTCTCTTTGCTGCTGCTCTTCCAAACACAACTAAATCAATTAAAGAATTTGAACCCAATCTATTGGCGCCATGTACAGAAACGCATGCTGCTTCACCAATTGCCATTAATCCTGGAACAGTTTTTTCAGAACCATTTACAGTTAGCACTTCAGCTTTATAGTTTGTGGGAATGCCACCCATATTATAATGAACAGTAGGTACTACAGGAATTGGTTCTTTAGTTACATCAACATTTGCAAATAACCTTGCCGCTTCTGTAATACCTGGAAGTCTATGTTCAATAACTTTTTTATCTAAGTGACTTAAATGTAAGTGTATATGATCTTGCTCTTTACCAACACCTCTTCCTTCTTTAATTTCAATCGACATTGATCTGCTCACTACATCTCTTGACGCTAAATCTTTGGCTTTTGGAGCATATCTCTCCATAAATCTTTCACCTTTTGAATTTACTAAATAACCACCTTCACCCCTAACTCCTTCTGAAATTAGAGTTCCATGACCATAAATACCAGTAGGATGAAATTGTACAAATTCCATATCTTGCAATGGTAAACCAGCTCTTAAGACCATTGCATTTCCGTCTCCAGTACAAGTATGTGCTGAAGTTGCAGCATAATAAACCTTACCATAGCCACCTGTTGCAATTATTGTACTATGAGCTCTAAACCTATGAATAGTTCCATCATTCAAATTCCAAGCTATAAGACCTTTGCATGCACCATCTTTCATTAATAAATCTAAAGCAAAGTATTCAATAAAAAATTCAGTATTATGTTTTAAAGCTTGTCCATAAAGAGTGTGAAGTATTGCATGACCCGTTCTATCTGCTGCCGCACAAGTTCTTTGAACAATTCCATTACCATAATTTTTAGTCATTCCTCCAAAGGGTCTTTGATAAATTTTTCCATCGTCTGTTCTACTAAATGGAACCCCATATTTTTCTAGTTCAATGACTGCTTTTGGAGCTTCTTTACAAAGATATTCAATACTATCTTGATCACCTAACCAATCAGCGCCTTTAACGGTATCATACATGTGCCAACGCCAATCATCTTCACCCATGTTTCCAAGTGCTGCTGAAATTCCACCTTGAGCTGCTGAAGTATGGCTTCTTGTTGGAAATACTTTTGAAATACAAGCTGTTTTTAACCCTGCTTCACTCAAACCAACTGCAGCCCTTAATCCGGAACCACCAGCCCCAAGGACAATTACATCATATTCATGATCTATTATTTTATAAGAACTCATACAGTTAAATTAAATAAAATTATAATTGTTATTAATGGCATTATTATAGCAAATATATTTAAAGCTTTATTTGCGATATTTTTGAATTTTTCATCCTGAATATAATCCTCAAATACTTCACTAATGCTCAAGGCTGAGAAAAAATAAACAAATATAAGTAATAACGAAACTAAAAGTTTTGAAGGTTGTTTTGAAAAAAAACTAACTACTTCAATATAATCTTTGTCAAATACTGATACTAAATTTAAAATAAACCAAACCATTAAAGGTATTAATACAACTGAACTCGCTTTTAAAAATAACCATTTTTTAGTTACACTATTCATATTAAATAAATTAAAACTGTTAAAATAAATGATCCAAAGATCACTAATAATCCTGTTACATTTGTCATTTTTAATTCAAAACCATATCCTAAATCCATAATTAAATGTCTTATTTCACTTAGTATTTGAAAACTAAAAGACCAAATTAAACCTAAAATTATAAATTTTCCAAAAATAGACTGTAAAAATATTTTAGTAAATTCATAACTGGCTTCACCTAATAATAAAGAAGCTATCCAAAAACAAATTACTGTTATTGCAGCAATATTTATTATTCCAGTAATTCTGTGAGAGATGGAAACCAAAGAAGATATGTGCCATCTATAAATTTGAATATGGGGTGATAAAGGATTTTTATTTTCCATTATTTTTTTTAATTAACAGTTCAGCTATCTCAACAGCATTTAGTGCTGCACCTCTTAATAGATTATCTGAGACTATCCAAAGATTTAGTGTATTTTTTTTTGTTTTATCTTCTCTGATTCTAGATATGTATGTTTCATTTTTACCTTCTGCCTCTAAAGGTGTAATATAACCTCCATCTTCTCTTTTATCATACACTTCACAACCATCAGCACTATTCAACAACGAATGTATTTTTTCTAAACTAAATGATTTTTCAAACTCAATATTTACTGACTCCCCATGAGAAACCAAAACCGGAACTCTTACACATGTAGCAGTCAATTCAATTTTATTATCAATAATCTTTTTAGTTTCATTTACCATTTTTAATTCTTCTTTTGTATAACCATCGTCAGCAAATATATCTATATGGGGAATGGTATTGAATGCTATTTGTTTAGTAAAATTTTTAGAATTTATCTTCTTTTTATCTAAAAATAATTTTGTTTGTTCAATAAGTTCATCCATCGGCGCTTTACCACCACCAGATACTGATTGATAAGTTGATAACACAACTCTTTTTATATTAAATTCATCATGAAGAGGTTTTAAAACTATAACTAATTGAGCCGTAGAACAGTTTGGATTAGCAATAATATTTTTTTTTAAATCGTTAATGGCTTCGGGATTTACCTGGGGAACTATCAAAGGTACATCTGGATCCATTCTAAAAAAACTAGAATTATCAATTATTGTAGTATGTTTTGAAGCTTCTTCTGCATATTGTTCTGAAATTTTTCCACCAGCAGCAAAAAATGTGATTTCAGCTTTAGAAAAATCATATGTCTCTAAATTACAAACCTCATATTCTTTACTATTAAAACTTATTTTTTGACCCACACTTCTTGGGGAAGCAACTAAATATAATTGATCAACTAGAAGTTTTTTCTGCTCCAATACTTCAAGCATTTTTCTTCCAACATTACCTGTCGCTCCTACAATTGCTATATTCATGATATTCTTTAACTTTTATACTAGATGAAAGGTAAATCGCAAACTTTTCCGTTAAAAGTATTATCGTTTATTTGAATTTTACAGGTTTGAGATACTTCCCAATAAGATTTTTGCATCATGGCTATACCTATTACCTTTTGAAAATGAGGTGAATAAGTTGCTGATCTTAATTCGCCAATTATATTGTTATTTTCATCGTATAGGTTTATTGATCTAGTAAGACTAATTTCTTTTGCATCTATTTTGACACCCATTAACTTTTTTTTAACTCCTTCAGATTTTATTTGTTTTAATTTTTCTTTTCCCAAAAAATTTATATCACTATCTAAACTAACATATTTATCAAAACCACATTCAAATGGATTGTCATTATTATCAAAATCATTACCATACGAAAGTAATGCACTCTCAATTCTTTCTATTAAATTTGGGCATCCTGGACCTACATTAAATTCTTTTCCAACTTCAAAAAAGTGATCATATAGTTTTTGTCCTGATTCAGTATTTTGAACATAAACTTCATATCCACCTTGCTTAGACCAGCCAGATCTTGCAATTAAATATTTGGTCCCTTCAAAGTCAAAATAATCAAATCCAAAAAATTTTAGTTCAGTAATTTTTTTACTAAAAACTTTTTCCATCAAGGCAAATGATTTGGGACCCTGTATTGCTATTATATCAACTGACGGCTCTATAATTTTTACATCAAAACTATTTCCTGCTGCCAATCCTTTTGCAAAAAAAATTACGTCTGAATCTGCTATCGATATCCACCATTTATTTTCATCTAATTTTAAAATGACTGGATCATTAATTAGATTTCCAGAATCATCTATTATTGGACAATAATAGCATCTATTAACTTTTGATTTTGACAAATCCCTACATGTCATTAATTGAACTAGCTTAGCAGAATCTTTTCCTGAAATTTCTACTTGCCTTTCTGCAGCAACATCCCATACTTGAACATGTTCTTTTAAATGCTTGTAACTGTCTTCTATTGAACCAAAGGCAGCCGGCAATAACATGTGATTATAAATTGTATATGCAGTGACACCTTGTTTCTCTACTCTTGAGGTATATGGTGTACTTCTTAATCGTCTTGATTTTGCTATTGAAAAATTTTTCATTTTTTTAAAAATTCAGAGATCTTTTCTCTCATTTCAAAAGCTTTTTCAAACATAATCATATGTCCACAATTTTTTATTATATGCACTTTTGAGTTAGGAATAAGATCTGCAAATTTTTTACCTTTTTCAAGGTTAGCCATCTTATCTAGTTCACCAAAAATAAGTAATGCTGGACATTTGATTAATTTTAAAGCTTCAGATCCGTTTTTATAATTGTTACAAGCAACAAGGTCTACAGCCAAAACCTCTCTAATATCTCTTGGAGAATTAATAATTTTTCCAACAGGATTTCCTCCAATAAATTTTTTAGGATCTTCGTAACCCCATTTCATCATTAGTTTAACTGCTTGATCATCTCCAGCTTCAGCAAGATCTAATAAATCTTGATTAACTGGCATTCTATAAATTCCACCAACAAATATTAAACTCTTAACTTTTTTTGGATATTTAGAATAGTATTCAAGTGCTTCTAAACATCCTTGTGAGTGTCCAATTATTGTTATTTTAGAAATATTTAGTTTATTAAAAACCTTTTCTAACCAATCAGAAATTTCTTCTATTGATTTTAAACATATACCCTCTGAATTACCATGCCCTGGCAAATCAATTGCTAAAACATTATAATTTTGATTTGATAAATACTGTTCTGTTAAAGACCAAACAATATGTGAAAGACCACTTCCATGAAGTAAGACTATAGTATCTTTATTTCTATCAATGCCTTGACCTGCATCTGAAACAAAAACTTTTTTATCATTTATCTCAAAAATCAACTTAAGTCCTTGACTTTTTTCCTAAGTTCAAATTTTCGAATTTTTCCTGTTGATGTTTTTGGCAATTCACAAAAAACAACTTTTTTTGGAATTTTAAATCCTGCTAAAGTTTTTCTACAAAAATCTATTATATCTTTTTCTGTTGCAGGCTTATCTTTAATTAACTCAACAAAAGCACAAGGTATTTCCCCCCATTTTTCATCTGATTTAGCAACAACAGCTGCTAGCGATACTGCTGGGTGTTTAGCAATAGCATTTTCTATTTCAATTGAGGAAATGTTCTCTCCTCCTGAAATAATAATATCTTTAGATCTATCTTGAATTTTTATATATCCATCAGGGTAAGTTACTGCTAAATCTCCTGAGTGAAACCAACCACCAGCCATTGATTTATCGGTTGCTTCTTTGTCTTTATAATACCCTTTCATTACAATGTTTCCTCTAATCATAATTTCACCCATAGTTTTTCCATCTTTAGGCACTGGTTTCATTGTTTCAGGATCCATTACAACTGCTCCTTCGGTATTTGGATATCTTACTCCCTGTCTTGCTTTGATTTCATTTTTTTTATCTTTATCTAATTCATTCCAATCTTCATTCCATGCACACTGCAACATATGTCCATAAGTTTCTGTTAATCCATATACGTGCATAACTTTAAATCCTAAATTTTCCATTTTTTCAAAAATAATACTTGGAGGTGGTGCACCTGCGGTTAAAACATTTACTTTTCCTTTTAATTTTTTTTGATTTTCTTTGGGAGCATTGACTATCATGTTCAAAACAATAGGTGCTCCACCAAAATGGGTTACTTCATATTTATCAATTAATTCGAACATTTTTTTTACATCAATATTCCTTAAGCAAATAACTCTCGCGTGTAACATTGTGAGCGTCCAAGGATAGCACCATCCATTACAGTGAAACATAGGCACAACACATAAAAAATTTAATTTATTAGGCATGTTCCAAGCAACGACACTACCTGTGGCCATCAAATATGATCCTCTATGATGATAAACAACACCCTTAGGGTTTCCTGTTGTCCCTGATGTATATCCTAACGAAATCGCTTGCCATTCATCTTTTGGTTTTTTCCATTCATAATTTTCATCTCCCGTGCTTAAAAAACTTTCGTATTCTAGGTCACCAATTTTTTTAAAACTGCTTGTGTCTATGTCTTTGTCATCTATATCAATAATAATAATTTTATTTTTAATATTTTTTAAAGCTTTAACGATTACTTCATGAAATTGTCTATCTACAATCAAAACTTTTGCATCACTATGCTCTAAAATATAACTAATTGTATTAGGATCTAGTCTTGTGTTTATCGCATTAATTACTGCACCAACCATAGGTATCGAATAATGAGCTTCAAAAATTTCCGGTGTATTGAAGGCCATTATAGAAACTGTGTCTCCAGTTTTTACTCCTAGTTTATCTAGTGCGCTAGCAAACTTAACGCATCTTTTGTAAACCTCTTCCCAAGTATAAGATCTACTTTCATAAACTACAGCTTCATAATTTGGATAAATGTCTTTAGTTCTTTCTAAAAATGAAAGTGGAGATAGCGGAACATAATTAGCATCATTTTTATCTAAATTAGTATCGTAATGACTCATATTAATTAAATTTAAAATTCATTATGTAATCACTACCTGTTGTGGCTGTTTTAAAATGGCTTTCCATTCTTGGTAAAACTCTTTTAAAATAAAAATTTGCAGTTTGTATTTTATCTTCATAAAAATTTTTATTATTATCATAATCTTTAAAACTTACTTCTAAAACTTTTATCCATGCATGAGCTATAGATACAAAGCCCAATGCTTTTAAATAATCATTACATGCTGCACTTGCGTCATCTTTTGAGTTTTTTACTTTTTCTTTAATCCAAGTAGTAAATTTAGATAAAATTTCTATGTGATCATTTAATTCTTTTACAAAAGATTTAGTTTGCTCATTTCCAGTATTACAATCTCTCTTAATCATTTCTAAATATCTATTAATTATGTCACCATTCTTATTAACCAATTTTCTAAAAACTAAATCAGCTGCTTGAACCGAATTAGTTCCTTCATAAATAGGTGTAATTCTATTATCTCTATATAATTGCTCAATTCCTTGGTCATTGGTATATCCATAACCACCATGAACCTGCATTGCTTCACTTGTTATCTCCATTCCCATGTCAGTGAACATTGTTTTAACTACAGGTGTCATTAAAGAAACAAAGTCTGAGGCCTCCTGTTTTACTTTTTTATCCGGGTGATTGAGACTAACTTCCGTTTGTTGTGATAACCAAAAACATAATGCTCGCTCTCCTTCAATGATTGATTTCATGTTAAGTAAAGATTTTCTTATATCTGCATGTTCAATTATAAAGTCTGCACCATTAGTTGGTTTAGCATTATTCGCTTTTCCTTGTTTTCTTTCTTTTGCATAACTTAATGAATTTTGATATGCAATTTCAGAGATTCCCAAGCCCTGTATTCCAACAACAATTCTCTCTAGATTCATCATGGTAAACATGGCATTCAACCCTTTGTTCTTTGATCCAATCATATAGCCAACTGCATCATCAAAATTTAATACACAAGTGGCAGAACCTTTAATTCCCATTTTATTTTCTACAGATCCTGTAGAAATTCCGTTTCTAGGTCCAATAGATCCATCATCATTAACTATAAACTTTGGAACTAGGAATAAACTTAGACCTTTTGTTCCAGTTGGCGAATCTGCTGCTCTTGCTATAACTAGATGAATAATATTTTCTGTCAAATCATGGTCGCCTGAAGTAATAAATATTTTTTGTCCACTTAATTTAAAAATTCCATTTGTTTGCTCTACAGCTTTTGTTCTTAATAGGCCTAAATCAGTTCCACAGACTGGTTCTGTTAGACACATAGTTCCACTCCATTTTCCTTCTACAATTTTTGGAAGAAATTTATTTTTTATTTCATCTGTAGCATGATGAAAAATACAATTATAAGCACCAATACTTAATTCACTATAAAGTTTAAATGAAAGGCTTGCAGATGATAACATTTCATCAAAAAAAGCACTCACAGTTTTTGGCATTCCTTGTCCACCATATTTAGGGTCACATGAAAGAGAAGTCCATCCATCTTCAATATATTTTGTATAAGCTTCTTTGTAGCCAGGAGGTGTTCTAACTACTCCATTTTCTAAGACAGTTGGGTTTTCATCTCCTGATTTTGCCAAAGGTAATATTATGTTTTGATTGATCTTAGATGCTTCATCTAAAATATCTTTTACTAGATCAGAATTAATTTCTTTATATTTTTCTATCTCGTTATAATTTTTATTGTTTCTTAACTTGTCAAAAAGAAACATCATATCGTTCACTGGTGCAGTGTAATTTGGCATTTCGGGAGCTTAGAATAAATGATTAATTATTGCAATTTTGAAATTATTGCTGCACCCATTTCGGATGTGGACACTTCCTTCATACCTTTAGATGCTATATCTTTAGTTCTAAGACCATCATTTAATACTTCTTGAACTGCTTTTTCTAAAGCATCTGCTTCATTATCTAAATCTAACGAATATCTTAATGCCATAGCAAAACTTAAAATTGAAGCAATAGGATTTGCCATTCCTTTTCCGGCAATATCTGGTGCCGATCCGTGTATGGGCTCATACATAGCTCTCATTTCTCCATCTTTATTTTTAGCACCAAGTGATGCGGAAGGTAATAGCCCTAAAGATCCGGTAAGCATAGAGGCTTGATCTGAAAGCATATCACCAAATAAATTATCAGTAACAATAACATCAAATTGTTTAGGATTTCTTAAAAGTTGCATTGCACAATTATCGGCAAGCATATGACTTAACTCTACATCTTTATACTCTTTATCATGTAATATTTGGACTTCTTCTTTCCAGAGCTGTCCAGCTTCCATCACGTTTGATTTTTCACATGAAGTAACTTTATTTGATCTTTTTTTAGCTAAATCAAAAGCAACTTTTGCAACTCTAACAATTTCACTTGTTGTGTAGGTGTGAGTATTAATGCCTTTTCTCTCTCCATTTTCTATTGGTTTAATTCCTCTTGGTTCACCAAAGTAAATTCCTCCAGTAAGCTCACGAACAATCATTATATCTAATCCTGAAACTATTTCTGGTTTCAAAGTTGAGGCATCCACCAATTGTTTAAAACATATAGCAGGTCTTAGATTTGCAAACAGTTTTAATTCTTTTCTTAATTTTAATAATGCTCTTTCTGGTTTTTTTGAAAAATCAAGGTCATCCCATTTAGGTCCACCTACTGCACCAAGCATAACAACTTCACTTTCTAAAGCTTTATAAAACACTTCATCGGTAATAGGTGTTCCATGCTTATCATAAGAACAACCACCTGCAAGATCTTGGTCAATTACAAAATCTAAAGATTTATTTGTATTAAACCATTGAATAATTTTTTTTACTTCCTCAATAACCTCAGGTCCAATTCCATCCCCTGGTAAAAGTAATATTTTTCTTTTTTTAACTTTAATCATTAAATATCCAAGGTTTATTATCTTTTAGATTTTTTTCAAAAA
>JAPYTV010000034.1:7802-10156 GCA_029941985.1 Candidatus Pelagibacter sp. | reverse complement strand
TTTATCCATTAATTAAATCTTTTAATTTTAACACCAATTTTTTTTAATTTTTTTTCTATATCTTCATAGCCTCTATCAAGATGGTATATTCTATTAATTACAGATTTTCCTTTAGAGACTAAGGCTGCAAGAATTAAGGAAACCGATGCTCTCAAATCAGTCGCCATTAACTCCGCCGCTTTAAATTCTATATTTCCTTCTATTGTCGCTTTATTACCAACAACAGAAATTTTAGCTCCCATACGATTTAATTCTGCAACATGCATAAATCTATTTTCAAATATTTCTTCTCTAATGTAAGATTTTTTATTTGCTTTACACAACAATACCATCATCTGGGCTTGTAAATCTGTGGGAAAGCCTGGATATGGAGACGTTCTTATATTTATATTTTTAATTTTTTTACTCCCCCAAATACTAATTTCATTTTTCTTTTGAATTATTTTTGCACCAATTTTTTTTAAAACATTAATCTCTGTATTTATAATCTTTGGATCAATTCCTATAATTTTTAGGTTTCCTTCTGTAAGTGCAGCAGCAATCAAGTATGTGCCTGCTTCAATTCTATCAGGCATAACTTGATAATTTGACTGACTAACTTTAGTTACTCCTTCAATTTTAACTTTTCTTTTTGAAATCCATTTTACGTTACATCCTATCTTATTTAAAAAGTTAACTAAGTCTTTAATTTCGGGCTCGATTGCACAATTTGATAAAATAGTTTTTCCTTTAGCTAGTGATGCTGCAATAATCAAATTTTCTGTTGCACCAACAGAAATTTTGGGGAACCTAATATTTGCTCCAATTAATCCTTTTGGAGCATTAGCATGAACATAGCCTTGTATAATTTTATATTTTACACCAAGCTTAGATAATGCTTTTAAATGAATGTCTACAGGTCTTGTTCCAATTGCACATCCACCTGGTAAAGATACCTTTGCTTTACCAAATTTTGCAAGCAATGGTCCTAAAACTAATATTCCAGCTCTCATAGTTTTAACCAAGCTATATGACGCAAAGCTTTTTACCTGTTTGTTATTTTTAATAGTAGTTACTTTTTTATTATCTTCAATAATTGACCCAAGTGATTTTAACAATAACAACATTGTTTCAATATCTTTTACTCTTGGTAAATTAGTTAAAAATATTTTTTTATTGGATAATAAAGTTGCCGCTAAAATAGGCAATGATGCATTCTTAGAACCTGAAATTTTAATTTGTCCTTTGAGCTTAGCAACTCCAAAGACTTCCAGTTTTTTCATGATTATACTTTGGGTAAGGTTACTCCTATTTGACCCATGTATTTTCCATTACGATCCGCATAAGTCACTTCAGGTGTTTCATTGCCTTTTAAAAATATAAATTGTGCAACACCTTCATTTGCGTAAATTTTTGCTGGTAGTGGTGTTGTGTTTGAAAATTCAAGTGTTACATGGCCTTCCCAACCTGGTTCTAAAGGTGTTACGTTAACAATAATTCCACATCTTGCATAAGTTGATTTCCCTAAACAAATAACCAAAATATCTTTTGGAATTTTAAAATGTTCAACTGTTCTTGCTAATGCAAAAGAGTTAGGTGGAATAACACATACTGGGACATTTTTTGTTACAAAGTTTGTTGGTTTAAAATTTTTTGGATCAACTATTTCTGAATTAACATTTGTAAAAATTTTAAACTCTTCAGAAACTCTAGCATCATAACCAAATGAACTAAGCCCATAAGAAATTTTACCACCTCTTACCTGTTTATCTTCGAATGGAGAAATCATATCTTTTTCGATTGCAAGCTTTCTTATAAACTTATCAGAAAGTACTGACATTATTTACTTTTCTTCTTAGATTTTTTTTGAAAGATTTTTCTTTTTTTAAGATTCTGCTTAAGCGCTAAACCGAGTTTTTCGTTTTTTTTTTTATCGTTCATTCTTTATCTGGGTTGGTTAAAAAATCTAAAGTAATAGGTCTTGAGGCATCTAAAACTTTTTCTGCTTCAACTTCTTTTTTTGGACCTTCCTTAGCTTCACGTTTTGCTTTTTTTTCAGCAAGCTTTTTTTCTCTCTTAGCTTGTTTCTCCATAAGCTTACTTGATTTAGTATTTTTATAACTGTAGTGAATCCCCATAAAATTTTCCTGCTGTAAATATAAATCATTATATGAAAAAAATTAAGGCAATATTTTGAAAAAAATGGTTTATTATATAAATACTTCAAAAATTGTGAAGTATGCCTCTATAGTTAAATGGTATAACGTGTCCATGGTAAGGATAAATTTCAAGTTCGATTCTTGGTGGGGGCACCAAATCAATCTTTATAAAATATTTTTCTAGCAAAAATTGTTAAAATAACCAATACAATAAAA
>JAPYTV010000034.1:0-7702 GCA_029941985.1 Candidatus Pelagibacter sp. | reverse complement strand
ATCTTTATAAAATATTTTTCTAGCAAAAATTGTTAAAATAACCAATACAATAAAAGCCAAAATTGGAACATATATTTCAGCTGAAAATAATAAATCACTAATTTTTGGAACTTCAAGATTTTGAGTAATAATTTTTTCAATTCCACTTCCTAAAGAAACAATTAAAAATAACTGGGGCATCATTCCAAACAATGTTGCAAAAAAAAAGTTTGTAACTTTTACATTAAAAATGCAAGGTAGCACATTAGATAAAGCAAAAGGAATTCCTCCAATAAATCTATATAATAAAAGATAAATAAATTCAGATTTTTTAAATTTTATCTCTAAATTTTTAAATTTTATTAAAAATTTATTTTTTATAAAATCTTTTAAAAAAAAATTTCCAAAAATATATAATAAGGTTGCGCCAATACTCAAGCCTAAAATAGCAATTATAAATCCAAATTTTTGACCAAAAATAAATCCTGCAAGTAAAGCAACTGGAGAACCAAAGCCTGCCATTATTACCCATAAAATAGTTGAAACTAAAAATACAGATGATAACAAAATTAAATTAGATTTTTTTAAATTAAAAAAATATTCACTATTATTTTTAATAAATTCGTAACTAGTTAGCTCCTCAAGGGTAAATTTTTTTAAAAAAAAATACAAAAATGACGAAACAACAATAAGATAAAAGAAACCTACTATTATTTTAAGTTTTTTTGATTTTTCCATAATTTAATGTGGATATTATAAAATCTTCTATTTGCTATTTATATATATAATTACTATAAAAGGCGAAATTTAATAAAATTTAAACCTAATTTATGAAAAGAACATATCAACCATCAAATATTAAAAGAGCAAGAAAACACGGCTTTAGATCAAAAATGAAAACTAAAGGTGGTATTAAACTCTTAGCTAGAAGAAGAGCTAAAGGAAGAAAGTCTTTAACAGTATCAGTTTAATTAAATGAAAAGCAAAATTGTTGCTCTTTCTAAAAATGAAGATTTCAAAAATTTACTGAAAAAGAAAAAACTTTCAAATAAATATATCACTATATTTTTTGGTCTACTCGAAAATAAAAATAATGAAAAGCTAAATATTAGCTTTGTGGTTAAAAAAAAACAAATTGGTAATTCAGTTAAAAGAAATAAAATCAAACGAAGATTAAGAAATATTGTGAATGAAGGTGTAAAAAAAATATCAATAAACTACCATTATTCATATCTTGTTATTGCTAAAATAACTATGCTAAACAATGAATATGCGATAATAAAGGAAACTTTATTTCAAGATTTTAAAAGGATTAAATAATGAAAATTATTTCAAGTATATTAATTAGTGTAATTAAAGTTTATAAAATGTTTATTAGTCCTTATCTAGCTCCATCGTGTAGATATCTTCCAACATGTTCTGAATATGCTATTGACTGTCTAAAAACTTATGGACTAATTAAAGGCGTTACAAAAGCCACAAAAAGAATTTTGTCTTGTCATCCTATTAAATCTTTAGGTGGGAGCGAAGGTTTTGATCCAGTTGTTAAAGAATCAAAGGTTAAAAAATAATGGATAGTAAAAACGTAATAGCGGCAATATCACTATCAGCAGCAGTTATAATATTATATTCTTTATTTTTTCAACCTAACCCTAAAATAGTAAAGCAAAATTTAGAAGAACAAAAAAAAATTCAAACAAATACGGATACTCCTAGTTTAGATCAAGCTGAAAACTTTGCTGAAATAACTAGAGATGAAGCTTTAACACAAAATGAAAGAATTAAATTTGAAAATAATAATATTATTGGTTCTATTTCTCTTAAAGGCGCAACAATAGACGATCTTACTTTTAAAGAATATAATGTTAAATTAAATAACAATGAGAAAGTTACTCTATTAAATCCAAGAAATGTTACTAATGGCTACTTAATAGAAAGTGGCTTTGTTACTGCTAATAAAAATATTGACATACCTGATGCTTCTACTGTTTGGAAAGTTGAAGGTAATAAAAAACTTACTAATAGTAGTCCAATTAAACTTTTTTGGAATAATGCTCAAGGAGTTACTTTTGAAAAGCATATCAGTTTAGATAATCAATTTTTATTTACTGTTAAACAAAAAATAATAAATTCTTCCAATAAAACATATAGCTTTTATTCATATGGACAAATTATAAGAAATAAAGTTCCAGATATATCTAATTTTTATATACTTCATGAGGGTCTGATTGCGACTTTAGATGATGAATTGATTGAAGAAGATTATGATGACATACAGGAAAAAAAATTCAGTAGGACAGCTCAAAAAGGATGGCTAGGTATAGGGGATAAATTCTGGATTAGCTCAATTATTCCACCTAGAGGAAAAGAGTTTAAAACAACTTTTGATTATAAAAACAAATTCAGAGCTAATTTTATCTCAACAGAAGGAATTGAAGTAAATCCAAAAGGCACAATACAAGAAACAATTCAAATTATAGTTGCGGCTAAAAGGGTTAATGTTATTGATGGTTATGCTGAGAATTTAAAAATCGATAAATTCGATTTAGTAATCGACTGGGGTTTTATGTATTTTATTACAAAGCCTTTATTCTTTGGAATAGATTACTTCTTTAAATTACTAGGTAATTATGGTTTGGCTATAATAGCAATTACTTTTTGTATTAGATTAACTTTTTTTCCACTTGCAAACTTTTCTTTTAGAAGCATGGCCAAAATGAAAATTCTCCAACCAGAAATGACGAGACTAAAAGAGCTTCATAAAGATGATAAAATGAAATTGCAGCAAGAAACGATGGCTCTTTATAAAAGAGAAAAAGTTAACCCTATGAGTGGTTGCTTACCAATACTCGTCCAGATTCCAGTATTCTTTGCTTTATATAAAGTTTTATTTGTAACAATTGAGATGAGACAAATGCCTTTTTATGGATGGATTCATGATTTATCTGAAAGAGACCCAACTTCAGTATTTAATCTTTTTGGTTTAATACCTTGGGACCCACCTTCATTTTTAATGATTGGTGTTTGGCCTATATTGATGGGGATAAGTATGTTTGTTCAACAAAAACTAAATCCTACTCCACCAGATCCAATTCAAGCAAAAATATTTATGTTTTTCCCAATTTTTTTAACTGTTATTCTTGCACCTTTTCCTGCGGGACTTGTAATCTATTGGACAGTTAATAACATTTTAACAATGGCTCAACAAATTTTTATAATGAAAAGAACGACTGTTAAAACAGCCTAAAATGCTTTCTGTAAAAGAAGAAGAATTAATAAAAATTTTGCCTAAAGATGGTCCCTCTGCGAAAGAAGTAAAAAAATATTTAGATAAATATAATGATGAATTTATAGTTATCAAGTGTGGAGGTAGTGTACTAATAGATTCAAATTTATTTAATATTTTTATTCAAGATATCGCAGTTTTAAATAAACTTGGATTTAACCCAGTAATAGTTCATGGAGGTGGAAAAAGAATTAACCGCAAGCTTAGTGAATTTAATATTAAAAGTAATTTTATTAAAGGATTAAGAATTACTGACAAAGATACAATTAAGATAGTTGAAGATGTCTTAATTTATTTCAACAAAGAAATAGTTGATGCTCTAAAAAATCTATCCTGTAATGCAAAAAAAATTACAACTAAGGAAAATAACGTAATATCAGTTAGACAAGAAAATAAATATTTAGGTTTTGTTGGAACTCCTACTAAAATTAATAAAGACATAATAAACAAAACAATTCAATCTAATGAGGTTCCAGTTATCGCCCCATTAGGTTTGGATAAAAATAACCAAACTTTTAATATCAACGCAGATACAGCTGCTGGCGCAATAGCAAAGGACCTTAAGGCTAGAAGACTAATGATTATAAGTGACGTGGAGGGTATATTAGATAATGATAAAAAACTAATCCCAGAAATCAATTCAACTCAGGCTAAAGATTTAATTGATCAGAAAGTTATATCTGGTGGAATGATACCAAAAATTAACAACTGTCTAGATGTTGCACGTAATGGTGTTAAAGGAGTGGTAATAATCGATGGTAGAAAAAATCACTCAATTCTTTTTGAACTATTATCCGACAAGGGCTCGGGAACCTTAATAAGAGAATGAAAAATTTAGTTGATATAAAATACTGGATATTTGACCTTGATAATACGCTTTACAGTGGTCAAACAAAAGTTTTTTCTGAAGTTGATAAAAAAATGTCAGCTTTTATTTCAAAAAAATTTAATATTAGTTTAATTAAAGCAAAAGAAATCCAAAAGAAATATTTTTACGAATATGGAACAACTTTATCAGGATTAATGAAACATGATAAAATAGATCCTCATGAGTTCCTTGAATTTGTTCATGATATAGATATTAGTTGGTTACCTAAAGATTTAAAATTAAGAGAAGAGTTAATTAAGATTAAAGAAAAAAAATATATCTTTACCAATGGATCTCACGCACATGTTGAAAATGTAACAAAACAGTTGGATATTGATGGCCTGTTTGATGGTGCTTTTGATATTATAGATGCTAATTTTATACCAAAACCTCAAATTGATCCTTACAAAAAAATAATACAAAAATTTAACCTTGATCCAAAAAAATCAATATTAATTGAGGATATTGCTCATAATTTAGAACAAGCTAAAAATTTAGGAATGATAACATGTTGGCTTGAAAATGATGAAAGTTTTGCAAAAAAAGATGCAAACAAGCCTTATATTGATTACAAGATTAAGAACTTGCCTTCTTTTCTTCAAGAAATTAATATATTAAAAGCAGCATAAAATTTATGAAAGAATTCGAAAAAATTATAAATAAAGCGTGGGATAATAAAGAAACGATTAATGCTCAATCTGATCAATCAATATTAAATGCCATCAAAGAAACTATTGAATTAGTTGACAAAGGTACTCTAAGGGTTGCTGAAAAAAAAGGGAATGAATGGAAAGTTCATCAGTGGATTAAAAAAGCAATACTTTTAAGTTTTAAAACAAATGAAATGCAAACTCTTACAGGTCCTTATGCAACATGGTGGGATAAAGTTAGAGGAAAAACTGCTGGTTGGGGAAGAGAAGAACATAAAAAAGCAGGATTTAGGATGGTTCCAAATGGAGTTGTTAGACATGGATCTTATATTGCAAAAAATGTTGTGCTAATGCCATCATTTGTAAATGTTGGTGCATATGTTGATGAAGGTACTATGGTTGATACTTGGGCATCAGTTGGGTCGTGCGCACAAATAGGAAAAAATTGTCATATCTCAGGGGGAGCAGGAATTGGAGGCGTATTAGAACCAATGCAAGCAAACCCTACAATTATTGAAGACAATTGTTTTATTGGAGCTCGTTCAGAAATAGTTGAAGGAGTTATAGTTGGAGAAGGATCAGTTTTGTCAATGGGTGTTTTTATTGGTCAATCAACTAAAATTGTAGATAGAGAAACTGGAGAAGTTATTTTTGGTAAAATTCCTCCTTATTCTGTAATAGTGCCAGGAAGTTTGCCAAACAAAGATGGGAAAGGACCCTCGTTATATTGTGCAGTTATTATTAAAAAAGTTGATGAAAAAACTAGATCTAAAACTTCACTTAATGATCTATTAAGAGACTAAAATGCCAGTTTATAATGAAGTTAAATTAGCAAAAGAGCTAATTAAGTTTCCAAGTATTACTCCTATTGATGCAGGTGTAATGAAGTTTCTAGCTAAAAAATTAACGGAGATTGGTTTCAAATGTAAATTATTAGAGTTTAAAGATAAAAACTCTAAACCCGTTAAAAATTTATATGCAAGACTAGGAAATTCTCAGCCAAATTTTATGTTTGCTGGACATTTAGATGTAGTACCTCCAGGAAATTTAAAAGAATGGGTCTTTAAACCATTTAATCCAGGCATTAAACAAGGTCACCTTATAGGAAGAGGTGCTAATGATATGAAGGGTGGAATCGCTTGTTTTGTAGCAGCAATAAGTAGCTTTATATTTAAAAATAAAAATTTTAGTGGCTCAATTAGTTTATTAATAACTGGCGATGAAGAAGGTGTGGCAATTAATGGAACTAAAAAAGTTGTAGATTATTTAAAGAAAAAAAAAGAAAAAGTTAATTTTTGTCTTGTAGGAGAACCAACAAACCTTAACAAACTTGGTGAAATGATTAAAATTGGAAGAAGGGGGAGTATTACTGGTCACTTAAATATAATATCGACAGCAGGTCATGTTGCATATCCCCACCTAGCTAATAATCCTTCAAATACAATAGTAAAAATTCTAAAAAGATTAAAAGAAATAAAATTTGATAAGGGAACTAAGAACTTCCAGCCCACTAATTTAGAAGTAACTAGAATTAATATAGATAATTCAGCAGATAACGTAATACCAGACTCAGCAAGAGCTACATTTAACATTAGATTTAATAATAAACATTCCTCAAATTCTCTTAAAAAAAAATTAAATGGAATAATTAAAAGTATTACTAAAAAAGATAAGTGTAAATTTAAGATAGATTATATGGTTTCAGGTGAAGCTTTTTTAACTAAACCAAATAAAACAACTTATATGATTCAAAATACTATTAAAACAATTACAAAAATTAAACCAAAGCTTTCTACAACAGGTGGAACTTCTGATGCAAGATTCATCAGAAAAATTACACCTTGTTTAGAATTTGGATTAGTTGGTGGGAGAAAAAATGGTGGTATGCATAAAGTAAATGAGTCTGTACCACTTTCAGATTTAAAAAAATTGACTAAAATATACTCTACTATTTTAGAAAATTATTTTAAATGAAAACTGGTTTAATAACCTCTGATACATATCAAAATCATAATACTGGCAGTGGACATCCTGAACAAGTAGCTAGAGTGGATGTTATCTTAGAAAATTTTAAAAAAATAAATAATAAAAATTTAATATGGAAAAAACCTTCTAAAGTTAAGAATGAGATTCTTAAAATGACTCATAATTCTGATTATATAGATTTTGTTCAAAATTCTTTTCCAAAAAATGATTTTTCTTCTTTAGATGGTGACACAATAATCTCTCCTGGTAGCAAAGAAGCTACAATAGATGCTGTAGGCTCAGTTATGGCTGCGATTGATGGAGTCCAAAATAAAGAATTTAAAAATGCATTTTGTGCTGTAAGACCACCAGGGCATCATGCTACTAGGGATAAGGCTATGGGTTTTTGTGTCTATAATAATATTAGTGTTGGAGTTCAATATCTTTTAACTACATTTAATTTAAAAAAAGTTGCGATTTTTGATTTAGATATCCATCACGGTAATGGTACTCAAGATATTTTTTATGATAACCCAAATGTTTTTTATATTTCTACTCACCAGTACCCATTTTATCCTGGCACTGGATCTGAAAATGAAAAAGGGCAATATAACAACATTCTAAATATTCCTTTACCTTCTGGAACTAATTCTGAGGAATATTTGAATGCTTTAGAGACTGTTCTAAAAAGACTCAAGGATTTTGATCCTGATTTTATATTACTTTCAGCTGGTTTTGATGCTCATAAACATGATCCTATTGGTCAATTTAATCTTGAGTCAAATGATTTTTATACAATAACAAAACGGGTATTAGAAATTTCAAGATTGTGTTGTGAGGGTAAAGTAGTTTCAATTCTTGAGGGTGGATACGACCTTAATGCTCTTAAAGAGAGTACCGAGATGCATGTCAACGCTCTTTTAGAATTTTATTGAAAACTTTCAAAAACTGCTT
>JAPYTV010000033.1 GCA_029941985.1 Candidatus Pelagibacter sp. | reverse complement strand
AAAAGAGGTTTATGCAAGGGTAAAAATTCTAAAATTTCTTGGACACAAGTCGAAACAGGTTCGGCAATCACTTGGAAATATCCAAGCTGTATTTTAAAAGGCGACAATTCTGTTGGTGAATTTTATTCTATAGCCATCACCAACAATCATCAAAAAGCAGACACTGGCACTAAAATGATTCATCTAGGAAAAAACACCAAGAGTAAGATCATTTCAAAAGGAATTTCAGCTGGTTTCTCTGATATGATGTATAGAGGATTAGTAGATATTTCATCTAAAGCAGATAATGCTAGAAATTTTACACAATGTGACTCACTTTTAATGGGTAATGACTGTGGAGCCCACACTATTCCATATATAAAAAATAAAAACTTAAAGTCAAATATTGAGCATGAAGCAACAACATCAAAAATTAGCGATGACCAGTTATTTTATTGTAATCAAAGAGGCTTAAATCAAGAAGAGGCTATAGGTTTAATAGTCAATGGTTTTTGTAAAGAAGTGCTTCAACAACTTCCAATGGAATTTGCAGTAGAGGCACAAAAGCTAGTGGGAATTAGTTTGGAAGGAAGTGTAGGATAAATGTTAAAAATTAAAGACTTAAAAGCAAATATAGACAATAAAGATATTTTAAAAGGATTAAATCTTGAAATTAAACCTGGAGAAGTTCATGCACTTATGGGCCCAAATGGATCTGGAAAAAGTACACTCTCTAATGTTTTGTCAGGAAAAAAAGGCTATGAAATAAGTGGCGAGGTCATATTCGAAGAAAAAAATTTACTAGAATTAGAGATTGAGGAAAGAGCACATAAAGGAATATTTTTAGCTTTTCAATATCCATTAGAAATTCCAGGTGTTAAAACAAATATTTTTTTGAAATCATCTTTAAATGCAATTAAAAAATCTAGAGGAGAAAAAGAACTAGATGCAATAGAATTTTTAAAACTAGTTAAACAAAAAGCATTAGATTTAAAATTTGATGAAAAAATTTTAAGTAGACAGCTTAATGTTGGATTTTCAGGTGGAGAAAAAAAAAAAAACGAGATACTACAAATGTCTATATTAAATCCTAAGTTGTCTATTTTAGATGAAACAGATTCTGGTCTTGATATTGATGCTTTAAAAATTGTTTCAGAAGGTGTAAACGCGTTGAGAAATCAAGATAATTCATTTTTAATCATCACACATTACCAAAGGTTGCTAAATTATATAAAGCCTGACTTTGTTCACGTTTTAATTGATGGAAAAATAATTAAATCTGGCGGGTCGGCGTTAGCTTTAGAACTTGAAAACAAAGGTTATGAAAGCTTTAATTAAATGGAAAAACAAGTAAAAAGCGATTTAATTAATATTATAAAAAATTTATCTCCTTTAGAAAAAGAAGAGGATATTAAAGAAAGAAAACATCATCTTACAGAATTTCTCAAAACTGGGTTTCCAAATAAAAGAATGGAAGACTGGAAGTTTTCAGACTTAAATCAAATAATTTCTTCAAATATAAAAGAACTTAAATTCTTCGATAATAATTTAGATAATACTGAATATGATCAATCAAATATTTTAAACTTCGAACATAATAAGATTATTTTTACTAATGGTTTAGTATCTAAAATTGATTTTTGCCATGAAGAAAAAGCTAGATTTGAAGTTATGCACAACATTACAGAAACAAATACAAAAAAAATTTCTCGTTTACATCATGGTGATGAATTTGCAAATACATATGTAGATGGAAGATCTTATGAAACAGAAGAAAAAAACCCTCTAATATTATTGAATAATGGACTTAAGTTCACTCATATCAGATTACAGGTTAAGAAAAATTATGAATTCAAAAAACCTTTAGTTGTATACAATTTTACAAATCAAAAACTTAAATCAACAGCAATCAATTTAAGATTTGATGTTGAGTTAAAAGAAAACAGTTTCTTAAAAATGATTAATTTATTTAATGATGACTCTGATAATAATTTTATTAACATTAATCACCAATATAAAATATGTGACAATGCGGTACTTAAAAATTATAAAATAGATCATAAAAATAATTCAAATATAAAATATTTTTACAACAATATTGATTTAGGGCAAAATAGTATTGCAGAAAACTTTATTTTTTCAACAGGATCAAAATTTTTAAAAAATGAAATTAATTGTAATTTAAATGATGAATATAGTTCTGCATTTATTAATGGAATTTTAAATTTAAAAGAATCTAAACATCATGAAATAAAAACAAATATTAACCACAGAGCAGCAAATACTAAGAGTTATCAATTAGTTAAGAGCGTATTAAATGATAATTCAAAAGGTGTTTACCAAGGAAAAATTTATGTAAGCAGATATGCTCAAAAAACTGATGGATATCAGCTTAGTAAAGCTTTGCTACTCAGTGAAAATACTGAATTTGATGCAAAGCCAGAGTTAGAAATCTATGCTGATGATGTTAAATGTTCTCATGGATCAACTTCAGGTAATTTAGATGAAGAAGCAATATTTTATTTCATGTCCAGAGGTTTGAATTACAAACAATCTAGAGAGCTTCTGATTAATGGATTTTTATTAGATGTTGTTGAAAAAATAACTGATTTAGAAATTAAAGATTTAATTAAAAACATAATGGGAATTAAAGAATGAGCATAGATAATATAAAAAAAGAATTTCCAATTTTTAATAATAAGGTTCACAATAATGACCTTGTATACTTAGATAGCGCAAACTCATCTCAAAAACCACAATCAGTTATAGATAGAGTAAATGATTTTTATAGTAAGGAGTTTTCAAATGTGGGTAGAAGCGTACATTACTTAGCTGTAGCAGCAACTAATCTTTATGAAACAACAAGATCTTCTGTACAAAAATACATCAATGCAAAAGATAAAAATGAAATTGTTTTCACAAAAGGAGCAACAGAAGCAATTAATCTTATTGCTAATACCTTTGGTCAAAAATATTTAAAAGAAGGAGATGAAATTCTTATAAC
Source organism: Candidatus Pelagibacter sp. (assembly GCA_029941985.1). Taxonomy (GTDB): domain Bacteria; phylum Pseudomonadota; class Alphaproteobacteria; order Pelagibacterales; family Pelagibacteraceae; genus Pelagibacter. The sequence continues at coordinate 7,271 of JAPYTV010000033.1, read as the reverse complement.
CGAACTAGAACATCACTCAAATTATGTACCTTGGCATTTTTTAAGAAAGTCTAAAGGAATAAAAATTGAATTTGCTGAAGTTAATAGTGACGGAGAGGTTACTATCGAAAATATTGAAAAAAAGATTACATCAAAAACTAAATTGATTGGAATTACTCACTTATCTAATGTCACAGGTGCAATTTTACCAATTAAAGAAATTACAGAACTAGCACACTCAAAAGGCATAACAGTTTTGGTGGATGGATGTCAGGGAGCTCCTCATTTAAAGTTAGATATGCAAGATTTAGACTGTGATTTCTATGCTATTTCTTGTCATAAAATGTATGGTCCAACTGGATTAGGAATACTTTATGCAAAGAAAAAATGGTTAGAAGAACTACCTCCATATCAAGGTGGGGGTGGAATGATTAAAGAAGTTAAGAAAGATAGTATTTCTTATGGAGATTTACCTAATAAATATGAAGCAGGAACAATGGCAACAGCGCAAGTAATAGCTTTTGATAAATCTATAAAATTTTTAGAAAAAATTGGAATGGAAAATATAATTAATCATGAACAAGAATTAATTGAATATGGTCAAGAAATATTAAGAAAAAATAATTCTGTAAAACTAATTGGTAACCCAAAAAATAAAGGTGCTGTTTTATCTTTTACTATAGAAGGGGTCCACCCACATGATATTGCAACAATATTAGATGAAGATGGAGTAGCAATAAGAGCTGGACATCATTGTTGTCAAATACTTCATGATAAATTAGGAATAACAGCTAGTGCCCGTGCATCATTAGGAGTTTACAATACAAAAAATGATTTAGATCAGCTCAATTCATCAATTAACAATTGCAAAAAAATTTTTAATTTATAATGAATATTAAAGAACTTTATCAAGAAATAATTTTAGAACATGGAAAAAATCCAAGAAATTTAAGAAAGACAGATAATTTTAATAAAGAAGCAAAAGGTAATAATCCTTTATGTGGTGATAATGTTCATGTTTATTTAAAGCTAAATGGGGAAAAAAAGATAGAAGACATATCTTTTGAAGGAAGTGGTTGTGCAATTTCAATGGCGTCAGCTTCTATTATGACAGATTTATTAAAAGGAAAAGAAGAATTAGAAGTTAAAGAAATTGTTAATGATTTTTTGGGAATGATTAAAGAAAATCCAGAATTGGAATCAAAAAAATTAAAAAAAGATGAAAAAACTAAACTTATGTGTTTGTCAGGTGTAAAACAATATCCAATGAGAGTAAAATGTGCTACTTTATCTTGGCATACTTTAATATCTGCAATTGATAATACTCAGGAAGAAATTAATACTGAAAAGTTAGATTAAATATGGATTTAAAAAAAGAAATAATAGAAGAGATCAGAAAAATTTATGATCCTGAAATACCAGTTAATATTTATGAACTTGGCTTAATTTATAATGTTAAAGTAGAAAACAATAATACGGCTAAAATTATAATGACTTTAACTTCACCTAACTGTCCAGTTGCAGAAAGTCTACCAAAGGAAGTTAAAGATAGTGTCATGCAAGTTGAAGGTATTGAAAAAGTAGATCTTGATTTAGTTTTTGAACCACCGTGGGATAAATCAATGATGTCGGAGGCTGCAAAATTGGAGTTAAATTTATAATGAATCAAATAATAAAATTAAGCGATAATGCCGCCAATAGAATTAAAGAAATTATGGCAGGTGTAGAATCTAATTCTGTTGGAGTAAGAGTAGCTGTTAAGTCTGGTGGATGTGCGGGAATGTCTTACGTTATGGAATATGCTAAAAAAATTAATCCTAATGATGAAGTTATTGAAGATAAGGGTGTTAAAGTTTTTGTTGATGCAGCAGCAGTTATGTATCTGCTTGGAACTGAAATGGACTATAAAAAAGAGGAGTTTTCATCTTCCTTTGTTTTCAATAATCCCAATGAATCTGAGCGTTGTGGGTGTGGAGAGTCCTTTAAAGTATAATCATCCATTTTAAACATAGCAGAGTTGCATAATTTGCATATCTAGTATATAAGATAGGTATGAATAAGTTTGAATTTAAAAATCTTGTTAAAACTTTAGAAAAGTCTTTGAAAGAAAGATCTTTTTTTAAAATCTTACGTAAAGAGGTTAATACTGGTGCAAATGGCACACAGGATTACGTTGTTAAAAAGGGAATTAACAAAAATACAATTGCTACTACTAGACAGTAATTATTTCTAACTACTGTAATACATTTCAAACTCTACAGGATGAGGAGCGTGTTCAAATTTATGTATTTCTTCAAACTTTAATGCTATGTAAGCATCAATTTGATCATCAGTAAATACACCACCCTGAGTTAAAAACTCTCTATCTTTATCAAGACTCTCCATTGCTTCTCTCAAAGAACCACAAACAGTAGGAATATTTTTTACCTCTTCTGCTGGAAGTTCGTATAAATCTTTATCAAAAGATTTACCTGGATTAATTTTCTTTTTAATTCCATCAAGGCCAGCCATAAGCATTGCGGCAAAAGTTAAGTAAGGGTTACCAGCAGCATCTGGAAATCTTATTTCACATCTCGCACCATTTTTATTTAAAGTAATTGGAATACGACATGAAGCCGATCTATTTCTTGCTGAATAAGCAAGTAGAACTGGTGCCTCAAATCCAGGAATTAATCTTTTATAACTATTTGTTGTTGAGTTAGCAAAAGCATTGATAGCTTTAGCATGTTTTAATATTCCACCTATATAATATAAAGCTGTTTGAGATAATCCAGCATAAGCATCACCTGAAAACACAGGTGTTTTACCTTTCCAGATAGATTGGTGAATATGCATTCCTGAACCATTATCGCCAGCTACTGGTTTAGGCATAAATGTTGCTGTTTTTCCAAAAGAATGAGTTACCATTTGAACTACATATTTATATAACTGAACATTGTCAGCTTGATCAACTAAAGTACCAAAGTACATTCCAAGTTCATGTTGACTTGGAGCAACTTCATGGTGATGTTTTTCAACTTTTATTCCAACTTCTCTTAAACTTTTTAGATATTCACTTCTCATATCCTGTTCACTATCAACTGGAGGGACTGGAAAATATCCACCTTTAATTGGAGGTCTATGTCCCATATTTCCATTAGCATATTCTGTACCTGAATTGTAAGGACCTTCTTTACTATCTATTTTAAAACCAGTATTATTAGGATCATTGTTAATTCTAACGTCATCAAATACAAAAAATTCTGGTTCAGGTCCAAAGAACGCTTTATCGCCAACACCAGACTTTTTTAAATATGCTTCAGCTTTTTTTGCTATTCCTCTTGGATCTCTTTCATAAGGGATTCTTTTAACTGCATCTAAGATATCACAGAAAAGAACTAGAGTATTGTGAGAAGTGAAAGGATCCATAAACATTCTATTTGGATCTGGTTTTAATATCATGTCAGATTCATTAATAGCTTTCCAGCCAGCTATAGAAGAACCATCAAAGAAAACACCATCATTGATCATTTCTTCATCAACAATAGTTACATCCATAGTTAAATGTTGAAGTTTTCCTCTTGGATCAGTAAATCTTAGATCAACAAATTCTACTTCTTTCTCTTTAATAAATTTTAGGACATTGCTAGTGCTCATAATTTCTCTCCTTTTAAATTTTGTAAGTCTCTATTATCAAACATTCTTTAAATAATATTGCTTGATTAATAAATACCACCTATGCATTATTCGCATATACATTAAACTGCTAATTTCTAAATTAGCAATCAATTGTTAGTTGAATAATGAGTTTATTAGATAAAGAGCCAGTTAAAAGAGCCAAAAAAGCACTTAAGGATTTTGACAAATTATTAAGTGTAATTGTTTTAGATGACTCGGCTCGTACAGCAAAAGATGCCGCATTATCTTTAAATTGTAAAGTTGGAGCAATAGTTAAAAGTTTGTTATTTAGAACTGAAGACTCATTCATTTTGTGTTTAATTGCGGGAGATAAAAGATGTTCTATAAATAAACTCAAAAAAATAACTAATAAAAAAAATATTTCAATGGCAAATCCTGAGGAGGTTAAAATTCAAACTGGCTATACCATAGGCGGTGTTTCGCCAGTTGGTCACATAGCGTTAGTAGAAATTTTAATAGACAATTCACTAAAAAGATTTAATGATTTGTATGCAGCAGCTGGTCATCCAAATTGTGTTTTTAAAATAGATTTTAAAAAACTTCAAAAAATTACAAATGGTAAAGTTGAGGAATTAATAGAATGAGACAACCAAAGATAATTGATTACGTATTATTAACTTTTTTGGCTTTAATTTGGTCTTCAGCTTTTTTTAATATTAAAATAGCAACCTATTCTTATGGACCAATAACTATTTCTTTAGGGAGGGTATTTTTTGGTGCCATTCCAGTATTACTACTGTGTTTATATAAAAAAATAAAAATTGAAGCTTTTTCAAAAGATTGGCACTGGTTCGCAATGATAGGTTTTATTAATTTGGTAGCACCATTTTTTTTAATAAGTTATGGCGTAAAGTCAGTACAAAGTAATTTAGCTGCAATATTGATGTCTACTACACCTTTAAGCTCAGTAGTATTAGGACATTTTTTTACAAAAAATGAAAAATTTAATTTTATTAAAACATTTGGAATACTAATTGGATTTTCTGGAATCATTTACTTATTTTTTGATAATCTATTAATAAATGATAATAACTTTATTTCGGCACTATTAATTTTACTTGGATCAACCTGTTATGTAATCGGTGGAGTTTTAACTTTAAAAATCAGTAAAAAGAAAAATGAAAATGTAACAGGATCTATCTTAATATGGGCAATTATAATGCTAATACCATTAGCTAGTTTTATTGAAAAACCATGGAACTTGAATCCTAGTATAGAGTCAACAATTTCAATAATTTATTTAGGAATTGTTTCTACAGGTTTAGCTTGGCTATTAAGATTTAGAATTTTAAAAAATAATGGCCTAATATTTCAATCACAAGTATCATATTTGATACCTATTTTTGGAATGATTTTAGGGTATATATTCTTAAAGGAAATGATTACTGCTAAGATTATAGTTTCATTAACAGCAGTCCTTATAGGACTTTATTTTGTAAAAAAAGCAGATTTTAAAAAATTATAAATGGAAAAAGAAAAAAAAGATTTAAAAGAATTAAAAGAGAAAGATTTAAAAGATTTTAATAATTATTGTGAAGAGTGTAAAAAAGAAGACGAAAGTGTATCTCAAAATTTAATATTAATAAGTTTAAAAATTTGTAATTCTTGTAAAACTTCAAAAACTATTTTTCCAATCTAGCTTATAGTGCTAATAGGAAGAGCATTCATTCTACTCATTACAAACGATATTGATAAAAATGCAATTATAAGAAAAGATAAAAAAACAATTCCAAAAGATTTAACATTTGATTTCAAATTTAAAATTTGTTTTGTTGAAATTATTAACCCAGCAAAAATCCAGAATTGTGTTAAAAAAATTATAGGAATCATCAAATCTGGAGTAACAGCAAAAAATCTCAATATTCCTGGTGCATGAGCATATCCAACTCCAATAAGTATCTTTTTAAATGGGACTTTATTCTCTTTATCTGGAAATAATTTTACACCAACTACAAATATGAATAAGGTCCAAACGAACCAGGTAAGTATTGCGGTTAAACCTGACATTGCAACAGCAGTTTTAATTACAGTGTTTGCAGCAACGGCTCCAGCAACACCATCTAGTATCATTATTAGTCCTGCAAAATAAATTGCAGCTTCACCAAAATTTTTATTGTCCTTGTAAAGAGTTTTGTCTAATTTTATAGATCTAACGATTATACTTAAAAATTCACCAAACATTATTTATCTTTTTTAATTTTGTGCTTTGTAAGAAACAAGTAGCGATAAGAGTATTAAAGCAATTATAATTATTATGCAAACTACAATGAGTAATGCTTACGTTACTATTAATGGGGGAGAATTTCACCTCTCCCCAAAAAAAATAATTTATCCTTTTACGACTTCTCTAGTATTTGCATTAAAAGATTCTTTAAATGGAATATCCACTACTACTGCATCAACAGGTGTTCCTGGAGTGACAGAGTATTGTGCTGGTAAATGAACTTTGTATTTAGTTCCAACTTTAGCTTTGGGAAATCCATTAGCATTTAATGATCCATCAAATGGCACATATCCCATAGCAATATTTTGCTTCTTCTCTGGGTGATACCACGGAGATGTTATAAATCCAACCGGATCTCCACCATCTTCATTTGAAACCAGCCAAAAATCAGGAGCATACTCTTCAATAGGCTTTCCACCTAATTCAAGTCCTACTAATTGGAGTTTGTATGGTTTTTTTCCAGCTTTAATTTCTGCACCCATTTTTTCTAATGCAGTTTTACCAACATAGTCAGTTTTTTTATTCCATTCTCCTTTACCAGATAATGAAACTTGGTATCCAAGGTTACATTGGAACGGGTTATGTTGATCATCCATATCTTGTCCCCATGAGAGAATTCCAGCTTGAATTCTTCTATGGTGAGCAGGAGCTATTACCATTAAGTTATGTTTTTTACCCGCATCAAGAACTGCATTCCACATATCATCAGCATATTAAGTTGCATCTCTTAAGTAGATTTCATATCCAGCTTCTCCTGAAAAACCAGATTGTGAAATAACACAACTTCTTCCAGCAACTTTTACTTCAGCTAAACCGTAGAAAGGCATGTTGTCCAAATCAACTTGATCACCAAGTAAATCTTTCATTAGTGCTTTAGATTTAGGTCCTTGGATTTGTACTGGACACACATCAATTTCATCGATTGTACAATTAAACCTTCCATCAGCATTAACACCTTGAAGGTACATACCAATTTCTGAGTCTGATAGTGAGAACCAAAATTCATCTTTTGAAATTCTAAGAAGAATTGGATCATTTAAAACTCCACCATAAGCATTACATAAAATTACATATCTTGCTCTCATGGGTGAGATTTTAGTTGCATCTCTAGTTATTACATAGTCTGTAAACTTTTCTGCATCTGGACCTTTAACTCTTATTTGTCTTTCAACAGCAACGTTCCACATTGTAACATGATTTACAATTGCATCGTACTCAACCATTGCTCCACCATCTTCTGGTTTTACATATCCTCTTGGATGGTAAACACGATTGTAAACAGTTGCTCTCCAACAACCTGCTTTCATTGATAGATGCCAATAAGGTGATTTTCTCACTCTTGTTGAAATTAACATTTCAACTTTAGTAGGCCCACTTTGTCTTAAGTTAT
>JAPYTV010000032.1 GCA_029941985.1 Candidatus Pelagibacter sp. | reverse complement strand
GAGTTGATGATTGCTTTTGATCTTAAAGATAAGTTGATTTAATTTTATTAGCAAATTCTAGATATATTTTAGAAATTTTATGATCAGGATTAGCTTCGACAATTGGTTTTCCTTCATCCCCACATTTTCCAACTTCTGGATTAATTGGAATCTCTCCTAAAAATTCTTTACCAAACTCTTCTGCAGTTTTTTTAACTCCACCCTCACCAAATATTTTATACTTTTTGCTATCATCACCAATGAAGTAACTCATATTATCAACCAAGCCTAGGATTTTAACTCCAAGCTTATCAAACATTTTAATTCCTCTTTTTACATCTAAAAGAGCTACTTCTTGTGGAGTTGAGACTATAATTGCCCCATCCATTTTTATCTCTGTTGAAAAAGTTAACTGAGTATCTCCAGTACCAGGAGGCATATCAACTATTATAAAATCTAAACCCTTCCACCCAACTTTTTGAGTAAAAGTTTTGATGGCACTAGTTACCATTGGTCCACGCCATATCATAGGTGTTTGTTGATCAGCGAGAAACCCAATAGACATACATTGAATATCATATTTAGTAATTGGAGTTAAAGTTTTGCCATCACTTTGTGGTTTTTCATTAATATCAAACATCTTAGGAATTGAAGGGCCATAAATATCTGCATCAAGTAATCCAACTTTGCAGCCAATATTTTTTAGCGCTAAAGCAAGGTTTGTTGCAAATGTAGATTTTCCAACACCTCCTTTTGCACTTGAAATAGCTATAGTAAATTTTGTTCCTTTAATTGGGTTTTTTTCAGGAGGTTTGCCACTCATTTTTTTTCGCATTGTGTCACTTAATTCTGGCTTTTCTTTTGGCATAACTACATCTTAACTTGTTTTTCTTTATAAAGACATTATATAGATCATCATATGTCAGACGATTTTAAAGGAAGAGGCGGAAGTCCATGGGGAACACCTCCAGGCGGAAATGGTTCAGGAAGAGGACCTACTCCTCCAGATATTGATGCGCTTATTAAAGATATTCAAAAAAAAATAAATAGATTTTTACCTGGTGGAAGTTCATCAGGAGGCAAACCAATAGGTTTAATTTTAATTATTTTAGCACTCGTTTGGTTAGCGAGCGGTTTATATAGAGTGCTACCAGATGAACAAGGTGTAGTTCTAAGATTTGGAAAATTTGTAAAAACAACTCAGCCAGGATTAAATTATCATATTCCAATGCCAATAGAAACTGTTCTAACTCCAAAAGTTACAAAAGTAAACAGAATGGATATTGGATTTAGATCTGAAAGAGACAGTGGTTTTTCTTCAGGCGGAGGAGTTGCAGATGTTCCACAAGAAAGTTTAATGTTAACTGGAGATGAAAATATTGTGAATATAGATTTTTCAGTATTTTGGGTAATTAAAGATGCAGGTAAATTTTTATTTCAGATACAAGACCCAGAAGGAACAGTAAAAGCTGCAGCCGAGACTGCAATGAGAGAAGTTGTTGCAAAAAGTAGAATTCAACAAATTTTGACTGAAGGAAGAGCAAAAATTGAGAATGAAACACAAGATATTATTCAAGCAATTTTAGATGAGTACAATAGTGGAATTCAAATAACACAAGTTCAAACCCAAAAAGCAGACCCACCTGATCAAGTAATTGATGCATTTAGAGATGTGCAAGCAGCAAGAGCTGACATGGAAAGATCAAAAAATGAAGCAGAAGCTTATGCTAATGATGTTATTCCAAGAGCAAGAGGGGAAGCTGCAAAAATTATGCAAGCAGCAGAAGCTTATAAACAAAAAGTTGTTGCAGCTGCAGAAGGTGAAGCTAGTAGATTTATTTCTATTTATACTGAATACGCAAAAGCTAAAGAGGTTACTCAAGAAAGAATGTATTTAGAGACTATGGAAAAAGTTTTAGCTGATATAGACAAGGTGATTATTGAAAAAAATGCTGGTTCAGGCGTAGTGCCATATTTACCACTTCCTGAATTAGGTAAAAAGAAAGCGACAAATTAATGAAAGTACAAAAAATTTTATTACCTGTAATTATTGTGATAGCAGCGCTTGCTTTCTTCTCTATGTTTACAGTTAAAGAAGTTAATCAAGCAATCGTACTTCAATTTGGTGACCCTAAAAAAATTATAATAGAACCTGGTTTAAACTTTAAAATTCCTTTTATACAAAATGTTGTTTTTTTAGATAAAAGAATTTTAAATCTTGATACACCACCAGAAGAAGTGATTGCATCAGATCAAAAAAGACTAATTGTCGATGCTTTTGCAAGATTTCAAATTGTGGATCCTTTAAAATTTTATATTTCTGTTGGTAATGAGAGAGTTGCAAGATCAAGATTGGCAACAATTATTAACTCAAGACTTAGAAATGTATTGGGTCAACAAGAATTACAAACATTACTTTCAAAAGACAGAAGTAAGCAAATGTCTTTAATTCAAGAAGGCGTAAATGCTGAAGCTGAAAATTTTGGAATTAAAATAGTAGATGTAAGAATTAAAAGAGCAGACTTACCTCAAGCGAACAGTGAAGCTATTTATAGAAGAATGCAAACTGAAAGAGAAAGAGAAGCTAAAGAATTTAGAGCTAGAGGTGCTGAGATGGCAGTTACAATAACATCAACAGCCGACAAAGATGTTTCAGTGTTATTAGCCAATGCAAATAAAGATGCTGAAATCATGAAGGGTGAAGGAGACGGAGAAAGAAATGCAATTTTTGCAGAAGCATTTGGTAGAGACCCTGAGTTTTTTGCTTTCTATAGAGCGATGCAAGCTTACGAAACTGCTTTAATAGGTGGGGAAACTTCTGTAATCTTATCTCCTGATAGTGAGTTCTTTAAATTTTTTGGCAACATAAAACCGAAACAATAAATCTAAAACCATGAGAGAGCTAATCATAGCTTTTGGTCTTTTTCTTTTTATAGAAGGAATCTTATACGCCTTATTTCCATCAAAAATGAAAAATATGTTAAAAAAAATGGAAATGATTAAAGATTCTCAACTAAGATCAGGCGGATTAATATTTGCGGTTCTCGGATTTATTATTATTTGGTATATAAAAAATTAGTATGAAAAAAATTAAAGAATTACTAATAGTATTTTTTACAATTAGTTTAGCCTCACAAGTTTTTGCAAAAGATGTGCCAGAATCTTTTGCCGATTTAGCTGAAAAATTAATGCCGTCCGTTGTAAATATTTCTACAACTACAACAATCGTTACAAATGCCAACCCCTTTAAAGGCTTTCAATTTCCTCCAGGGTCTCCATTTGAAGATATGTTTAAAGAGTTTGGAACACCTCAAAAAAGAAAATCAAGTGCTTTAGGTTCAGGATTCATAATAAATGAAACAGGAATTGTGATAACTAATAACCATGTTATTCAGGATTCAGAGGACATTGTAATTAGAGTTGATGGGGACAAAGAATATAAAGCTAAAATTATTGGTGCAGATCCATTATCAGATATTGCTGTTCTTCAAATAGAATCAAAAGAAAAATTTATACCAGTTAAATTTGGAGATTCTGATAAGGCAAGAATTGGAGATTGGGTTATTGCAATTGGAAATCCCTTTGGTTTAGGAGGTACAGTTACATCAGGAATTATTTCAGCAAGAAATAGATCAATAGGTCTTTCAAGATATGAAGATTACATTCAAACAGATGCGTCTATAAATCAAGGAAATTCAGGAGGACCACTTTTTGACATGAATGGTAATGTTATAGGAATTAATACAGCAATTTTAGGACAGTCTGGATCAATAGGAATAGGTTTTTCAATTCCATCAAATAGTGCAAAAAAAGTTATAGATCAACTTGTGGAATTTGGAGAAACAAAAAGAGGATGGCTTGGAGTTAGAATTCAAGTAGTAACAAAAGAAATAGCTGACCTTGAAAAATTAGACGAACCAAGAGGAGCGCTAATTGCGAGTGTTGCAGAGAAAAGTCCTTCTGAAAAAGCAGGAATTAAAGCGGGTGACATAATACTAGAATTTGATGGTACTAAAATTAAAGAAATGAAAGAACTACCAAAAATTGTTGCTCAAACTGAAGTTGGTAAAACAGTAGAAGTTAAGGTGTGGAGAAATAAAAAAGAAATTTTTAAAAGAATTAAATTAGGAAGACTAGAAACTTCAGAAGATTTTAAAGAAGAAAAAAAAGAAGCAGAAATAGATATATTGGAAATAAAATCTTTAAAAATTACAGCAAGAGTATTAACAAAAAAAGATATTGAAGCAAGAAAACTACCCAACCAAACAACAGGTTTAGTTATAATGAACATTGGTAAAGATAGTCCTATTAATTATTTAAATGTTAATGACATAATTGTTGAAGCTCAAAAGAAAAAAATTAAATCTGTAAAAGATTTAGAAAAAATAGTTGAAGATGCACTTAAATCTAATCAAAAAACAATTTTGATTGCAATCTATAACAACCAAAACCAAAGAAGATACATTGGTGTTAAGTTAGATTGAAAATGGACATTCGGTCCAAGATTATTTTAATTTCAGGTCCTACAGCTTCAGGTAAATCTAATTTTGCTGTTAAAATTGCCAATAAGATTAATGGAGAAATTATTAACGCAGATAGTATGCAGGTCTACAAACAGTTAAAAATTTTAACTGCTAGACCTAATAAAGAAGAACAAAAAAATATTAAACATCATTTGTATGGAGTGGTTGATGTAAATAAAAGCTTCTCTACTGGTCAATGGTTAAAGCTTGCTATTAAAAAAATAAAAGAAATAAGAAAAAGAAAAAAAACTCCTATCTTAGTCGGTGGAACAGGATTATATTTTCAATCTATAATTAATGGATTAGTTAAAATTCCAAATATTCCTCTTAAACTTAGAAATAAAGTTAGATTTATACAAAAAAAAGAAGGACAAAAAAAATTTTATAAAAAACTTTTAAAATTAGATAAAAAAGTTAAAGGTAAATTTGATTCAAATGACACACAAAGATCAATCAGAGCCTTTGAAATTAAGTTATACACAAAAGTTTCCATGTATGATTGGTTAAACAAAACCAAGCCAGAATTTAATGAAAATGAATTTCTCAAACTATATATTGATTTTAACAGACAGGAATTAATTAAGAGAATATCACTCAGAACAGTAAAAATGCTCCAAAAAGGTGCTATTGAAGAAGTTAAAAAACTTAGTACAAAAAAAATAAAAAAAGACTTTAGCGTCAATAAGGTAATAGGCGTGAATGAATTAAGACAATACCTAAAAAAACAAATGACTCTAGATGAGGTGCGGAAATTAATATCAATAAGAACAAGACAATATGCCAAAAGACAGGCTACTTGGGCAAGAAGCAGGATGTTATCTTGGAATAAAATTAGCCCAAATAAAATTCCCAGCTGGATAAAAAAATAAATAAATCACTCTTAAACTTGACCAATTAATATAAAGTCCGATAGATTGCCCAAATGGGTAATTTATATTCTGGAGCAGAAATTGTATTTAAGAGTCTAGAGGATCAAAAGGTAGAATATATCTTTGGTTATCCTGGTGGTGCGGTACTTCCTATATATGATGAGTTAAAAAATCACCCAACGATAAAACATATTTTAGTTAGACATGAACAAGGCGCGGGTCATGCAGCAGAAGGTTATGCAAGATCTTCTGGTAAGCCAGGTGTTGTGTTGGTTACATCAGGACCAGGTGCAACCAATGTTGTAACAGCATTAACAGATGCCTATATGGATTCCGTCCCACTAGTTTGTATCTCTGGACAAGTACCAACTCACTTAATTGGAACGGACGCTTTTCAAGAATGTGACACAACAGGAATTACTAGGCCATGTACAAAGCATAACTGGCTAGTTAAAGATATTAATGATCTTCCAAGAATAATGCATGAAGCTTTTGAAGTTGCAACAACAGGAAGACCTGGTCCAGTTTTAGTTGATATTCCCAAAGATGTTCAGTTTGCAAAAGCAAAATATTTTAAACCAAAAAAAGAAAAAAAATTAAATGGGAAAACTCTTAATAAATTTGATCAAAAAGTAATTGATCAATTAATTGAATTAATGAGAAAAGCTTCAAAACCAGTTTTTTATACAGGAGGAGGAGTAATTAATTCAGGTCCAAAAGCTAGCGAGTTATTAAGAGAGCTTGTTGCTTTAACAGGCTTTCCAATTACATCTACCCTTCAAGGATTAGGAGCTTACCCTGGTGATGATAATCAGTTTTTAGGAATGCTGGGAATGCATGGAACATATGAAGCAAATAATGCAATGCATGATTGTGATTTACTAATTAATATTGGTGCAAGATTTGATGATCGTATTACCGGAAAAATTGATGAGTTTTCTCCAAAATCAAAAAAAGTTCATATTGATATTGATCCTTCATCTATTAATAAAATTGTAAAAGTTGATTTATCGATTGTAGGAGATGTTGCTGAAGTAATTAGTGCTACTTCTAAAACTTTAAAAAAGAAGAATTTAAATTTAGAAAAATCAAATAAACAAAAAATTTCAAAATGGTGGAAACAAATTCAAAAATGGAGAACAAAACAATCTTTGAATTTTATTAATAGTGATACAATTATTAAACCACAGCATGCAGTACAAAGACTTTATGAGTTAACTAAAAATCAAGATACATACATAACAACTGAAGTCGGACAACATCAGATGTGGGCTGCTCAACATTATAAATTTAACAAACCAAATAGATGGATGACATCAGGAGGACTTGGAACTATGGGATATGGCTTACCAGCTGCTGTTGGTGTTCAGGTTGCACATCCTAAAAAATTAGTAGTTGATATAGCTGGTGAAGCATCAGTTTTAATGACTATTCAAGAGATGTCTACTGCAGTTCAGTACAACTTGCCTATAAAGATATTTATTTTGAATAATCAATACATGGGAATGGTTAGGCAATGGCAAGAATTACTTCATGAAAAAAATTATTCAGAAAGTTATTCTTCCGCGCTACCTGACTTTGTTAAACTTGCGGAAGCATACGGATGTATTGGAATTAGAGCTAAATCACCTAATGAGTTAGATAAAAAAATTGAAGAGATGATTAATGTAGATAAACCTGTTATTTTTGATTGTTTAGTTGATCAGGAAGAAAATTGCTTTCCAATGATACCATCAGGGAAACCTCATAACAAAATGTTATTAGGTCCTAAAGATCAAGAAGAAAATAAGATTACAGACAAAGGGAAAACGTTAGTTTAAAATGGTAAAATCTAGATCAGCTTATAGCACACCAAGCAAAGTTGGCAAATCAGATACTCACATTTTTGTTGTATGGGTAGACAATGAAGCTGGGGTGTTAGCTAGAGTTGTTGGTCTATTTTCTGGAAGAGGATATAATATTGAGTCTTTGGCCGTTGCAGAAATTGATCACAAAAAAAACCTTTCAAGAGTTACGATTGTTACTACAGGAACGCCACAAGTGATTGAACAAATTACTTTACAGTTAAAAAAATTAGTCCCAGTCCATAAAGTGGCAAATTTTAAAAGAGAAGATAAAAAAGTAATATTTAAAGAAATGGCCTTGTTAAAAGTTGTGGGAAATTCAGCAAAAATTAAGAAAGCTTTAAATGCTTGTAAAAAACATAATCCAGTTATATTAGATAAAACAAATAAATCCGTTGTAATTCAAATTACAGCATTACGAAGAGAAATAGATAGTGTGATAAAAAATTTAAAACCACTTGGTCTTGTTAGTGCCTCAAGAACTGGTGCGGTTGCAATGACAAGAGGCGCAGAAATATTTAACTAATTACAAAAGGACAAAAAATGAAAATGTTTTATGAAAAAGATGCTGACGTAGATTTAATTAAAAATAAAAAAATAGCAATTTTTGGTTATGGAAGTCAGGGTCACGCACATGCATTAAATTTAAAAGATAGTGGAGTTAAAGAAGTAGTAGTTGCTCTTAGAGATGGATCTCAAAGTAAAGCAAAAGCAGAATCTAAAGGTTTAAAAGTGATGAACTTATCTGATGCCGCAGAATGGGCAGAAGTTGCAATGATACTTACACCAGATGAATTACAAGCAACAATTTATAAAAATCATATAGAACAAAGAATCAAAGAAGGAACAAGTTTAGCTTTTGCTCATGGTTTAAACATTCATTATAAACTTATTGATGCAAGAAAAGATCTTGATGTATTTATGGTTGCACCTAAAGGTCCTGGACATTTAGTTAGAAGTGAATATGAAAAAGGAGGAGGAGTGCCTTGCCTTATGGCTGTTCATCAAGATGGAACAGGTAAAGCAAGAGATCTTGCGTTATCTTACGCGTCAGCAATAGGCGGGGGAAAATCAGGAATTATTGAAACAACTTTTAAAGACGAATGTGAAACAGATTTATTTGGTGAACAAACTGTTCTTTGTGGTGGTGTAGTTGAGCTGATTAAAAATGGATACGAAACTTTAGTAGAAGCAGGTTACGAGCCAGAGATGGCTTACTTTGAATGTCTTCATGAGGTTAAATTAATTGTTGATTTAATTTATGAAGGTGGAATTGCAAATATGAATTATTCAATTTCAAATACAGCTGAGTATGGTGAGTATGTTTCTGGTCCAAGAATAATCAAAAAAGATGAAACAAAACAAAGAATGAAAGAAGTATTAGCTGATATTCAATCTGGAAAATTTACAAAGCAGTGGATGGAAGAATGTAAGAATGGCCAGAAAAATTTTTTAAAAACAAGAAAAGATTTATCGGATCACTCTATTGAGAAAGTTGGAGCTAAATTAAGAGATATGATGCCTTGGATTGGCAAAAATAAACTTATAGATAGTGATAAAAGTTAATCTTTATTAACAAATTATCACTATAAAATTAAAATTATTTCACCTATACTTTTCTAAATAATAATTAGGAAGGGGAAATAATGAAAAATAAAGGCTTATTAAAAATACTATTAACTTTGTTTTTAGTATTCAGTTTTTCTTCGGCTTGGGCTGCAAATACCATTAAATGGTCAATGAAAGGTGATAGTTTAACACTAGATCCTCATGCTCAAAATGAAGGACCAACTACAATGGTATCAAGACAAGTTTATGAAGCTCTTGTAACTAGAGGGCTTGATATGTCAATCGGGCCTCAACTTGCCACTAAGTGGAAAGCTGTAGATCCAACAACTTGGTATTTCTTTTTAAGAGAAGATGTAAAATTTCATGATGGTACACCAATGACATCTGAAGATGTTGAATTCAGTATTATAAGAGCCCAACAACCTACATCTGACTTTAAAGAATATATTAGTTCTATTTCATCAGTTAAAGCAATTGATAAATATACAATTCAAATCAAAACGAAAGAACCAAATCCAATTCTTTTGAATCAATTATCTAATATATTTGTAATGTCAAAAGCGTGGGCAACTAAAAACTTTTCAACTGCACCACAAAATTGGAATGCGTCACAAGAAACTTATGCATCGACTAATACAATGGGAACAGGTCCGTTTAAAATAACTTTAAGAGAACCTAATACCAAAACTATATTCAAAAAAAGTAGAATATGGTGGGGAGATGTTGAGCATAATTTAGATTCAATTGAGTTGCTTCCTATAGCTAACGCAGCAACTAGAGTTGCGGCATTGTTATCTGGAGAAATTGATATTGTAACTGATGCACCAGTGCAAGACTTAGAACGTATTGGAGGTTCAGCAAGTTACAAGGTTGAAAGTACTCCACAGATGCGTACAATTTTTCTTGGAATGGACCAAGCAGCTGATCAACTTAGATCTGGTAATACAGGTGACAATCCTTTTAAAAAAAAGGAAGTTAGACAAGCACTTTATCAAGCAATTGATATAGAAGCGATCAAAAAAAAAGTAATGAGAGGCGACAGTGAACCAGCTGGAATAATTACATTCCCTGGTGTAACTGGCTACACAAAGGCACTTGATAAAAGATTACCATACGATCCAGAAGCAGCAAAACAGCTTTTGGTGGATGCTGGTTATCCTGACGGTTTTGATGTTGAGCTGAGATGTCCAAACGACAGATATGTAAATGATGAAGCAATCTGTACTGCTGTTGTTGGAATGTTTGGTAAAATCGGTGTTAACGTTTCTTTAAACTCTCAAACTAAAAGCAAACACTTTAAAGAGTTAAAAGAGGATAAAGGTGATTTTTATATGCTTGGATGGGGTGTACCTACTTTAGATAGTCATTATGTATTTCATTACCTATATGACTCTGGAGCAAGTTGGAATAAAGTTAATTTTAGCAATGCTAGAGTTGATGAGTTAATTAAAGTTATGGAAGGTGAAGTTGATTTGACTAAGAGAAATGCTGCAATTGCAGAAGCTTGGAAAATTGTAAAAGATGACATTTCTTATCTTCCTTTGCATCACCAGGTAATTTCTTGGGCATCAAAAAAAAGTGTAAATGTCCCAATCAGACCTAATAACGAACCTTTGTTCAGATTTTCGAGCAAAGATTAGTAAAATTAAATATATAAGCCCTTTTTTAAGATAAAAGGGCTTATACTCATAATTAACATTTCATATTTTGATAAAGT
>JAPYTV010000031.1 GCA_029941985.1 Candidatus Pelagibacter sp. | reverse complement strand
TATTCTATTTTTAAGATCTTTAGTTTGAGAAGATGCACTCATAATATCTTATTTATTTTTTTAACCGTGCTGTACAACCAACTTTTTCTAATTTTTCCATAGCTGATTTTGATATTAAATCTGCTTCAATGTTGATTTTAACTTTAATTTCTCCAGTACCTAATATTTTAAGTTTTTGAGAATTTTTATTAATTAATTTTAACTTTTTAAGTAACTCAGCATTTATCATATCGCTAGAATTAATTGTTTTTTGATCAATAAATGACTGAATTTTTTCTAAATTCATTATAGCTACATTAATTTTGCCAATTGGATTAAATCCTCTTTTAGGTAATCTCCTATATAAAGGCATTTGTCCACCTTCAAAACTTTTGATGGCAACGCCTGATCTAGATTTTTGTCCTTTTACACCTCTACCTGAAGTTTTACCTTTTCCAGAACCGATTCCTCTACCTACTCTGATTTTTTTTTTGGTAACCTTGCCTGTAGTATTGAGTGTGCTCATTATCCTCTTTTTTCAATTATTTCAGAAATTTTTTTATTTCTGATTGTCGATATATGTTTTGGTGAATATTGTTTTGATAAAGCTTTCATTGTAGCTCTAATAACATTATGAGGGTTTGATGTTCCCATTGATTTTGCTACAATGTCTTTGATACCTAAAACTTCACATACAGCACGCACGGGGCCACCTGCAATTATTCCTGTGCCTTTAGGAGCACCTCTTAATACAATTTTACCAGCTCCATCTTTACCATAAACATCATGATGAATAGTTCTTCCTTCTCTTAAAGGAATGTGTATCAAATTTCTTCTAGCTACTTCATTTGCTTTTTTAATAGCGTCAGGAACCTGTTTTGATTTTGCATGTGCAATACCAATTTTTCCTTCTTGATTGCCAACTACTACTAATGCTGAAAAACCAAATCTTCGTCCACCTTTTACAACTTTTGTAATTCTATTAATGTGAACTAATTTTTCTAACATGTCGTCTTTTTTTTTATCTTTAAAATTCATAATTTAAAATTCCATTCCGTTTTTTCTTAAAGTTTCAGCAAATATTTTTACTCTGCCATGGTACTTATATACTCCTCTGTCAAAGTAAATTTTATTTATTTTTTTCTCTTGTGCTTTTTTAGCCAACTTTTCTGCGACAATTTTAGATAATTCAGTTTTATTAACTTTATTCTTAGCTTTTATATCTTTTTCAACAGATGATGCCGAAAGAAGAGTTATATTTTTAACATCATCTATAATTTGTGCAGATATATTCTTACTAGATCTTGATATACTTAATCTAAATCTGTCAGGTGAAGAAACTTTTTTTATTTTATTTCTTACTCTAAATTTTTTTCTATCAATAGATTGTAATTTCATTATTTTTTCTTCCCTTCTTTTCTTAAGATATGTTGACCTTGTTCTCTTATGCCTTTTCCTTTGTAAGGTTCAGGTTTTCTAAATGATTTAATCTTAGATATTACTGTTCCAACTTGTTGTTTATCTGATCCACTTATCTTTATAATAGTTTGTTTTTCAACCACAATTTTAATGCCTTCGGGGATATCAAAATTTATATCGTGACTATAACCTAGTTGAAGATTCAATTGTTTGCCTTTTAAAGCTGCTCTATAACCAACGCCAACTAACTCAAGAATCTTTTCATACCCTTTACTAGAGCCAATTACAGCATTATTTATTAAGCTTCTGTTCATTCCCCATAATCTTTTTGAATCTTTATCAACCTTTTTAGGTTTAATAGATATTTCTTTACCTTCGGTCACATCAAGATTAAACATTTCTAAATCTATATTAAGTGATTTTTTTCCTAGTGGTCCCTCTATATTTAATAAACTTCCAGATAAAACTGCTTTTACTTTTTCTGGAATTAGAATAATTTTTTTACCAATTTTAGACATTAAAATACCTTACAAATTATTTCGCCACCAATTTTTTGTTTTCTTGCATCTATATCGGTCATTACACCTTTTGGAGTTGATATAATTGCAATACCAAAACCACCGTTGATTTTTGGTAAACTTTCTGCACTAGAAAAAATTCTTCTACCTGGCTTTGATACTCTTTCAAAAGTACTAATTACAGGATTTCCTGAATGATATTTTAAATCAACTGATAAAACTGGTTTACTCGTTTCAGAATCTATATTGTAATCTCTTATAAAACCTTCACTTTTAAGAATATTAGCAATCTTAACTTTAAAATTAGATGAAGGTAATGCTACTTTTTTATGATTTCTCATTTGAGCATTTTTAATTCTTGCTATCATATCCCCTATTGGGTCACTTAAACTCATATTATCCTTTCTACCAGCTCGACTTTGTCATGCCTGGAATCAAACCATGCAATCCAAGCTGTCTTAGAGCTATTCTTGATATTTTTAATTTTCTGTAGACTCCATGTGGTCTTCCAGTGATTTGACATCTATTCATTACTCTTGTTTTAGATGAATTTCTTGGCAAATTTGACAATTTTTGTTGCGCTTTAAATCTTTCTTCCAAAGATATCTTTTTGTTCATTATAATTTTTTTCAAAGCTTGTCTTTTTTTAAAAAGTTTATCTGAAAGCTTTATTCTATTATTATTTTTATTAACTGCGCTTACTTTAGCCATTATTAATTATCTCCTTTTTTTATAAATGGAAAATTTAATTTTTCTAAGAGTGCATAACTGTGATCTTTATTTTCTGATGAAATCACAACAACTACATCAAGTCCTCTGATTTTATCAATACGATCAAAATTTACTTCTGGAAAAATTATATGTTCTTTAACTCCAAATGTATAATTTCCAAACTTATCGAAGCTATTTGCTGACAAACCTCTAAAATCTCTAATTCTTGGTAAAGCAATATTGACTAATCTATCAATAAATTCATACATTTTATTACCTCTTAATGTAACTTTTAATCCAGCATTTGTACCTTTTCTAGTTTTAAAATTAGCAACAGATTTTTTAAATTTTGTAATTACAGGTTTTTGGCCTGTTAATTTTCCTAGGTCTTCCTCACAAGATTTTACAATTTTTGCATCGTTTCCATCAAGTCCTAAACCCATGTTAATGACAACTTTTTGGATTTTTGGTCCCATATAAGTATTTTTAAATCCCAACTGCTCTTTGAGAGCTGGCTGTATTTCCTTATAATAAAGTTCTTTCAATCTTGGTGTCATTATTTTTTAGCCTCAGTTTTTTTAGCTTTTATTTTGCTATCAATAAGAACTAGGTTTGAAATATGGATAAAATTTTCTTTCGAAACAATACCACCTTTTTTTTCTTTTGTAGTTTTAACATGTTTCTTCACAATATTAATTCCTTGAACTTTAGCTCTATTATTAGGTCTATCAATCTCAATAACTTCACCTTCCTTTTTTTTATCTTTGCCTGATAGAATTCTTACTTTTAAACCTTTTTTAATCATTTTATAAAACCTCTGGAGCCAATGAAATAATTTTCATTTGGCCTCTATTTCTTAATTCTCTAGTCACAGGACCAAAAATCCTTGTTCCTACTGGTTCACCCTTATCATCAACTAATACTGCTGCATTATTATCAAATTTAACTTTAGATCCATCATCTCTATGGATGCCCTTTTTAACTCTAACAACTACAGCTTTATGAACTGAACCTTTTTTAACTTTACCCTTAGGTATGGCTTCTTTTACAGCTATAACAATAGTATCACCTATGCTTGCATATCTACGTTTAGATCCACCTAAAACTTTAATACATTCAATTCTTTTTGCACCCGTGTTATCAGCAACTAATAATTCAGTTTGTACTTGTATCATTTAGAACCATCCATTACTTGAAATTTTTTATTTTTAGAAAAAGGTTTGCTTTCAATAATTGAGACTGTATCACCCAACTTAAATTTATTATTTTCATCATGAGCATTATATTTCTTTCTAACTTTAACTACTTTCTTTAATAGAGGATGTGAGTATTTTCTTTCAATCATAACGGTTACAGTTTTGTTTGGCTTATCACTTACAACTACTCCTGTTAATACTTTTTTAGGCATTTAATTTTCCTTTTAATAAAGTTTTTAATCTTGCTATTGTTTTTTTTGTTTCACCAATTTTTGAAGGATTAGTAACTTGTGAATTTATTTTTTGGAATCTAAAATTAAATAAATCTTTCTTTAATTTATTTATATTCTTTATAGCCTCATCTTTTGATAATTTTTTCAATTCTTGTTTTTTCATTTTAGGTATATCTTTTTATAAATTTTGTTTTGATTGGAAGTTTTGCAGATGCTTTATATAAAGCTTCTTTAGCAATTTCTTCGGATACTCCATCTATTTCAAATAAAATTCTTCCTGGTTTAACTCTACAAGCCCAATATTCTGGTGCTCCCTTACCTTTTCCCATACGAACCTCTACAGGTTTTTTTGAAACTGGAATATTTGGAAAAATTCTTGTCCAAACTCTTCCTTGTCGTTTCATGTGTCTTGTTAATGCAACTCTTGCTGCTTCAATTTGTTTTCCTATAATTCTTTCTGGTGCCATAGCTTTTAATGCAAAGGCTCCATAATTAATTGAACTGCATCTGGTAGCATTACCATGAATTCTCCCTTTGTGAGCTTTTCTATATTTACTTCTTACTGGTTGTAACATAATTATTTCTTAGCCTCAGGGTTTACTTTATTAGTTTCTTGACTAAATTCCTTGGCAAAAACTTCACCTTTATAAATCCAAACTTTAATTCCAATTATACCATAAGTCGTTAAAGCTTCTGCTTCTGCATAATCAATATCAGCTCTTAAAGTGTGTGAAGGAATACTTCCATCTCTTAACCATTCAGTTCTAGCAATTTCATTTCCACCTAGCCTTCCACTTATTGAAACTTTAATTCCTTTAGCACCAAGTCTTAAGCAAGATTGCATTGCTCTTTTCATTGCCCTTCTATAAGAAATTCTTTTTACTAATTGTTGGGCAATATTTTCAGCAACTAAGTAAGAGTTTGTTTCAGGTTTTTTTACCTCTTTTATATTTAAAGTTATTTGGTTAGTTGTAAATTTTGATAAATTATTTTTAATTTTATCAATATCACTACCTTTTTTACCTATTACAAAACCAGGTCTTGATGTATAAATTGTTACGAAACATTTGTTTGAAGTTCTTTCAATCATTACTTTAGATACACCTGAATTTATTACATTTTTTTTTATATACTCTCTGATTTTAAAATCTTCAATTAAATAATTTCCAAAATCTTTCTTTTTAGCATACCAAACAGAGTCCCATCCTCTATTTATACCAAGTCTAAAACCTACAGGATTAACTTTTTGTCCCATGACTCTCCATTTGTTTTGCTTCTGATAATATGATTGTAACACTTGAATAAGGTTTTAAAATTGGTGCAGCTCTACCTTTTGCTCTAGGTCTAAATCTTTTCATAACTATTTTTTTTCCGCAGTAAGCTTCTTTAACAATCAATTTATCTATATCGTATTGATTATTGTTTTCAGCATTAGCTATAGCTGATGAGATAGTTTTTCTTATTTCTTTTGTAATTCTTTTTTCTGAAAATTGTAAAGTTCTGATTGCTATGTCAACTTTTTTACCAACAATGCCTTTAAGTATTGGGTTGAGTTTCCTAACACTTGATCTAATGTTATTATTTACAGATCTTACTGTTTTGTCTTTTGATTTGTCTATTTTCTTTTTTTTACTCATAATTATTTCTTAGGTGCTTCCGCTGGTTTAGCTTTTTTATCTGCAGGTGTATGACCAAAAAATGTTCTTGTTGGTGAAAATTCACCCAGTTTATGTCCAACCATATCTTCTGATACAGTGATAGGTATAAATTTTTTCCCATTATAGATCAAAAAGCTAACACCAATAAACTCTGGTATAATTGTTGATTTTCTCGACCATGTTTTTATTGGCATTTTTTTTGGATCTTTTTTTTGTTTTTCAACTTTTTTGATTAAGCTTTCTTCAACAAAAGGTCCCTTCCATACTGATCTAGCCATTATTTAGAATCCTTTCTTTTATTTCTTCTTCTTACTATAAATTTGTCTGTTCTCTTATTATCTCTAGTTTTTAAACCTTTAGCAGATTGACCAGTTGGAGAAACTGGATGTCTTCCACCTGCAGTTTTACCTTCACCACCACCATGTGGGTGATCAACTGGGTTCATAACAACACCCCTTGTGTGAGGTCTTCTTCCAAGCCACCTTGATCTTCCTGCTTTACCAATTTTAATATTTTTTTGATCTGGATTTGATAAAACTCCGATTGTTGCTAATGATCTAGAATCTATTTTTCTCACTTCACCTGATGCCATTTTAATTAATGAGTAATTACCATCTAAGCCACCTATAGACACTGATGTTCCAGCTGATCTAGCAATTTTACCTCCTCCACCAGGTTGTAATTCAACGTTATGAATATTAATTCCAACTGGAATATCCTGAAGTGGCATACAATTTCCGATTTTAATCTCTTTCTTTGATCCATTTTCAATAGTATCACCCTCTTTAATTTTTTGTGGTGCTAAATAATAACAATGTTGACCATCTTCAAACTTAACTAACATTATGTAGCAAGATCTATTTGGATCATATTCTATTCTCTCAACTGTAGCTGTCATATCAAATTTTTTTCTATAAAAATCAACTTGTCTATACATTTGCTTGTGTCCACCAGCTCTATTTCTTGATGTTATATGACCATTATTATTTCGGCCCTTCATTGAATTTTTTGGTTCTACTAAAGATTTGAAAGGTTTACCTTTCCATAGACCTGTTCTGTCTACGAGAATTGTTCCTCTAGTTGATTTTGTATATGGTTTAAAAGTTTTTAATGCCATTTTTTTAAATACCTGTTGTTAGATCAATACTTTGACCTTTTTTAAGTGTTATAATTGCTTTCTTGTATCCTCGAACTTTTACTTTTTTTCCTCTTGTAACTTTTGTTCTGTTTTGCTTATTAACAATATTAATTTTAGTTACATTTACTTTAAAAATTTTCTCAATATTTTTTTTTAAATTAATTTTATTAGCTTCTCTAGGAACTTTAAAAACAATTTTATTTTGCTCAGATAAATTTGTAGTTTTTTCAGTTAACATTGGTGATAAAATTTTATCGTATAAATGTATTTTATCCATTTTAAGAATACCTTTTTTCTAGTTCTTTTACTGAACTTTCAGTAAATACAACTTTATTAAATTTAATGATATCAAAAGCACTAAAATGATTAACATCCGTAACTTTGACGTTAGGAATGTTTCTTGTTGATTTTTCAATTTTGTCTTTTGAAGATTTGTCTAAAATTATTAGTGAGTTAGTAATTTCAAATTTCTTAATTATTGAACTCATTTCTTTAGTTTTTTTAATTTCATTATTAAAATCACTAAATATTATTAAATTATTGAGTTTATTTTTTTCCGTAATTAAGGAAGCAATACTCAATTTTTTTTCACTTTTATTTAACTTTCTTTTTTTGTATGCTAACTCTCCTTTAGGACCGTGTGCAACACCACCACCAACAAATAGAGGTGCTTTTCTACTAGCGTGACGAGCATTACCAGTTCCTTTTTGGGCATAAATTTTTGAAGTTGATCCTGCAATTTCATTTTGTTGTTTTGTTTTAGCATGTCTGCCTTTGAAGTTTGCATTTGTTTTGTACAAAACATTATCTACAAGTTTTTTATTAATCTTAGCTGAAAAAATTTTATCCAATACTTCAATTGAATTTTTTTTTCCATCTAAATTTAATTTATCTATTTTCATTATTTTTTCTTTTTATCTGGTGTTTTTTTTGCCTCTTCTGCAACAACAATTTTTTCATTGATTGTTAATTTATTAATAATTTTAACTGATTTTTTAACTAATATTTCTGAATTTTTTGAACCAGGTATTGATCCTTTTAAATATAACAATTCATTTTCTAAATCAGTTTTTATAATTTCTAAATTTTGCATAGTTCTAAATTTGTCACCCATATGCCCAGCCATTTTTTTTCCTTTAAAAACTTTTCCAGGATCTTGTCTTTGACCAGTAGAACCATGAGATCTATGTGAAACAGAGACACCATGTGTCGCTCGTAATCCACCAAAATTCCACCGTTTCATTGCTCCGGCGAATCCTTTACCAATTGTTTTTGATGTTGTATCAACAAATTTAACTTCATTGAAAATCTCTAAACCAAATTCATTTCCTTCTTTATAATTTTCTGTACTTTTAACTCTAAATTCTTTTAATTTTTTCTTAGCTTCAGTATTTTTCTTTGTATAGAAACCTTTCATGGCTTTTGTAAGTTTTGAATTTTTTATATTACCAAAACCTAACTGAACAGCCTTATATCCACGTTTATCTTCTTCTATAACATTGATAACTCTAGCTTTTTCCATTTTAATTACAGTAACTGGTACCATTTGACCAGTTTTATAAAACTCTCTAGTCATACCTATTTTTTTTCCTATTAAAGCTATTTCACTCATAATTATATTTTTATTTCCACATCAACACCTGATGCCAAATCTAGTTTCATTAAAGCCTCTACTGTTTGTGGTGTAGGTTCAATTATGTCAATTAATCTTTTATGTGTTCTAGTTTCAAATTGCTCTCGGCTTTTTTTATCAATATGAGGACCTTTTAATACAGTATATTTTTCTATTCTTGTTGGTAATGGAATTGGACCTTTTATAGTAGCTCCTGTTCTTTTAACTGTATTAACAATTTCTTCAGTAGATGCATCTAAGATCTTATTGTCATAAGCTCTTAATTTAATTCTAATATTTTGCTTTTCCATAATTTATTAACCTGCAATTTTTTTTGTTACTTCATCCTGAACATTTTGTGGGACTTTAGAATAATGATCGAAGAACATTGAATATTGTGCTCTTCCTTGAGACATTGATCTTAAATTATTTATATACCCAAACATATTTGCTAACGGAACCATGGCTGTTATTACAGTAGCATTTCCTCTTTGTTCTTGTTCGTTTATTTGTCCTCTTCTACTATTTAAATCTCCAATAACATCTCCCATGTAATCTTCAGGAGTTACTACTTCTACTCTCATTACAGGTTCTAGTAATTTTAATCCACCTCTAGTACAAGCTTCTTTAAAGCAAGCTCTACCAGCAAGTTCAAAAGCAAGGACACTAGAGTCAACATCGTGATGTAATCCATCTAAAATTGTAACTTTGTAATCTATCATTGGAAATCCAGCTAAAATTCCACCATCAGATATTGTTTCAATTCCTTTTTCAACTCCAGGAATAAATTCTTTTGGTATTGATCCACCCTTAATTTTACTGTCAACCAATCTACCTGCACCTGGTTCTTGTGGTTCCACTAAAAGTTTTACTTTAGCAAATTGACCTGCACCACCACTTTGTTTTTTGTGTGTATATTCAAATTCAGATGCATTTTGAATTGTTTCTCTATAGGCAACTTGTGGAGCACCAACATTTGCTTCAACTTTAAATTCTCTTTTCATTCTATCAACAATAATGTCTAAATGTAACTCACCCATACCTTTAATTATTGTTTGACCAGATTCTTCATCAGATGTAACTCTAAATGAAGGATCTTCTTTAGCTAGTCTTCCTAATGCTTCACCCATTTTTTCTTGGTCAGCTTTTGTCTTAGGTTCAACTGCAATTTCAATTACTGGGTCTGGGAATTCCATTGGCTCCAATAAAACAGGGTTATTCTCATCACAAAGTGTATGACCTGTTATTGTGTATTTAAGACCAGCTAATGCAACTATATCTCCTACATTAGCTTCCTTAATATCTTCTCTAGAGTTTGCATGCATTAAAAGCATTCTTCCAACTCTTTCCTCTTTTTCTTTTGATGAATTGTAAATTCCAGTTCCTGTTTTAATTGTTCCTGAATAAATTCTAATAAATGTCAAAGAACCAACAAAAGGATCATTAGCAACTTTAAATGCTAAAGCAGAAAATCCTGCTTCATCATCAAATTTCATTTCTATTTCATCTTCTGTTCCCGGTTTAGTTCCTTTAATTGAACCAATATCAATTGGACTTGGTAGGTAATTGATAACAGCATCAAGTAATGGTTGAACACCCTTATTTTTAAATGCTGAACCAGTAGTTATTGGTACAAAACTAAAATTTAACGTTCCATTTCTTACACATTTAACTAAATCTTCTTCTTTAATTTCATCACCGTTTAAATAACTTTCCATAAGTTTTTCATCTTGTTCAACGGCCATTTCAACTAATTCTGTTCTATATTTTTGACAAATTTCTTTTAAATCATCTGGAATATCTTTGTATTCCCATTCGGCTCCTAAGGCTTCGTTTTTCCAAACTTGTGCTTTCATTTTAACTAAATCTACAACGCCAATTAAATCGGCCTCTATGCCAATTGGTATTTGAATAACCAAAGGTTTGCATCCTAACCTATCTCTAATCATGTCAACACATCTAAAAAAATCTGCTCCTGTTCTATCTAATTTATTAACAAAACAAATTCTTGGAACTTTATATTTGTCAGCTTGTCTCCATACTGTTTCTGATTGAGGTTCTAC
>JAPYTV010000030.1 GCA_029941985.1 Candidatus Pelagibacter sp. | reverse complement strand
TTTTGCACAAGGTGCATCTCAATCAATAGAGGTTGCTCATGAACTATATAAAAATTTTGAAAAAGAAAATAATCAATTCAATAAGGAAAGAATTAATAGAACTAAGATGATTGATAGAAAATCAAGATTTAATTACTTTGCTTTTCATCTTTCTAATCCATTCATGGGTTGGGTAAGAAATTTATTAATGAAGTGTTTAGTTAAAAATAATAAATTTATTAATAGTTATTTGGGTAAAATTTATAAAAATTAATTATTAGAAATTAATCTTTGTCTTAAGTTGTCTATTGGAACAGTTACTCCATTTACACTACAATGCCAGTAAGTCCAACCATTACAGCTTTCAGAGCCAAGGATTGTTGCTGCCACTTTATGAATTGATCCTTTAGCTTGATTATGTTTAATGCTTCCATCTACCATAATTTTAGCCATAACTTTTTTCTTTTGGTCAAAAATATTTGTTCCTGGCTTAATAATCCCCAGCTCCACTAAAGACCCAAAAGGTATTCTTGGTTTAGATCTATTATTTTTGAGAGTGTCTAGGAAATCATCCTCTATTTGTTTTGTATTTTTCAATCTTTCTTCTGCTGCTTTAAAATAATTTTTTTCTTTTTCTATTCCGTAATAGTTTCTACCTAATTTTTTAGCTACTGCAGCTGTAGTTCCAGATCCTAAAAACGGGTCTAAGATCATATCGTCTTTATTTGAAGAAGCTAATAATACTCTGTGAAGTAAAGACTCTGGTTTTTGAGTTGAGTGAACTTTTTTACCGTTTTTTTTAAGTCTTTCAGCTCCATTGCAAATAGGTAAATTCCAATTTGATCTCATTTGAAGATCATCATTTAAACATTTTAATGACTGATAGTTAAAAGTATATTTAGATTTTTCACTTTTAGATGCCCAAATTAGTGTTTCGTGAGCATTAGTAAATCTTGTCCCTCTAAAGTTAGGCATTGGATTGTTTTTGTTCCAAATTACATCATTTAAAATCCAGAAGTCTAAATTTTGTATAGCCGTTCCCACTCTAAAAATGTTGTGATAGCTTCCAATTATCCAGATAGCTCCATCTTTTTTTAAAATTCGTTTGCATTCTTTTAACCATGCAACTGTGAATTCATCATATTTCTTAAAGCTTTCAAATTGATCCCACTTATCATTAACAGCACTAACTTTGCTTCTGTCAGGTCTTGTAAGTGAATTTTTTAACTGAAGGTTGTATGGAGGGTCAGCAAAAACGAGATCAAAGGTTTCATTCGGAATTTTTTTTAATTCTTTGAGACTATCGCCATTAATAATTTTATTTTTAAAATCTTTTTCCATTTTTTATAAAACAATTAGACTCCAAATGGATTCAACGGTCAACCTCAGATTGAATTAATTGGATTCCATTTGTGTTTAGATTTTTTTTAATAACCAGATATTGTGTTGTTATACGTGAAACTTATTTAGAATTAGAAATCGGGGAAAAAGTTTTTCGGTGATATTTTGTAATACCAAATTTCTTAATAGCGTTTAAGTGTTTTTTAGTTCCATAGCCTGAATTAGTGTTCCATCCATAATTTTCAAATTTTTTAGAGAGCGCTGTTATAAATCTGTCTCTACTAACTTTTGCAATGATTGATGCAGCTGAAATACTAGGAATTTTTTGGTCACCTTTTATTACATATTTTAAGTTATAGTTTTTAAGATTTGGTAATTTATTACCATCAATTAAAACAAGAGTAGGTTTTTTTTTAAGTTTTTTGATAGCTCTTTTCATTGCCAGTAAACTTGCATGCAATATGTTAATTTTTTCAATTTCTTTAATTGATGCTTGTCCTATGGCCCATACAGAATTTTTTTTTATGTATGTGAAAAGTTTCTTCCGTCTAATTTTTGATAAACTTTTAGAATCTTTTAATAATTTTTTGTTAATTGATTTATTTAAAATAACCGCTGCCGCATATACAGGGCCAATTAAACTTCCTCGTCCAACCTCATCAACGCCAGCTAAAATTTTCATTAAATATCTAGATGAAATCTGTTATTTTTTGTTTTATTTTTTTTAAGTCTTCCCAGGAATATTTTTTATTTTCAGGAATCCTTAAAAGATAAGATGGGCTAAAAGTTATAATAACATTATAACTAGTGTTTTTTATAATAATTTCTTTCCATTTACCTCTTTCAATAGAAATTTTATTATTTAAACCAGTTAACGCCTCCATTGCCGTACTACCCATTAGTATTATTATTTTGGGATTAATAATTGAGATATGTTTCTGAAGGTATAAAGAATATCTTTTTATTTCTGCTGCTGTTGGTTTGCGATCTTCAGGTGGTCGAAAATTAATAGCATAAGTTGAATAGATATTTTCTTTTTTAATATTTATTGCATTCAACATTTTTTTTAGTAAGTCACCAACTTCACCCATGAATGTTTTACCGAATTTGTCTTCTTCAATTCCAGGCGCTTCACCAATTAACATTATTGAACTATTAATATCTCCATCACCCAGAACTAATTGTTGAGAATTATTTTTTAAACTACAATCTTCAATTGAACTTATTTCATTTGCCAATTTAGTAAGTTCTTTTTTCTTATCAATACTTTCTTCTTTTGTGATAGCATTTATATTCTTTAATCTATTAATAGGATTTTCATTAAAAACAAACTTTGATTCTATTGAATTAATTAATTCTAAATCATAATTGGTATTTTGATTTATTACTTTTTTAGACATAGAATAGTTTCATGTTTATAAAATATTTTAAGTTAATCTTAATTCTAGTATTTTTTTATCAGAACCCATTATACTCTAAAAGTAAGATTTTTAACGAGTTTAATACGAGATATTTAGCAAACTATTTTTCAGGAATAATTGCTTATGAAAATAAAGATAATTTAAAGGCTCTTAAATTTTTTAAATCATCAAAGTTCTTAATAAGTGAATATGACCCTTATCTTATAAAATATATCAATTCTTTAGTATTAGAAGGCAAAGTTCAACAGGCTGCCAACGAAATTAAGCAAAATTTAAGTGTAAATAATTCTAATTTTTTTGAGGCTTATTTAATATTGACATTAGACAGCTTAAAAAAAAAAGACTTTGAAAAAAGTAGAGATTATTTAAAACAATCATTGGAACATATTAATGATGATAGATTTGCATTAATTATTTATGAGTCGCTTAAACAGTATCTATATGTCTTTGAAGAAAATCAAATTCTAAAAACAAATAAAACATTCGGAAATTTATCGTTTATAAATGAAGTTTTTCAAAGATGTTACTTAGGAGATAAAAACACACAAACTTATTTTATAAGTTTAATAAACGATAGTAATGACACTGATTATTCGAGATATATATATTTTAATATTAGTTATTTAATTGAAAATAAAAGATTCGAGGAAGTTAAAGCTATAACTAATCAAATAGACTATTTAAATAGCTCATTATTAATATCGCAAGGTAAAAAATGGGTTGAAGGAAAAAAATTAGATGAATTTAATAAAATTTTTTCATGTAAGAATCATAATGATATTGTAAGTGAATTTTTCTTTTTAATTGCAAACTTATATTCATCTCAAGATAATTATGAGAAATCTAATTTTTATTTGAATATATCTCATTATTTAAATCCTAAATTTAAATTTAATTTATCTTTGTTGGCAGAAAACTATTATCTAAATAGCGATTATAAGAAAGCTAAAAAAATTTTAAAGTATTTTAATGAAAAAGATGATTTTTATTACTGGTTTAAATTAAAGAAACAAGCTCAAATAATTTCTAAAGAGTTGAGTGGTAAAGAATCTTTAAATTTTATTAATAAAGAATTTAAAAAAATTAAAGATCCATCTATAAAAATAATATTTGATATGGCTAATTTTAATAAAAATTCTAAAAAATATAAAAATGCAATTGTTTATTATAATGAGATAATTTCAAAAATAGATATTAATTCAAATATATATGCGGAAATTTTATACAGAAGAGGTAGTAGCTATGAAAGATTAGGCGATTATTTAAAATCAGATCAAGATTTATTAAAATCATTAGAGATTATTCCAGATGATGCATATGTATTAAATTACCTAGCTTATTCATGGTTGGAACGAGAATATAAAATTGATTCAGCAATACAAATGTTAGAAAAGGCTTATGCTATAAGAGGTAATGATCCATATATAATAGATTCTATTGGCTGGGCTTACTACCTGGTTGATAACTTTTTAAAAGCAGAAACATTTCTAAAAAGGGCTGTAGAATTAATGCCAGATGATCCAATTGTTAATGATCATTATGGAGATATTCTTTGGCAATTAGATCGAAAAATTCAAGCAAGATATTTCTGGAAAAGTGTTTTAAATTTAAAAGAAACAGAAGATAAAATGAAAAAAGATATTAAAGTTAAATTAGTTGAGGGTCTAAAAAATTCTTAATTTATGTACACCTATAAAATTAAGTCATATGCCAAAATAAATTTAGCACTAAATGTCACGGGAAAGTCTGCAAAGTTACATAAAGTTGAGAGTATCATTTCTTTTGTTGATTTGCATGATTTGATTTATTTAAAACTAACAAATAGTAAGAATCACAAAGTATCTTTCCAGGGCACATTTTCTAAGGATATTAATAAAAAAAATACAGTTTCAACTCTCCTAAAAATATTAGATAAAAAAAAACTATTAAATAATAAAAAATTTCAAATAAAAATTATTAAGAATATACCTCAGCAAGCTGGTATGGGTGGAGGATCAATGAATGCATCAACTTTGATTAATTTTTTAATGATTAAAAAAATCATAAAAATAAAAAAAGATGAATTAGCTAAATTAACTAAATTAATAGGTTCAGACGTTATTTTGGGAATAAACGCTAAAAATAGCATTCTATCTTCTAATGGTAAAATTACACAATATAAAAAGAAATTTAGATTATACACTTTGATTGTAAAACCAAATTTTGGCTGCTCAACTAAATATATTTTTTCAAAAGTTAAATCTTTTTCCAAGGCAAAGTTAAACTTGCCAAAACACACAATGTTTAACAAATATTATTTAAAAAATTTAAATAATGACCTAGAGATCGTTGCATTTAAAAAATATCCCAAACTAAAAAATATTAAATCATTCTTATCAAGCATTCCGAACACAATCTTTGTTAGGATGTCAGGATCTGGATCATCAATTGTGGCTTATTTTCATTCTAAAAAGGCTTGCAGTATTGCATTAAAGAAATTTAAGAGGAAATTTAATAGCTATTGGTGTATTGCATCAAAAACTATATAATTTTTTTTTTTGTGTTATACGATATTAATATTGGGGCGTAGCCAAGTGGTAAGGCACTGGTTTTTGGTACCGGCATCCTAGGTTCGAATCCTAGCGCCCCAGCCATATATGAATATTTTGCTAAATAAAATTTTTTCCCGATCTCAAAATCTTAATTATATAAATTTAGGTTTTAAGAATATTAGAAAAGAAACCGAAATAGAAAAAATATTTAATGCTATAAGTTCATATTCAGAAAATAGTGAAATTAGATATGTTGGAGGGTGTATTAGAAAAATTATTAATAAAGAAAAAGTTGATGATATAGACTTAGCTGTAAATTTAAATCCAATTGAAGTTTGTAAGGCACTTAAAAAAAAAGACATAAGATTTTACAAAAGTGGAATAGAGCATGGAACAATTACAGCACTAATTAATAATAACAAATTTGAAATAACTTCTTTACGAAAAGATGTTGATACAGATGGAAGACATGCAAAAGTAGAATTTTCAGATAATTGGAAAGAAGATGCATCAAGAAGAGATTTTACCATTAACTCTATTTACGCTGATATAGAAGGAAATTTATTTGATCCTTTTGAAGGAAAAAAAGATTTGGAAAATGGAGAAATTAATTTTATTGGAGATGCCGAAACAAGAATAAAAGAGGATTATATTAGAGTATTAAGATATGTTAGATTTTTTATTAATTATTCTAAACACAAACATAATTCAAAAATTATTAAAATAATTAGGAAAAATTTGAATGGATTTTCTAATATTTCACCTGAGAGATTGCTGGATGAATTTCAAAAATTGTTAATTTCTAAAAGTTTTTCAAAAATATTAAAAGATGAAGATTGTTTAGAAATTATTAATCTTATTTTTCCACAATTAAAAAATATCTCTTTATTTGGAAGTTTGAACAATTTTGCTAAAAAAAACTTTGTTAATGTAGATTTTATTTTTTTACTATCTCTAATGATTATTGATGGCACCGATAATGTTAATTATTTTATTTATAAATTTAATCTTTCAAAAAAAGATCAAAAAAGACTTTTATTTTTAAATAGTTTTTTTCTCCTAAAAATTACAACTAAAACTTTTTCTGAGATAAATTTAAATAAAATCTTATACTTTAGTGGCAGAGAAGCATTAATGGATGTTATCAATTTCAAAATTTTTAAGTCAAAAAAAGCAGATAATAAATTAATAGAAATGATTAAAATTTTTAAAAATAAAGAGATACCCATAATGCCACTCAAAGCTGTCACACTGATGTTAAAATATAATATTCCAGAAGGAAAAGAGTTAGGAAGCAAACTAAAGATGATCGAAGAATTGTGGGTAAATAATAATTTTCAAATTTCAGAAAAAGAAGTTCAAAAAATTATAAATAATTAAACGTATTTAACATCTTTAATTTCAAAGTTCTTAATTCCAGCTGGAGTGATAATTTCAACTAGATCATTTTTATTTTTTCCTATTAAACCTTTGCCAATTGGTGATTGAAAATATATTAGTTTTTTTTTTAAATCTGCCTCATCTTTTCCAACGATTTTGTAACTAATTTTTTCAGTAGTATCTAGATTTTCTAAAAAAACTGTTGAACCAAAAATAACTTTTCCATCATTACTGATTTTTGTAACATCAATTACATTTGCACGAGCAATGATATCATTAATTTCAGTTATTCTTCCCTCACTATGAGATTGTTCTTCTTTAGCGGCATGATACTCGGCATTTTCTTTTAAGTCTCCATGTGATCTTGCTTCCGCAATTGCTGCAACTATTTCTGGACGTTTTTTTTCTTTTAAAAAAATTAATTCTTCTTTTAATTTTTCTAAACCGAAAAGTGTAATTGGTTCTTTGTCCATATTAATTCCATTTTGCTATTGGAGGTAGTGACATTAAAATACCCTCTACATTACCGCCTGTTTGTAATCCAAATTTTGTTCCTCTGTCATAGAGTAAATTAAATTCAGCATATCTTCCTCTTTTAATATATTGTAATTCTTTTTCTTTTCTAGTCCATTTTTTTTTATATTTTTTATTTATTGTTGAATTAAATATTATTTTAAAAGTTATTCCAAGATCTCGAATAAATTTAAATTCTTTTTCCCAATTATCTTTTTTATAATCAAAAAAAATTCCTCCAATGCCTCTAGTTTCTTTTCTGTGTGGAAGGTAAAAATATTCATCACACCATTTCTTATATTTTTTGTAATAATTTTTATTATGCCTGTCACACATTTTTCTCAATTCATTATGTACCTGTTTTTTTTCTTTATGATCTTTGATACATGGGGTGATATCCATACCACCTCCAAACCAACCATGTGTTGTATAAATAAATCTAGTATTAAAATGAAGCGCTGGAATATGTGGATTTTTCATGTGCATAACAACTGAAACTCCAGAAGCCCAAAAGTTAGGATCTTTACTTGCGCCAGGAATATTTTTTTTTAATTCATTAGAAAATTTTCCATAAACTTCTGAAAAATTTACTCCAACTTTTTCAAAAATCTTACCATCTTTTAAAATTCTAAATTCACCACCGCCTTCGTCTTTAATTTTAGTCCTATTCCATATTTTTGGTTTAAATTTTATTTTATTGTTCTCTAGTTTTTCAATATCATTACAAATAATATCTTGTAATAATTTAAACCAATTACGAGCAAGTTTTTGTTTAATTTCTCTATTCATTATTTATAAAGCTAGTTTGCCTTAAATTTTCTGAAAGAATTATAGCAACAGAAGAAGCTATGTTTAAAGATCTTTTATTATTAATCATAGGTATTTTTAATTTATGTTCTATCAAATTGTGAACATTTTTAGGAACACCAGCACTTTCCCTTCCAAATAACAGTGTATCATCACTTTTAAATTTAAAAGCCGAATATGACTCGGATGATTTAGTTGTCATTAGAATCACTCTTTCATTTTTTTTTGATTTAAAAAATTCATCTGAACTCTGATAAAATTTTATCATTTTTTCATCCATATAATCCATAACTACCCTTTTAAATCTTTTATCGCTGAATAAGAATCCACAAGGTTCAATAATTTCTAAATTAGCACCAAGACAGGCGCAAGTTCTTATAATTGCAGCAGTGTTTTGAGGTATATCTGGTTCGAATAATGCTATTTTGGGTCTTAATTTCATGGTTTCTGTGTCATTGTTTCAGTAGAAAAAAAACTTTTTTCTTATATGAAATCATATATTAGATAACAATAAATAAAAAAATTAAAAGATGCCTGAAAAAAAATCTGAAAGAAGGAAATTTCTACACACAGCTTCATATACCGTAGGAGCCGTAGGAGTAGGAGCGGTTGTGTGGCCATTAATTGATCAAATGAATCCAGATGCTTCAGTAAAAGCTTTAGCAAGTACAGAAGTTGATATTAGCTCTGTTGAGCCTGGAAAAAGTATCACTGTACTATGGAGAGGAAAACCAGTTTTTATTAAAAGAAGAACACCCGAAGAGATAGCCGAAGCAAGAGCCGTTAAAATGGAAGATTTAAAAGATCCACAAAAGGATGAAGACAGAACAAAAAATCCAGAGTGGTTAGTGATGGTAGGTGTTTGTACCCATTTAGGATGTGTACCATTAAATGATAAAGGTGATTACAATGGATGGTTTTGTCCTTGCCATGGATCACACTACGATACATCTGGAAGAATAAGAAAAGGTCCTGCCCCAACAAACATGGAAGTTCCAAAATATGAATTTGTGAATAATAATATAATTAAAATTGGATAACAGATAAATTATGAGTGATCACGAGTATGTTCCTAAATCAAAATTTGGAAAATGGTTTAATGATAGGCTGCCTCTTTTATCTCTAGCTAGTCATTTAACAGACTATCCTACACCTAAAAATTTAAATTACTGGTGGACTTTTGGTGGAATATTAACTTTTTGTTTAATAATTCAAATTGTTACAGGTTTAACTTTAGCAATGCATTATATTGCTCATGCTGACTTAGCATTTGAAAGTGTTGAACACATAATGAGAGATGTAAATTATGGTTGGCTTATAAGGTATGTACACGCAAATGGTGCTTCGATGTTTTTTCTTGCAGTTTATATTCATATTTTTAGATCATTATTTTATGGGTCTTATAAATCTCCTAGAGAAATAATTTGGATTATTGGAATAATAATTTATCTTTTAATGATGGCCTCTGCATTTATGGGCTACGTTCTTCCATGGGGACAAATGAGTTTTTGGGGAGCGACAGTTATTACAAGTATTTTTAGTGCAATACCCTTTGTAGGAGAGGGAATAGTAAATTGGTTATGGGGAGGATATTCTGTAGGAAATCCTACCTTAACTAGATTCTTTACACTACACTATTTAATACCATTTTTAATTTTAGGTTTAGTGGTTCTTCATATTTGGGCATTGCATATTCCGGGAAATAATAATCCTATAGGAATCGATATTAAAAAACCTTCAAAAGATACCGTACCATTTCACCCATACATAGTTATTAAAGATGGATTTGCTTTATTAATGTTTACGATTGTTTTTGCATTTTTTGTTTTTTATTCACCCAATATTTTAGGCCATGCAGATAATTATATAGAAGCGAACCCAATGGTTACTCCTGCTCATATTGTTCCAGAATGGTACTTATTACCTTTTTATGCAATTTTAAGGTCTATACCAGATAAGTTGATGGGAGTTATCGCAATGTTATCAGCAATTTTAATTTTAGCAGCACTTCCATGGCTAGATACATCAAAAATTAGATCAGCAATATTTAGACCTTTGTATAAACAGTTTTATTGGATATTAGTAGCTGATGTAATAATACTCGGTTATGTAGGTGCAATGCCAGCGGAAGGATTATACTTATTAATTGCTAGAATTGCTACTGCATATTATTTTATACATTTCTTAATAGTACTTCCAGTTCTAGGATCTAAAGAAAAAACTATACCCTTACCTTTAAGTATTACCGAACCTGTTCTTGAAGCGTCTTCGAATTTGGCAACTGCTAAAAAAAAAGAAAGTTTAAACTAATCAAGTGAAAAATATTTTTAAGATAATTTATTTAACCATCTTATTGCTAGCTGGAGCTTATCAAGCTAACGCTGAAGAAAAAATTCATCTTTTAAAAACAGATTGGAGTTTTAAAGGTTTATTTGGTAAATTTGATCGAGCTTCACTACAAAGAGGATATCAAGTTTATACAGAAGTTTGCGCTTCATGCCACTCAATGAAATATTTGAGCTACAGAAACTTAGCTGAAAAGGGTGGACCAGAATTTTCTATCGAACAAGCAAAAGCCATAGCAGCTAGCTTTGAAACTATTGATGGACCAAATGATGACGGGGAAATGTTTGTAAGACCTGCAAAATTATCAGACAAGTTTGTAATGCCATATGAAAATGTAAAAGCTTCGCAAGCAGCAAATGGTGGAGCATATCCACCAGATATGTCAGTTTTGGCAAAAGCAAGAAGCGGAGGAGTTGACTATATTTATTCAATTCTTTTAGGCTATGAAGATCCTCCAAGTGGAGTAACTCTAGAAGATGGTGTTTATTACAATAAATATATGTATGGAAATAATATTAAAATG
>JAPYTV010000029.1 GCA_029941985.1 Candidatus Pelagibacter sp. | reverse complement strand
TGTCAATAACCATTATAGAGCCAGGATTAGTAATTATAGGTATATGTAATCTTGGTTCAGGATCTCTATGCCAACTTAAAGTAGATCTAGGTTCTTTTAACAGAATTCTAACACGACCTAATTTATATTTTGAGGAAAGAATATCAAAAACTTCTTTAAAATAAGTATTTTTATATTCCTCTATAAACTCGGAGTAAGCAGCTTCGTCAATACTAACATCTCTGATAGACTCATTGCCAGATGAATCAGGTTTAGTCCAATAAACCCCTCTTGCTTTATGACCTTTAATTGAATCTAGGTCACCTGGAATTTGGGTAAGTGAAATTGCTCCAAAATTTGATATTTCTGCTGGAGCTTCAAAATTTTTAATCTTTATAATTTCTTGATATGCTTTTTGAAGTTCATTTATATCAAATTTAATATCTTGTTTTTGAAAATCATTAAAATTTAATGTCATACTATTTGTTTATTACTCTTTTTAAGATATATTTGTATATTACATTTGTCGCATTTTATAAATAGATTAAAAACATGATAACAGGAAATTACCCTAATTTAAGACTTAGACGAAGTAGAAAAAATGATTGGTCTAGAAGATTAATTCAGGAAAATAATCTGTCTTCATGTGATTTTATATTGCCTATATTTCTAATAGATGGAAAAAACACAAAACAAGCAATTAAAACAATGCCAGATGTCTATAGATATACAATTGATAAACTGAGCATTATTATAGATAAATCAATTAAAAATAAAATACCTATGGTTGCATTATTTCCATATACAAACAAAAAAGTAAAGAATGACCTTGGTACAGAAGCCTTAAATGAGAACAATCTTGTATGTAAAGCCATTCAATATATTAAAAAAAGATACAAAAATGAAATAGGTATTATGTGTGATGTAGCTTTAGATCCATATACGTCACATGGGCAAGATGGATTATTGAAATCTGGTTATGTTTTGAATGATGAAACTATAAAGATTTTGATTAATCAATCATTACTTCAAGCTGAAATGGGATGTGATGTTATTGCACCATCAGACATGATGGATGGAAGAATTGGCAAAATACGAAAAGCTTTAGATAAAGAAGGACACCAAATGGTTCAAATACTTTCTTATGCTGTAAAATATGCCTCCAGTTTTTATGGTCCTTTTAGAGATGCTGTTGGATCAAAAGGGTTGTTAAAAGGAAATAAAAAAAATTATCAAATGGATTATAGAAATAGTAACGAAGCATTAAGAGAAGTTGCTTTAGATATAAAAGAAGGTGCTGACATGGTTATGGTAAAACCTGGTATGCCATATTTGGATATAATCAGATTAGTAAAAGATAATTTTAAAATTCCAGTTTTTGCTTATCAGGTCTCTGGTGAATATAGCTTATTAAGTAATAGCATCAAAAAAGGGTTAATAGATAATAACGCAATATTAGAATGTTTAATCTCCTTTAAAAGAGCTGGAGCTAATGCAATTGTTAGTTATTATGCTGATAGAATTGACACGTTATTAAAATAATTATTTTAATAGATTAACAAAGTCAGATCTTGAACTAGGATAATTTATATTATTTGGTTTAAATATACTTTTTTCTAAATAATCACTAACAAGCTTAAGTCCTTTTAATAAATTTTTGATATCTACACTATCGTTATCTTTTTCAATTAAAAAATTAGGTACATTCTTTTTTTCAGTGATTGAACTCACATAATAATTAATTTTATCATTAACTATTTCTTTTTGAACTATATTATTTAATTCTAAATCATATCCTAATAGCTTTAATAATTCGAGTTCCCAAAAAATATATTCTTTAATCCAGTGTTCTGAATCTAAGATAGAAAAAAAATTATTAAGTAAATTATAAATTTCATTATTTGATTGAGAATCAGCAGTTAATAATTTAACAAGATTCATTCCAGAAGCGATACATAATAGTTTTTGACTATGATCAAAATATAATGGAGTTAAGGCTTTTAAAATTTCTATTTTAAAATATCCAAGTTTAGAAGAATTTTTTGCATTGTAATTTACATAAAGTTTATTACCAATTTGTAAATAATTTTTTATTTTTTTAGATGTTCCGCCAAATATTATACCTGTTATTTTTCCATGATTTTCTGTAAAAATTTCAGCTATTATAGAATTTTCATTATAGCGATTTTTTGAAACTAAATATCCTGCATCGTCCCAATTCATTTTTTAATAATATTATTAAAGCATAAAGTTGCTGCATTTTGTTCTGCATCTTTTTTTGAGTTACCTAGTGCTGTAAAGAATTTTGTATTCTTTAATTTTACAGAAACTTTAAATAATGGTTTATGTCTAGGACCAGTATTTGAAATTAGCTTATAGATTGGTAAGATTTTAAATAATTTTAAAGAATGTTCTTGCAAGTTAGTTTTCGCATCGATTTGTGTTATGATACTAGCGTTAATATGATCTTTCCATAAATTTAGAATAAATTTTTCTACAATATTTAAGCCTTTATCTAGATATACAGCTCCTATTAAAGCTTCTAAACAATCTGCTACTACTTTATCTTCAATTTTAACTTTTTTATTTTTTGGATTAAATATTAAAATATATTTTTCTAATTGAATATGCTTTGCAATTTCTAAACATTTTTTTTTATTAACTAGTGATGCAAATTTTTTATCTAATATGCCTTCTTTTTCTGATGGATAAATTTCTAATAATTTTTTTGCTATTATTAACCCTAATACTCTATCGCCTAAGAATTCAATCTTTTCATTATTTTTAATTGAATCATAACTTTTATGGGTCAAACTTCTTAAAAAAAGTTTTTGATCATTAAATTCTAAATTTAATTTTTTTTCTAAATTTGAAGTACTAATTTTCATTAATTAATTTTTTTAAAAAATCTATCCATTCTGATTGTTTTATGCCATTTCCAAAAAGAAAAAATTCTACCTATTCTAAAGTCAGATGAGAAAAAAATAAATTGTGCTTTACCAACAAGATTGTTTTCATGTACATAGCCTACACTTGAGAGATATCTACTATCTTTAGAACAATCTCTGTTATCACCTAAAAAAAAATAATGTTTTTCTGGTACTGTAAACGTATCTGAATTTTGATAACTAAAATTTTTTAGATATACTGTGTTGTGAATTTTTCCATTTGGAAGTTTCTCTTCAAATGTATTAACATTTATAGTTTGTTTTCCACAATAAATTATATCAGATTTTGAA
Organism: Candidatus Pelagibacter sp.; assembly: GCA_029941985.1. GTDB lineage: Bacteria > Pseudomonadota > Alphaproteobacteria > Pelagibacterales > Pelagibacteraceae > Pelagibacter. The sequence goes on along the minus strand of JAPYTV010000029.1, from coordinate 7,756 downwards.
ATTCTAGATTTTAAAATTTGATTATTATTAATATATAAATCACCTTCAATGAATTGAATCTTGTCACCTGGTAGGCCTATTAATCTTTTAATATAATCTGTTCTATTGTCAGATGGAGTTTTAAAAACAACCACATCACCTGTCATTGGGGTGTTTGAAAAAAATCTACCTTTAAATATTGGTGGACTAAATGGGAATGAATGTTTGCTATAACCATATGAGTATTTTGTTACAAATAATCTGTCACCAATTAATAAACTAGGCTCCATAGAGGACGAGGGTATATAGAATGGTTGTATAAATAAAGATCTAATTATTATAGCAATAAATAATGCGTAAAAAATTGTTTTAAGGTTTTCTTTAAAGAAATTTTTGTCTATTTTCATTTTTTTTGTAAAATTACATAGGCAATAGAATATTTTTTTTCATCAGAAATTGATAGAAAGAAATTAAAGGAAGAAACTTTAAATTGATTTTTAATAATTTTATTTATCTTGTCGGTTATTAGAAAGAAAGGTTTTCCTAGTTTATTATTAACAATTGATATATCTCTAAAATTAAAACCATCTCTGAAACCAGTACCAATAGCCTTGCAAAAAGCTTCTTTTGCAGCAAATCTTTTAGCATAATAAGAATTTTTATCTTTAATTTTTTTACCAATATATATTTCTTTAGTAGTAAATATTCTCTTAATAAATAAGTTATTTTTTAAAGATTTTTTAATTCTTGAGTTGTCGACTATATCAACGCCAATACCTAATATTTTCATAATTTAATTATTGAATATTTTTATAAATTTTTTAATAATATTTTTAAACCCATAAAGAATTGACTCACCAATTATAAAGTGTCCTATATTAAATTCCTTAATATATTTAATTTTATTTAAAATTTTTGCTGTTTTATAATCAATACCATGGCCAGCATGTACTTCTAAATCAAGAGAATTTGCGAGTTTTGTACATTTTTTAATTTTTTCCAATTCAAAAAAATAATTTTTTTTTTCTTTAACAAGATCTGACAACTTTCCAGTATGTAGTTCAACACATTTAGCGCTTAATTCTTTAGATAGTTTTATATCATTAAGATTTGGGTCTATAAATAAACTAGTTCTAATATTTTTTTTGTTGAATGTTGAAATAATTTTTTTAATTTTTTTTTTATTTTTTGTTAGATTCAAACCACCTTCTGTAGTTATTTCCTTTCTATTTTCCGGAACTAGACAAATAAAATTTGGTTTATTTTTTAAGGCAATTTTTAAGATATCATTATTTAAAGAAATTTCTAAATTTACAGGTATTTTTTTATTTTTACATATTTTAACAACATCATAATCTCTAATATGTCTTCTATCTTCTCTAAGGTGAATTGTAATTGAAGATGCACCAAACTTCATCGCGTGTTTTGCTAATGTCAGAGGATCAGGATGTGAAGAACCTCTGGCATTTCTGATTGTTGCTACATGATCGATGTTTATACCAAGTCTTTTCATTTAATAAATCTGCTACCTGGAACAGTTATGGGCATAGATTTAAGATAGTCAGGAAGATTATTGCTTTTAAAAGTAGGAACTTCGATTTTCATATGAGAAACTATACATTTTTTTATCTTTAAAGTTTTTTTAGTAGATCTATCTATGATTGATGCAAATCCTACAAGCTTAGCTCTAGATTTAATAATTAGTTTAACACATTCCATACCAGATTTACCTGTTGTAATAACATCTTCCATAACAAGAACTTTAGCATTTTTTTTTATATGAAAGCCACGTCTTAATTTAAACTTTCTATTAACACGTTCACAAAAAATTGTTTCTTTTTTTAATAATTTACCAATTTCATATCCAATAACAACACCACCCATTGCGGGTGCTAGAATTAAGTCAATTTTCTTAAATTTTTTTTTTATTTTTTTTGCCAACGCTAAGCAAATTTTATCTGCCAAATGAGGAAAGCTTAATAATTTAGCACATTGTATATATTTAGATGAATGTAAACCAGAAGATAAAACAAAATGTCCTTCTAATAAGGCGTTAGTTTTTTTTAAAATATTTAAAGATTTTTTGTGTGAAAGCATTGCGTTCTTTTAACCAGTTGTCCTCATGTCTAATAATTTTAAATTTAATCTCTAATTGTTTTAACTGACTAATAAAATTTGTAAAGTTTTTCAAATCATTAATTATTAAATTAAATCTAAAGTTAATGTATTCTTTGGTTTTTTCTTTCATTTCAACACTTGAAATGTTTAATTTGTGCTCACCTATTAATGTTGTAACTTCACCAAGTTTACCTGGTTTGTCTGGTAATGACATCCAAAGTGTAGTGTTATATTTTTTAACTTTTTGTGCTTTTTCTTCTCCTCTTGTGTGCCAATATTTTCTAATAGCAGATCTTGCTTTACCTGTTTTTGTTACAGGTATCCAATGCAATGATGGTGACTTATTTTTCGAAGTTATAATTTTAACAACATCACCATTTCTGAGTATACTTTGTAACTCACTACTATTACCATTTATTTCACAGCCAACTGCATTATCACCAATTTTTGTATGTACAGCATAAGCAAAATCAATAGGTGTTGCATCTTTAGGTAGTTTTATTATCGAGCCCTTTGGTGTAAAGCAAAAAACGTTTTCCTGAAACATTTGAAGTTTTGTATACTCAAAAAAATCTTCAGGATTTTCATTACGATCGATAATTTCTACTAAGTCAGCCAACCAATCATACTCTTTCCAAGTTAATGAATTAAACTTTTCAGAGGATTTATATTTCCAATGAGATGCAATACCTCTTTCGGCAAATTCATGCATTTGTTTAGTTCTAATTTGAATTTCAATAGGTCTTCTATTTGGTCCTATAATTGAAGTATGTAATGATTGATATTTATTAATTTTTGGTGAGGAAATATAGTCTTTAAATTTTCCGGGAATGCAATTCCATTCTTTATGGAAAATTCCAAGAGCTTTATAGCAGTCTTCAATATTATTTAAGATAATTCTAAAGCCAATAATATCAGAAATTTGTTCAAGTGAGGTTCTTTTTTTTTGAACTTTCCTCCAAATAGAAAAAGGTGTTTTTTCTCTACCAATAATTTCTGCATTTAAATTGTGTTGATTTAACAAATCACTAAATTGATACGAGATAGAATTAAAACTATTTACATTGTCATCTTTAATTTCTTCAAGTCTTTTGTTTATTAGTTTTCTTGCCTGATTGTTTAAAACTTTAAAAGAAAGGTCTTCTAGTTCGTCTCGAATTCCATGCATCCCCATCCTATCGGCTAATGGTGCATAAATTTCCATTGTTTCTCTTGCAATACGTTCTTTTTTTTCAATTTTATCAATTGCTTCAATCGTTCTCATATTATGAAGACGATCAGCTACTTTAACGAATAAAACTCTAATATCTTTTGAAGTAGCTAAAATTAATTTCCTAAAATTTTCTGCTTTAGAATTAGAAACAGCTTGATTTTCAAAAACCGAAATTTTAGTCACACCCTCAACCAAGTCAGCCACTTCTTGGCCAAACTCTTTTTTTATTGTTTCGAATGTAGCGTGCGTGTCTTCTATTGTGTCATGTAATAATCCAGTAGTAATAGTTGCACTATCTAATTTAAGCTCAGTTAAAATACTTGCTACGGCAATTGGATGGTTTGAATAAGGATCTCCAGAATCTCTTCTTTGATTTTTATGTGCTTTAATAGCAAAGTTATAAGCCTTATGTAATTTTTCAGGATTTAAAAATTTATTATAAGATTTAATTTTATTTATTAATTCTTCTGAATTAAGCATTTCTTATTATAGCATTAATTTATATTTGTTTAATAGATCTTAAGTCTTTAATTTGTAATGAACTGATTAATTTAACAATACTAATCCTAGATTTTGGGTGTTGCCAAGATTGATCAATCTCAAAAAGAGGCAATAAAACAAAGTTTCTTTGCGTCATTGAGTTATGTGGTAATATTAAATTTCTACTCTTATCAATAAATATTTTTTGATCATAATCAATAATGTCAATATCGCAAGTTCTTGGTGAGTTTTTTTTAAATCTTTTCCTACCTAACTGTATTTCAATTAAATTACATATTTTTAAAAGTTCTAATGGAGATAAACTTGTTTTTATTTTAATAATTATATTTATGAACTTAGGATTTTTTGGATCTGGCCAAGATTCAGATTCGTAATTACTTGAGCATTTTAAAATTTTAATCTGATAATTCTGTAATTTTGATTTTGCTATTTCTATATTATTATTTTTGTTTCCTAAATTAGAACCAATTCCTAAATAAACTAACTTAACTAGATTTTCTAATATATCTTGCTTTATCACGATTCCAGTCCCTGTTTTTTTTGGTTGCTCTTTTGTCATATTGTTTTTTTCCTTTAGCAACAGCTATTGCAATTTTAGCTTTCCCTTTTTTAAAATACATTTTTGTTGGAACAAGAGTAAATCCATCTCTTTGCATTTTTCCTATTAATTTATTAATTTCTCTTTTATTTAATAACAATTTTCGTTCATCCATTGGACGATGACCAGAATAACTAGCTTGTTTATATGCTGCTATATGGGAATTTATTAAAACAATTTCTCCATTTTTTTCTACAGCATATGAATCTGCTATATTGACCTTTCCATCTCTAATAGATTTTATTTCGGAACCTTTAAGAACAATCCCAGCTTCAATTATATCTTCAAAAAAATAGTTAAAACTTGCTTTTCTATTTAAACAAATAATTTTTAAACCATGATTGGTTTTTTTATTCATTAAAGTAAATTAGCTGATGCTAAGGCTTTTTTAACAGCTTTTTTTGTATTCTCTGTAATTTTAACTAATGGTAGTCTTACATCATCTTCACACAATCCTAAAAGCTTGGCTGCATATTTAACTGGACTTGGATTGCTTTCAATGAACATTGAAGTATGAATTGGTTGTAAAATTTTATCTATTTTTTCAGCTTCTTTTTTTTCATTTTCTTTTTTAGATATAGAAAGTTTTTGAAATTCAGAACAAAGTTTTGGAGCTATGTTACCTGTTACACTAATTGCCCCTACTCCACCTCTTTTATTAAATTCTAATGCATTATCATCATTGCCAGTTAATTGAATAAAATCTTTACCCATTTTATTTTTTTGTTGGTCAACTCTGTCTAGATCACCAGTTGCATCTTTAACCCCAATAATATTTTTTAATTCAAATAACCTTGCCATTGTATCAACAGACATGTCAATCACTGATCTTCCTGGAATATTATAAATTATTATAGGTATTCCACATTTATCATTTATAGCTTTATAGTGCTGATATAGACCTTCCTGTGTAGGTTTATTATAATAAGGTGTTACAATTAGAGCTGCATTTGCACCTACCTTTTCAGCATGTGTAGTTAAAGAAATTGCTTCTTCGGTTGAATTAGATCCAGTACCCGCTATAACAGGATTTTTACCAACACTTTCTTTAATACATAGCTCTATAACTTGCTGATGTTCCTTGTGACTTAGTGTTGGAGATTCACCTGTTGTTCCTGCTGGTACTAATGCATTAGTACCATTATTTATATGGAAATGTATAAGCTTTACATAGGAGTCAACATCAAGCTTATTATTCTTAAACGGTGTTATTAAAGCAACATTTGATCCTTTGAACATAAATACTTATAACATAGTTTACAGATTCACTTAGTAAAATTTATGCTTAGAAAAATATCATTTTTAATAAAAACATTAATAATTATTTTACTGTTAACATCTAATATTTTAGCAACAGAATTAACAATTATACCTTTAAAAAAACCTATTCTAGACAAGATAACAAAGGCTGAGAAAATAACTAAAGGTATTATTAAGCCAAAGTCAAAACCTAAAAAGGATGAATTTAAGGAAAATAAAAAAAAAATAAAGATTGTTAAAGAAGTAGAAAAAAAAATTAACTTTTTATTGCCAAAAAGTAAGCCTTTAATAGTAAAAAAAGAAAGAGAAAAAATTCAAAAAAAATCAAAATATTTTAAAAAAAAAGATTTCAATATAGCTAAAAAATCTATTCAAGCATTCGAGAAAGGTAAATGGAGTTCTGCCTTAAAGTTATCCAAAAAAACAAAAGATAAATCCATATATAATTTTATTCAATGGAAGCACTTACTTACGACCGGTAATCAAGCTAGTTTTTATGATTATAGTTTGTTTATAAAGCGTAACGAAAATTATCCAAGAATTAACAGAATTAAGTATTTAGCAGAACATAAATTATCAACAGCCAGAGTATCTCCAAAAAAAATAATTAATTGGTTTGGGCCAAATGATCCATTAAGTGGTTATGGTAAACTAATACTAGGTGAAAGTTTTATAATGTCAGGAAATGTTGATAAAGGAATAAGCTTAATTAAAGATGGTTGGATTACTGCAGATTTAAGCAGAGCTAACATGAAGCACTTTAGAAAAAAATATAAAAAATATTTAAATTCTAGTGATTATATTAAAAGAGCAGATTATCTTGCTTGGGAAAACAAGTACTGGGATCTAAAAAGAATGCTAAGATATTTACCGAAAGATTATCGGTTACTTTATACGGCTCGACAAATTTTGATGAGTAAATCTTATGGTGTAGATAAAGCTATTAAAAATGTTCCAACAAAATTAAAAAACGATGCTGGTTTAAATTATGACCGACTAAAGTGGAGAAGAAAAAGAGGAAGAATTGATGATTCTTTAGAAATTTTACTTAAAACTAAAAATAATAAAAATTATTTAGTTAGGCCAGATAAGTGGTGGATAGAAAGAGCAATAATAGCAAGGGCTCTTATTTACAAAAAGAGATATGAAATGGCTTATAAAATTAGTAGTAAACATTCACTTGAGATTGGACCTGAATATGCTGAAGCAGAATGGTTAAGTGGGTGGATAGCCTTGAGTTTTTTAAATGATCCTATTTTAGCAATTGATCATTTTAATAATTTTTATCAAAATGTAGGATATCCCATAAGTTTAGCTAGAGGTGCATACTGGTTAGGTAAAGCTTACGAAAAAATTGAAGATAAAGATCAATCTTATAAATGGTACCTTGAAGCTACAAAATATTTAACTACTTATTATGGTCAATTAGCACATTTAAAAATTAAACCTAATCAAAACTTCGAACTAGAAGAGCAAATGAAAGTGAATGAAAAATATAAAAAATATTTTTATAAAAAGGAATTGGTAAAAATTGTTCGTTTGCTAGATGAATTAAACAAAGATAAATATACAAAACATATATTAAGACATCTTGCTAATGATAATATTGGAAATGGAAGTGAAATTTTAGCTGCCGAACTTGCAACAAATATATCTAGATATGATTTCGCAATACAACTTTCAAAATTAGCTTCTTATCAAAAAAGATTTCATAATGATTTTAATTATCCAATAATCAGCACTCCAAAATATATAAATAAACGTAAAATCCCAGAATCGGCTTTTATACTATCTATAATAAGACAGGAAAGTGAATTTGATATGACTGCTAATAGTCATGCTGGAGCAAAAGGTTTAATGCAATTAATGCCTTACACAGCAAAATTAGTATCAAAGCAAGCAAAATTACCTTATTCAAAATCACGATTAACATCAGACACGGAGTACAATATTAATTTAGGATCTCATTATATTGCTGGGTTAATTTTAGAATATGATGGAGCTTATCCATTTGCTATAGCAGCTTATAATGCTGGACCAAAAAGAGTTAAATATTGGAAAAAAATAAATAAAAATCCTCAAAAAAA
>JAPYTV010000028.1 GCA_029941985.1 Candidatus Pelagibacter sp. | reverse complement strand
TTGACCCCCTCGGTGTAAACGAGATGCTCTACCAACTGAGCTAACCGCCCAAAACCAAATAACGCATTATTTATAACAACTAATTTTAGAAAGCAAACTATTAAGATGTGCATCGGATGTCCAATAAGTGAACAAACACTATCCCTATACTATCCCTAGCTTTATTGAATACTGGCTTGAGATTTATCACCAGTTTTAGAAATTTTTTCAACCTCAACCCACTCTACTCTCTTTAGTTCATTAGTTAACGCAATTTTTAAAACTTCATCGGCATACATAACAGGGACAATCTTGATCTCATCAACAATTTTTTTAGGCATGTCTACTAGATCTTTTTCATTATCTTTAGGAATTATAACCAGTTTAATACCTGCTCTGTGTGCTGCTAGTAATTTTTCTTTTAATCCACCAATTGGTAATACTTGACCTGTTAAAGTAACTTCACCAGTCATTGCAATATCTCTTCTAACAGGATTATTTGTTATAGAAGAAACTATTGATGTAACCATTCCAATACCTGCAGATGGTCCATCTTTTGGCGTTGCACCTTCAGGAACGTGAATATGAAAATCTTTTTTTTCAAAAAGTGGTGGTATAATCCCATAATCCAAGCATTTAGATCTAATAAATGATTTAGCAGCTTTAACTGACTCTTGCATTACATCACCTAATTTACCTGTAATTTGCATTCTACCTTTTCCAGGCATAGTAACAGTTTCAATTTTGAGAATTTCTCCACCATATTCAGTCCAAGCTAAACCAGTCACGACTCCAATTTTATCTTTACTTTCTAGTTCCCCAAATTTAAATTTTTTAATTCCTAAAAAATCAGACAGATTTTTAGAGTCTACTTTAACTTCTTTTTCTTCACCAGATATTATCTTTTTTACAACTTTTCTTGCAACTTTTGAAATTTCTCTTTCTAAGTTTCTTACACCTGATTCTTTTGTATAACTTCTAATTATTTCTTTAATTATTCCTTTTGATAAAGTCATTTCGTTATCTTTAACACCGTTATCTTTTATTTGTTTTGGTAAAAGGAATTTGTTTGCAATATTAATTTTTTCATCTTCTGTGTATCCAGCCAATCTAATTACTTCCATCCTATCTAATAAGGGAGGTAAAATATTTAATGTATTTGCTGTAGTTACGAACATCACATCAGATAAATCATAATCAACTTCTAAATAATGATCATTAAATGTTGAGTTTTGTTCAGGGTCTAACGCTTCTAGTAATGCTGAAGAAGGATCTCCTCTGTAGTCATTTCCAATTTTATCTATTTCATCAATAAGAATTAAAGGGTTTTTAGTTCCAGCTTTTTTCATCAGCTGAACAATTTTTCCTGGTAAGGAACCAATATAAGTTCTTCTGTGGCCTCTAATTTCAGCTTCATCACGCATTCCTCCAACTGACATTCTCACAAACTCTCTATTAGTAGCTTTTGCAATTGATTTTCCTAACGAGGTTTTTCCTACACCAGGAGGACCTACCAAACATAAAATTGGACCTTTAATTTTGCCCATTCTTTTTTGTACAGCTAAAAATTCAATAATTCTTTCTTTAACTTTTTCTAAACCAAAGTGATCTGTATCTAAAACGCTTAATGCTTTTTTTAAATCTATATCAACTTCACTTTTTTTGTACCAAGGGAGATCAATCATCCAGTCTAGATAGTTTCGAACTACAGTTGCTTCAGCTGACATTGGGCTCATATTTTTCAATTTTTTAAGCTCTGACATACATTTTTTTTCAACTTCTTTTGGCATTTTTGCTTTTAAGATAGTTTTGTTTAAGTTTGAAGTTTCATCTTTACCATCTTCAATTTCACCTAATTCTTTCTGAATAGCTTTAAGTTGTTCGTTTAGATAGTATTCTCTTTGGGTTTTTTCCATTTGAGTTCTAACTCGACCTCTAATTCTTTTTTCAACACCGATAATACTAGTCTCATTTTCCATGATTTTAATAATAGAATTTAATCTTTTCTTAACATCAATAGTTTCAAAAATTTTTTGTTTTTCAAAAATCGTAGCTGTTATATGTGATGCTAGATTGTTAGCTATATAAGACGCATCTTTTAATCCTTTAATGTTATTAATTGTTTCGTTTGAAACCTTTTTATTAATAGATGTTAATTTTTCCATTCTTCTAACAGCAGTCATTGCTAGAGGCATTAAATCTTCACCTTCATTTATAACATCATTATGATAAGTATAATCGCATGTAATAAATTGATCATTATCATTAAAATCTAATATTTTTACTCTTTTATTTCCTTCAAGAAGTACTTTAACAGTACCATCTGGTAGTTTTAAGAGTTGCAGTATAATTCCTTCACTACCATACATAAAAATATCAGATTTTTTAGGGTCATCAATTTCTGAATTTTTTTGAGTTACTAAAATAATTTTTTTATCTTTTTTCATTACATCATTTAAGGCTGCTATAGATTTGTCTCTTCCTACAAATAGAGGAACAACCATATTTGGAAAGACAACTATGTCTCTTAAAGGTAATAGTGGTAAAGAAATTTTTACATCCATAATCTAAATATGGATATTAAATATTATATTGCAAGTTATTTATTAGTTATTAACGATGATTAATTAAGCAGCTGATATTTTATCTGATTTAGCTTTATTGTTTGTTTTGGAATGAACTATGATAGGTTGTGATAGACCTTTAGCCGCACTAGCATCTATTATAACCTCCTCAACGTTATCTTGACTTGGAAGATTATACATTGTTTTTAACAAAATATTCTCAAGTATAGATCTTAGTCCTCTTGCACCAGTTTTTTTGTTAATGGCTTTTAAAGCAATTTCTTTTAAAGCATTATCTTTAAAAGTAAGTTTCGCTCCATCTATCTTAAACATTTCTTGATATTGCTTTGTTAAAGAATTTTTTGGTTCTTGTAGTATTTTGATTAATGATTTTTCATCTAAATCCTCAAGAGTTGCTATCATTGGCAATCGACCAATAAATTCTGGAATTAAACCATATCTTAATAAATCTTCAGGTTCTAAAGTTTTCATCCATTCACCTATTTTTTTATCTTCTGTATTTTTAACATCTGCACCAAAACCAATAGAAGTACCCTTATCTCTTTGAGATATAATTTTATCTAGGCCAGCAAAAGCGCCTCCACAAATAAATAAAATATTTGTTGTATCAACCTGCAAAAACTCTTGTTGAGGATGTTTTCTCCCACCTTGCGGAGGAACACTTGCAACTGTTCCTTCCATAATTTTTAATAAAGCTTGTTGAACGCCTTCTCCAGATACGTCTCTGGTGATAGAAGGGTTTTCAGATTTTTTACTAATTTTATCTACTTCATCAATATAAACAATTCCTCTTTGAGCTTTCTCAACATTGTAATCTGCGGCTTGTAATAATTTTAAAATAATATTTTCAACATCTTCTCCGACATAACCAGCTTCAGTTAGTGTTGTTGCATCAGCCATTGTAAATGGAACATCTAGAATTCTAGCAAGTGTTTGGGCTAATAAAGTTTTACCACAACCAGTAGGTCCAACTAATAAAATATTTGATTTAGACAGTTCTACATTCTTACTTGTTTTATTTTCATAGTTTAATCTTTTGTAATGATTATGGACAGCAACTGATAAAACTTTTTTTGCATGTTCTTGGCCAATTACATAATCATCTAGAACTGCACAAATTTCTTTAGGTGATGGTAATCCATCCTGATGTTTGACAAATGTATCCTTATTTTCTTCTTTAATAATATCCATACAAAGCTCAACACATTCATCACAAATAAAAACCGTTGGTCCTGCAATTAATTTTATAACTTCGTGCTGACTTTTTCCGCAAAATGAACAGTAAAGAATATTTTTATTATTAGTTGTCATAATTTTTAAAACGAATCAATTGAACTACTTTAATATAGATAAGTCCAACTAATCAAGTGTACGTTTTGAATAATCAAGATCTTGTGGACTATTTTCGATTTTCTACCACTTCGTCAATTAAACCAAATTCTTTAGCAAGATCCGGGGTCATAAAATTATCTCTTTCAAGGGCTAACTTTATATCGTCAACTGATTTATTTGTATGTTTTGAATAAATTTCATTAAGTCTTTTTTTTAATGCTAAAACTTCATTTGCATGAATTTCAATATCAGTGACTTGACCTTGAAAACCAGCTGAAGGTTGATGAACCATTATTCTAGAATTTGGCAAAGAAAATCTTTTTCCTTTTTTTCCAGCAGCAAGTAAGAATGATCCCATAGATGCTGCTTGGCCAATACATAAAGTTGAAACATCAGGTTTAATATATTGCATAGTATCATAAATACCTAAACCAGCAGTAACTAAACCTCCTGGACTATTTATATAAAGATAAATTTCTTTTTTTGGATCTTCTGACTCTAAAAATAAAAGTTGTGCAGTTATTAAAGAGGCAACGTTATCATTAATTGAGCCAACTAAAAAAATTACTCTTTCTTTTAAAAGTCTTGAATAAATATCATAAGCTCGTTCACCTTTGCCAGTTTGCTCAACTACCATTGGCACTAGAGTATTCATATGTTCAGAAAATTTTATTGTCATAAGTTGATTCTCTTAACTTATACAACTTGTGATTACTTTTTGCTAACTTTTTTTGCTTTAACACCTTTTGTTGTTGATTTTTTTTCTTTCGAAAGAGTTTTTTTGAGTTTATCGTTTTTTTTCTTTATAGGAGTGTCTGTAGGTTTGGCTTTTTTTTCTTCTTTATGATTGTTATCATGTTTATGTTCTTTTTTTTGAGATTCTTTTATAATTTTTTCCGCTTCTACTTTAGATATATCTTTATTATTTGGTTTAGCTTTAGATTTAATTAAATTGATAATTTTTTCCTCATATACATTTCCTCTCAAACTTGCTAATGCCGATGGATTTTTTTGGTAAAACTCCATAACCATTTTTTCTTGACCTGGCATCATTCTAATTTGTTTTTGTACCTCACCCTGAATTTCTTGCTCAGTAACTTTTATATTATTTTGTTCACCAAATTCGTTTAGAATTAACCCAACTTTAATTCTTTTTTTTGCAGTTTCCTCAAATTCTTTTTTATTTTTTTTTAATTCTTCTTCTGACATACCCTGTGATAGGATTTTAACTTCTTCATCAATTAAGTTTTCAGGAATTTCATCTACTTTAAACTTTTCAATTTCTTCTAGGATTTTTTTCTTGGATATCATATCCAATGAGTTTTTATATTCATCGTTAATTTGTTTTGAAATTATTGATTTTAAATTCTTTAAATCTTTTGTTCCTAAGTTTTTTGCTAATTCATCATCAATTTTTACATCTTCAGATTTTTTTATAGTAATAATTTTACAGTTAAATTTAGCTTTTTTATTAGCGAATTCTTTTTGAGGATAGTTTTCAGGTAATGCTACATCAACAAATTTTTCTTCGTTTTTTTTAACCCCAATTAATTGTTTATCAAAACCTTTAATAAATAAATCTTTTCCTAAAATTAATTGAGTATTTTTACCTTCACCACCAGTAAATTCTTTACCGTCAATGGTCGCTTTATAATCAAAAATAACTAAGTTTCCATCAGATGCTTTCTTATCTTCATCTACATCTTTAAAATTATTTTGGTTTTTTGCTATTTCTTTAATTCTTTTATCAGTTTCATTTGTGTCAATTTTTACTGTGTATTGATCAAACTCTATATTTTCTACAAATTTAATTTCCACTTTTGGTAGTTCTGTTACAGAAATTATATACTCTAGATCTTTATCTTCACCGTATGTTTTTAAATCAAGTTTTGGTTGCCCTGCTGGTTTAATTTTATTTTCTTCTAAAACTTTAGTTGTTGTATCTTTTAAAACTTTATCTAACACTTCACCAAAAATAGCTTTTCCAAACTGTCTTTTTAAAACTTCTTTTGGAACTTTTCCCGGTCTAAATCCTTTTAAGTTAACAGTGTCTTTAATTTTCTCATACTTTTCTTCCATGTAAGTATTCATAGTTTTTTTATCTATAAAAACTTTTAAATCTTTGCTTAACCCTTTTTTGTTTTCTATTGTAACTTTCATAATTTTATATTTGTTCTGGTAGGCAGTAAGAGACTCGAACTCTTAAGGGTTGCCCCACTGGTTCCTAAGACCAGCGCGTATACCAATTCCGCCAACTGCCCACAAATTATGAGATTTTATATATTATTGATTGAATTTGTCCAATGACAATAGTTATGAAATATACAAATAATCATTTATAAATTAACAATTATTTAAAAAAAATGATTATTTCGCCTTGTATAAGTATTTGTAAAACAGATCCTCAAACAGGTTATTGTTATGGTTGTGGCCGCAGTAATAAAGAAAAGAAAATATGGAAAACTGAAGTTACTAGCAATAAATGGAAAGAAGAAAACCTTATTAAAATTCAAAAAAGGTTAACAGGATGGCAGCTTGAAAGCTTTAAAGATTCTTATAAACATAAAGTCGAAAATGGAATTTCTCTATTTAAAAAAAAACTTATTAATGAATAATTATGTAAATAAAGTTGAATTTTTGATAAAGAAAGTTAAGATTTTTTATTTTTTCTATTAATCTTGTGAGAAAAATTTATTTTTTTTGAACTAAACCTACTGTTTGTAATATTACTTCTATGTTTAGCAAAAGCTTGTTTTTGAGCAAGTTTCATAGCTTTTTTTGATGACATAATTTAATATAACATACTAATTATGGATAGTTCAAAAATTCTTAAGAATAAAATTATAAAGTGTAAAAAATGTCCTAGATTAATAAAATTTAGTAAAAAAATAACTTTGATAAAAAGAAAAAATAATATTAATGAAAATTACTGGGGAAAACCAGTTCCAGGGTTTGGAGATTTAAAAGCTAAATTAATGATTATTGGTTTGGCTCCAGCTGCGCATGGCGGTACTAGAACTGGTAGAGCTTTTACTGGTGATAAATCTGGTGATTTTTTATTTAAATGTCTTCACACTGCTAAAATTTCAAATCAATCATTTTCTAATCATATAAATGATGGACTAAAATTAAACTCTACTTATATAACTAATATTTTAAAATGTGTTCCTCCAGGTGATAAGCCTCATACTAAAGAATTAATTAATTGCTCTAGTTATTTTGACAATGAAATTACTAATCTTAAAAATTTAAAAGCTATAGTGACTTTAGGTAAGCTGGCTTTTGATAATTGTATTAAATTTTATAAAAAAAATTTTCAAATTGATAAAAAATTCATATTTAAACACGGGAAAAAGTACAACCTACCTGATGGAAAAACTCTTATCGCTTGTTATCATCCTAGTCCAAGGAACGTAAATACAAAAATTATTAACATCAAAATGATGAAAAATTTATTTATTAAAGCAAGACAACTAAGTTAAATTTTAATGCATTTAGTTATGATATCAATAAAAAATGATTATTTAACATTAAACTGAGATATAATAACATTAATAATGAAAGTTTATATTATTTGGTTGGTTGGAGTTATTGCGTGGAATTTTGGCGTTCCAGGTGCTGCTCCGATTGAAGATGTTATAGTTGCTATACTTTTGTCTTTTTTAAGTATGGGTCTTAAGAAGTATCTAAAATTTTAACTATTCTGAAGAAAAATAAATATTTTGATAATAAGCAATAGCTTTCAACTTAGAATTATCTGTATCAGTCATAATTGCTACTCCTGATAGCTCATCAACATCTAAGCCATGAAGTTTTTTAAAATGTTTTTTAACATTTGCTTTAACTGTAACCCACGTATCTAAATTATCTTTTGTGGTAGACAAAACATAATCAATAGATTTTTTTGTATATGGACTAGACCAATAATCTCCAATGGAGTTATTGCTTGAAAAAACATAGTTTATTGCTCTATTTGAAAGAACTGTAGATCCAGTTTTTTTAATAACAAAAACTCTAGCTGCATAATCATGTCCCTTTTTGCTATTTTCGATAATTCCTGAAAGATCTCTCTCAACTTTCCAGGTAATATTAATAAATGGTGTTTTTGAAAGATTAATTTCAACTTCTTTACCCAAACCAGAGCCTTTACCTTCGGCTTCAGCTTTTATAAAATTCCCATTTTTGTTAAATCCTAAAGACCATGTAGTTTTGCCTTTTACCTTTTTTACCTTCAATTTTTTAAATTCATCTTCAGTAAAATCAAAAACAACTATTTTATCTGCTAAAACAATCTGTTGAAGTAAAATACAAGAAAAAACAACTAATAAAATTTTTTTTAACATTGTTGATCGATATATACTTTATTTTTAAATAAAACAATATTTGAACAAATTTTAAACATTCTTAATACATTATTAAATTATAAGTACAATGAATGAGATCAATTTCTATATTTATACTTTTAATCTACTGGTCAATAATAATTTTAGCTCCAGTTATATCTAAAGAAAAAAAAATTTTTGAAAAAAGGATTGATTTTGCCCCTAAAATTAAACCTAATAAGTAGATCTACCACCACTTATATCAAATACTGCAGCTGTAGAGAAAGAATTTTCTTCTGATGAAAGCCAACAGACCAAAGAAGTAAATTCTTCTATTTCTAAAAATCTACCTCTTGGAACTTTTGATAGCATTCTAGCAACATGTTCTTTTGACATTTGATTTAAAATTCTTGTTTTAGCTCCTGCAGGTGTGACAGCATTAACAGCTATATTTTTATCTGCTAATTCTTTTCCAAGTGACTTTGTTAAACCAATAGTTCCTGCTTTTGCAGAGCTATATGCGCTTGCATTAGCATTACCCTCTTTTCCAGCAACAGAAGCTACATTAACAATTCTACCATAGTTATTTTTGATCATAGTTGGAACAATACACTTGCAGCAGTTAAATGTACCCATTAAGTTGATTTGAACAATTTTATTCCATTCAGCCACATCATAATCCCATAAAGATGATGTTGAACCAGTAATTCCAGCATTATTGATTAGTATATCAATATTGGATATTTTAATTATATCGTCTACAATTTCTTTAACTTGATCAAAATTAGATACGTCAACAACGTTATATGAAAGATTGGGATTGTTTAATTCTTTTGATGCCTTAATTAGTTCACTTTTATCAATGTCCCAAATTATAACTTTTGCACCTGAATCTAAAAATCTTTTTGCAATATTTAGTCCAAAACCTTGAGCTCCACCAGTAACAATTGCAGTTTTGTTTTTTAAATCAAATTGATGCATAAAAACTATCTGCTCGCTAATAGATAGTAAGTTAAAGATGAGATGAAAGCACCTATTATCCATGAATAAGATTGTAAATACATTAAATTTTCATTCCAAATTGTTCCTGCTGCAAAAATAAAGCCAATTATCAGACTATAAATACCTTTAATGTGCCAACCATTGGAATAGAAATAAGTTCCACTTGGATCTAACGAGAAAATATCTTTATTATTTAGATTACTTTTTTTAACTAGGTAATAATCAACTACCATAATACCAAAAATAGGTCCAAAAAAAGAACCTATTGTATCTACAAATGATAAAATCCCAATTTGACTTAATAGTGGTAACCAAAAAATACCGATAATAAATCCTAAGATAACAATAATAAAAGCTACTTTTTTTAAATTAAGTTTACTTGGTAAAAAATTTAGTAATGAATTTTGAGCAGGTATATAGTTTGCTATTAAATTTGTTGAAGCAGAAGCTATAATAATGAAAAATAAAACTATTACTGTTATTAAAATATTGTCAAACTTACCAATAATATCAGTTGGACTTGTTAAAATTCTTTCCATGTGTTCTAGGTTTTTGTTTAAAATAACATCGACCCCAATAACTATAAAAACTGCTAAAAATGAAAAAATAATTAAATTTAAAAATAAACTCAAATTACCTTTTTTTAATTCATTTTCATTTTTAACGTAACGAGAAAAATCACCATAGTTAACAAGAACTACTGAGAAATAAGCAAAAATAGTTCCAGCAACAGTGATCAAAGGAGCAATGTTGGATTTAATAAAAAAATTATTAAAAGTAAATATGTCTATAAACGCCTCTGTTACGTGATCAAAATCAAAAAGAATTACTACTAAAAAAAATAATATAATTCCTAAATAAACAGTTATTGCTGAAAAATTTATAATTAGTTTGTTAAATTTATGATTTCTACTAAATAAAAATGCCTGCAATAAGATGGCAATAATAAATGATGTCCAGTCAATTATATTTAAACCCAACAAAAAAATTAAAAAAATATCTTGATCAACTATTGTTTTATCAATCGAAAAAATTAATATTCTTATTAAATAGCTAAATGCTTTTGATAAAAAATATGTTTGAACACCAAACATAAAAATACCGACTAAACCTCTTAATAGAGCAAAGTACTTAGCTCCTTTAAATCCAAAGGATGTTCTTAATAAAACAGGAAAAGGAATGCCATGCTTTTGTGATGGTTTACCTATTAAGTTTGCAAAGAAATAAACAAAAAAAGATCCGATTAAACTACCTAAAAAAACTACTATAATATTTAGATCATAAACAAGATAGAGAGAAGCTATAAGCGAAAATGCTATTATGCTTTGTATGTTATTTCCCCAAAAGCAAAAAAGGTCTATCCAGCTCCACTTTTTATCTTTTGGATTAACTGAGACAATCTCCCAATTAATTAAACTATTTTTAGCTTTATCTTGAATCACTATTTTATAATAAACTAATAAATTCTACTGTCCATATAGATAGGCTGGAAGCCATAAGGCAATTTGCGGAAATATTATAATTAGAATTAATCCTATTACTTGGATAACCATAAATTGCATCATTCCGTGATAAATATCTTTAAGATCCCACTCAGGAACAACACCTTTTAAAAAATATGCCGATAAAGCAACTGGTGGTGAGAGCCAGGCAGTTTGTAAATTGACCGCAACAAGAATTGCAAACCAAGTTAAATTAAACCCTAAAGCTTCAACTAAAGGCAAAATAATTGGAACTATTATCATGACGATTGGAACCCATTCTAAAGGCCATCCTAAAAGAAAAATCATAGCCATAATTATTGCAAGAATTATATATCTATTCATTT
>JAPYTV010000027.1 GCA_029941985.1 Candidatus Pelagibacter sp. | reverse complement strand
TTAATTTCATTTTACTACCATTTTTCATCAAAATTAAAATTTATATATTTTGATTTAAAGAATGCCTATTCAAGTGATAATAAATATTTAGCTGTAGCTACAAGAAATGGATTATGGATTAAAGATGAAATTGATGAAAAAATATATATTATAAATGCTAATAAAATTAAAGATCATTTTATTAGAAATGTTACTATAAATGAATTCAATGATGAATTTGAGTTAATTCAAATAATAAAATCTCCTAAAGTTGATATATCAAGTGTACAATGGATAATTTTTAATCCTAACATTTCAAAAGGTAACACTACTATTGAATTAGAAGAAAGTATGATTATTAAAACTCATTTTAATCAAAATAAAATCAATAATTTGTTCAAAAATTTATCTTCACTTAATATATTTGAATTATTACAGCTTCAAAAAGACTACAAAGCACTAGGGTATTCTGCTAATGAAATCAAATCTCAACTACACAAACTTATGTCATTTCCTATATATCTAACTTTAATGTCCTTATTATCTTCAGTAATAATGTTTAACATCAAGCGTAATAAGCCTATTATATTTCATATTATGTTAGGTATACTTTTATCAACATTAATTTATTATTTTTACTATTTATTTAACTTAATGGGAGAAACAGGAAAAATTCCAATTATTGCATCCTCATGGTTACCTTTTTTGGTATTAGCAATTTTTATATCAATTGGATTGGTTAGAATTAATGAAAAATAAATTTATTACTTGCTTATTAATTATATTTTTTTTTCTATTAAATGAAAGCCGCGCATTTAGTGAAGAATTTATTTTTAATGCTTCTGAAATTAATATTGTGGAAAATGGAAATATTATAAAAGCAACTAATGGAATTGCTACTTCAGTTAAGGACAATATAACTTTAAATGCAAAAAAATTTATATACAATAAAAAATTGTTAGTTTTAAATGCTGAAAATGGAATAGCTAAAGCAGTTAATGAAAATATTGAAATAAAAGCAAATAAATTTATATACGATCAAAAAACATCAATCATAAATGCTACCGGAAATGTTGAAATAAGAGATTTAATAAAAAAAACTTTAATTAAATCTCAAAATATCTTTTATCATATAAATGAAAAAATAATTAAATCACCGACTGATTCAAGTATAGAAGATGATATAAAAAACTTTTTTTTAGTAGAAAGTTTTACATACACTTTAAATGATGGTTTGATTAAAGTAAATAAAGCAAAAATAATTGATTTTGAAAAAAATATATTACAAGTTGATAAAGCTTATATAAATTTAGCATCTAAGAAATTAATAGGTAAAGATTTGTCTATTGATTTTAATAATAAATCACTTCAAAACGATAATGAACCAAGATTGAAAGGTAATACTATTTCTAGCGATGGAAATGAAACAATAATCACAAAAGGTGTTTTTACTACTTGCAAAAAAAATGATAATTGTCCTCCATGGCAACTTTCTGCAAAAAAAATAAAACATGATAAAGAAAAAAAAATAATTTATTATGAAAATGCATGGTTAAAACTTTATGATAAACCAGTATTTTATTTTCCAAAATTTTTTCATCCAGATCCTTCTGTTAAAAGACAATCGGGTTTTTTAATGCCTACTTTTAAAGACTCAAGTACTTTGGGTGCATCTTTTCATATTCCATATTACAGTGTTATATCCGACAATAAAGATTTTACATTCACACCAAGATTTTACAAAGGTGAAAAAATGTTATTACAATCTGAATATAGATCTGTTAATGCAAAAACTAATAGTGTCATCGATTTTAGTTTCTTTAATGAAAAAAATAATCCTATTAAAAGTCACTTTTTTTCAAACACATCTAAAAAGTTAGATTTTACTAATTTTGATGAAAGTGAATTAACTCTTAAATTGGAACAAACTTCAAACGATACATACTTAAAGACATATAAACTAAAATCACCTATAATAAACAATACAAACACACTATCATCATCTCTAGGAATTAGAGCATACAGAGAAGATTTATCTTTTAGTGCAAACTTCCAAGTTTATGAAAGCTTAAATGAATCAAGTAATGATAGATATGAGTTTATCTATCCAAATTATAGTTTATTAAAAAACCTTGAAAATCCTACAAAATTAAATGGAAATTTTTTATTTAGCTCTTCTGGTTTTTTTAAACATTACGACACAAATGTACTCGAAAAAGTTATAATCAATGATTTTATTTTCAATTCAGATTCTAATTATACAAAAACTGGATTTAAAAATAATTACAATGTTTTAATAAAAAATATTAATACAAACTCTGAAAACTCAAAAAAATATAAAAAAAATAGTAATTATAAAATAGCATCATTAATTGAATATAACTCTTCATATCCTTTGAAAAAAAATGGAATTAATTACAATGATATATTAAAACCAATGATATCTTTAAGATTTAGTCCAAATGATAATAAAGACATGAAAAATGAAGATAAAAGAATTAATATTGATAATATTTTTAGCCTTAATAGATTAGGTTTAAATGATGCTGTAGAAGGTGGTGCATCATTAACTTATGGTGTTGAATTTTTAAAGACAGACAAATATTCAGGAAAAGATTTCTTTGGAGCCAAAATTGCGAATATTTTTAGAGTTGAAGAAAATAAAAACTTACCAAATAACAGCAAACTTGGTGAAAAAACCTCTGATATTGTTGGTGGCATAAATTTTAATCCAAATAATGTTTTTAAAATTAAGTATGATTTTTCTGTAGATGATAATTTAAAAGATAATAATTATGAATTATTAACGACAGAATTTAAGGTAAATAATTTTGTAACTAGTTTTGAATATCTTAATGAAAACAATACAGCTGGAAAAGAAAGCTACTTTACCAATAAAACTTCTTATTCCATAAATGATTCTAAAAGTTTAATATTTGAAAGTAGAGAGAATAAAAAAACTAACCTTACAGAATTTTATAATTTAATCTACCAATATCGTAATGATTGTTTGATTGCTGCTTTAGAATATAATAAAAATTATTACACCGACCAAGATTTAAAACCTGAAGAAAATATTTTCTTCAATTTAACAATTGTTCCCTTTGGCAAAACAAGTAGTCCAAATTTAAAATAAATATGAAAAAAAAAATACTTGGAATAATAATTTTTTTATTAATATTTAATTTAAAAGCATATTCTGAAAATAACATTTTTTTATCTTATAAAATTGAAGATACAATTATTACAAATGTAGATATAAAAAATGAGTCAAAATATTTAGTGGCTTTAAATAATCAATTAAAAAACCTTGATAATAAAAAAATTTTAAAAATAGCAGAGGCATCTATAATTAAAGAAACAGTTAAAAAAATTGAACTTTTAAAGTATTTTAGCCTCAATCAAGAAGACAAAATAATAGATAATGTAATTAAAGATTTCTATTTAAAGTTAAATTTAGATAATCTGAGCGATTTTGAAAAATATTTAAATGATTACGATTTAACTATTAGTGATATTAAAAAAAAAATTGAAATTGAGATAACTTGGAATCAATTAGTATACGATAGGTATAAAAATCAAATTAATATAGATCATAAAAGTTTAAAAAAAAAAATAAAAAAACTAAGTGCTTCTCAATATAAAAAAAATTACCACCTATCAGAAATATTTTTTGAAAAAAAAGAAAAATCTATAAATGATACATTTAAACAAATTGAAGAGAGTATTAAAGAAATTGGGTTTAAAAATACAGCAAATATTTATAGTATATCTGAGAGTGCTAAATTTGGAGGAGACTTAGGCTGGATTGAAGAAAAAAATCTTTCTAATAAATTATCTCTTGTTTTAAAAAAATTAACTGTTGGTAGTTATACAAAACCTATTCTAATAGGTAATAAATTTTTGATACTAAATCTTAATGAGATTAAAAATGATAAAATTCAAGTTAATGAAAAAGAAGAATTAATCAAAATGATTGAATATGAAAAAAATAGACAATTAGGGCAATTTTCAAAAATTTATTATGATAAAGTAAAAATTAATACCCTAATTAATGAATTATAAACCTATAATAGTTATAGCTGGAGAACCTCATAGCATTTTTTTAGAAATTTTTTTTAAAGCTAAAAAAATTAATAATTTTAAAAGACCAATAATTATAATTGTGTCAAAAAAACTACTAGTTCAACAAATGAAACGGTTGGGTTTTAATTTTAAGATTAATCTAATTGATCAAAATAAAATAAATTTTGATAACCTCGATAACAAAAAAATCAATTTAGTTAATGTTGATTTTAAATTTAAGAAAATTTTTGATAAAATTTCAGATAAATCTAATCTTTATATAGCTGAATGTTTTACTCTAGGTCTCAAACTTTTAAAAAAAAATAAATGTGCAGACTTAATTAATGGTCCAATTTCTAAAAAAAATTTTTTAAAAGAAGATTTTTTAGGTATTACAGAATACCTGGCCAATAAAACTAATAAAAAAAATAAAGTAGCTATGTTAATTTATAATAAAGAATTATCTGTAAGCCCAATCACTACTCACTTACCTGTAAATAAAATTCATAAACATCTAACAAAAGCAAAAATTATAAATCAAGTAAGATTAATTACACAATTTTATAAAAAAGAATTTAGTAAAAATCCTAAAATCGCAATTACAGGCTTAAATCCACATTGTGAAAGCAATTATAAATCAAGTGAGGAAGACAATATTATAATACCAGCAATTAAATACCTACTTAATAAAAAATACAGAGTAAATGGTCCTTTTGCAGCTGATACAATATTTATGAAAGAACAATCAAAAAAGTACGATGTAATTATTGGCATGTATCATGATCAAGTTTTAACTCCAATAAAAACTCTTTATGGTTTTAATGCTATTAATATAACGTTAGGATTACCATTTATAAGGATTTCTCCTGATCATGGTCCCAATGCATCCATGTTAGGTAAGAATTTATCTAATCCAAAAAGCTTAATTGAATCTATAAAATTTTTGAATAAATAAGTGCATATTAAAGCTAAAAAAAGTTTAGGACAAAACTTCTTAATAGATCGTAATATTCTTGAACAAATTGTTGATGTAGTTGAAATAAATAATAAAGAAATTTTAGAAATAGGACCTGGTAGTGGAAATTTAACAGCACATATTCTTAAAAAAAAACCTAAAAAATTTTATGTTATTGAAAAAGATAATGATTTATCTTCGTTGTTAAGTGAAAAATTTAATGATGAAATTAACATTATCAATAATGATGTTTTAAAGATATCTGAAGATAAAATCTCAAAAGAGAAATTAACAGTATTTGGAAACCTTCCTTATAATATCTCTACAGAAATTCTTTCTAAATGGATAATAAATTTAAATAGAGAATTTTGGTTTAATGAGTTGGTTTTAATGTTTCAAAAGGAAGTTGCTGATCGAATTATAGCTAAATCTAATACTTCTAATTATGGTAGATTATCAATTTTATCTAACTGGAAACTACATGTAAAAAAAATTATAGATATAAAGCCAGAAAGCTTTGCCCCGAAACCAAAAATTGATAGTACTTTATTAGTTTTTACTCCCCGAAAAAATTTTTTTGAACTAAAAGACCCAAGAAACCTTGAAATGATTACTCGAATTTTTTTTAGTCAAAGAAGAAAAATGATCAAAAAACCCTTTAATCAAGTATTTAAAAATGCTAAAGAAATTTCTGATAAGTTTAATATTGATTTAAACCTAAGACCACAAAATTTAAGTTCTGAAATGTATTTAAATCTCACAAAGGAATATGAAGATTTAGGAAGTTAAAATATCAACGTGTTTTCTAATATAATCTTTATCATAGTCTTTTGATCCATCATTAATTTCCGAGTTAATCAAATTATTAATTTTTGAATAACATTCATCAAGATTATCATTTATAACTACATAATCATAATTAATCCAATGCAAAACATCTCTACTAAAATCTTTCATTCTTTCTTCTACTATTAACTTATCTTTCATGTCTCTATTTGATAGCCTATCAAATAAAACTTTCTTGCTTGGAGGGAGCACAAAAAAAGTAATTAATTTATAATTTAATTTTTTATTTTTAATTTGATCTGCACCTTGCCAATCTATATCAAAAACTACATTCTCACCTTTTTCTAATTTTTCTATTACGGGTGATCTAGTTGTTCCGTATAGATGGTTAAAAACTTTTGCATACTCTAAAAATTCTTCATTTTTTATTAATCCTTGAAATTTTTTATGATCAACAAAATAATAATCTTGATTTGGTATTTCGTTAATTCGAGGTTTTCTTGTGGTATGTGATACTGATATATTAAAATTTTTCTTACTAGATAAAAGTTTTACTAATGTTGTTTTTCCTGCCCCAGATGGGGATGATAAAATTACCATTATCCCATCTTTTTTTATGAGCATTTAACTAATCTAATTACTTTTGCCTTCAATAAATTTAACTGCATCTCCAACAGTTAGAATTTTTTCTGCTTGGCTGTCAGAGATCTCTGATCCAAACTCTTCTTCGAAAGCCATTACTAACTCAACTGTATCTAAGCTATCCGCACCAAGATCATCTATAAAGCTTGATTCCTCAGTAACTTTAGCTTCATCAATACCTAAATGATCTGCAACAATTTTTTTAACTTTGCTTGAAATATCTTCTGACATATCGTTCCTTTTTGTTATAATTCGTTAATAGATCAAAAAGTAGTTTTGTCAACCCAAATACATACCTCCATTAACATGTATAGTTTCTCCATTAATATAATCTGATTCACTAGAACTCAAGAAAACAACAGTATTAGCTACGTCTTCTGGCTTACCTAGTCTATTAGCAGGAATCTTTGCTATTATAACTTCTTTAAATTTTTCATCAATTTGGTCTGTCATTGCTGTACTAATAAATCCAGGTGATACACAATTAACATTTATGTTTTTTTTTGCATATTCAATTGCTAAACTTTTTGACATTGCAACAATACCTGCTTTTGAAGCAGTATAGTTCGCTTGACCAATATTGCCTGTGTGACCAACTACAGAAGTAATATTAATAATTTTTCCTGATTTATTTTTAAGCATTTTTTTAATTGAATATTTGCTCATTAAAAATGTTGAGGTTAAATTTATATCTATTACTTTAGTCCACTCTTCTAAGCTCATTCTAATTGTTAAATTATCTTTTGTAATTCCTGCATTGTTCACTATGCAGTCAAGAGATCCTCCTAACTCTTCTGTGGCACTATTGATAAACTCTTCAATTTTTGCATGTTGAGATATATCAAATTTTAATATTTTAATATTTTTAAATTTTTTTTTTAGTTCTTCTAATTTTTCAACTCTAGTTCCTGTAGCTAAAATATTGACACCATTATCATATAATTTTTCAACTATTGAGTTTCCAATACCTCCCGACGCACCTGTAACTATAATATTTTTATTTTTTAAATTACTCATTTATATTAATTAGCTTTATATCTTCTTCATTATTAATTGCACTAACTTTAACTTTTTTGTCAATTCTCTTTATTAAACCTGACAAAACTTTACCTGGTCCTATTTCTATAAATTGACTAACTCCTTTATTAATCATCAATAAAACACTTTCTCTCCAGCATACTCTACTTTCAATTTGTTTAACTAATAAATTTTTTAATTCTGATGAATTGGATATTTCTTTTCCTGTAACATTTGAAATTAAAATATTTTGGGCTTCTTTAAAATTTAACTTTACAATTTCTTCGCTCATTATTTCTGTGGCTTTATTCATTAATTTACAATGAAAAGGAGCACTCACTGGTAATTTAATATTTTTAATACTATTTGATTTTAAATCTAAGATCATTTTTTCTAAATCTTTAACATTGCCACTTACAACAATTTGACCGTCTGAGTTGTCATTTGCTATAAAACATTCATAATTATTTTTATTTTCTTCAATAATTTTTTCTATCTTTTCTATTTCTGAGCCTAAAATTGCAACCATTCCACCTACTCCTTTCGGAACAGAGTTTTGCATTGCTTTTCCTCTAATCTTTAAAATCTTCAATGTATCAGAAAAAGTTAAAACTCCCGCACAAGTTAATGCTGTATATTCTCCAAGGGAATGTCCAGCAAAAAAATTAGCTTTATTTAGATTAATATTAAATTCTTCTCTAACTAAACTAAAAATTGAGTAGCTTAATAAGAAAATTGCTGGCTGGGTATTTTCTGTTAAATTCAGATCTTCTTTTGGTCCCTCTAAAATCAACTTAGATAGTGAAAAACCTAGTGTTTCATCCGCTTCTTTAAATAAATTTTTAACTAAATCATATTTATTGTAAAAGTCTTTTCCCATACCTACTATTTGTGACCCTTGACCAGGAAAAATAACCGAAAACATTTAAATATCTAAATTTTATTATGGTTTTAAGTGTTGTAATTAAAGAATTATAATAGTATATCCTCACTTTTTATTAAACAATAATATGAATTTATACGAACACACAATTGTAGCCAAACAAGATATCAGTAATGTTGAAATCAAGCAATTAACTGATAAATATTCAAAAATAGTAGAAAAAAATGATGGAAAAATAGTTCAAACTGAAAACTGGGGACTATTAAATTTAGCTTATATTATAAAAAAAAATAAAAAAGGTAGCTATATACACTTTAAGATTAAAGGCCCTGGAAAAATTATTAAACAACTAGAAAAAAATGAAATTTTAGATAAAAATCTTTTAAGATATATGACTGTAAAAGTTAAAAAATTTGACTTAGAGGCTAAATACTTTACTAAAAAAGAAGAATATCAAAAAATGGAATACACTAAAAGTTAATTATGCCATCAAAAAAAAGAACAGGAAATAAAAAAAGTAATCAAAGCAACTTTGCAAAATTAAGTATTTTTCAACCAAATAAATATAAATTTGGCAAATCTTGTCCTCTATCAATTAAAGGAGCCCCTGTTGTAGATTACAAAGATATTAAACTGCTTAAAAAATACATGTCTGAAAATGGAAAAATTTTACCTTCAAGAATTACAAGTGTATGTCAAAAAAAACAAAGAGAACTCTCTTTATCAATTAAAAGAGCTAGAAACCTAGCTTTAATTTAAATGAAAGTTATACTTTTAGAAAATTTAAGAAGCATAGGTTCTATAGGCGAAATCATAGATGTTAAAAGAGGTTTTGCTAGAAATTATTTAATATCAAATAAAAAAGCTCTTTATGCATCAAAAGAAAATATTACTGAAGTTGAAAAAATTAAAACTGATTTGGGAAAAAAAGATGCAGAGAAGAAAAAAGAGGCAAAGAAGTTATCAGAACAAATTAATGGTAAAAAATATTTAGTAAAAAAACTAAGTACCGAAAATAAAGAACTTTATGGTTCTGTTAAACCAACTGAAATTTCTAAATTAATATTAAAAAATGAAAAATTAGACATTAAACCTTCCATGATACAACCATTACATGAAATTAAATCTCTTGGTAAATTTAAAGTTAAAATCATTCTACACTCAGAGATAGATTCTGAAATTACAATCAATGTAGTTGCAGCCGAAACTATTCAATAATTATACAATTTTTTCCCCAGCAAATATTTGTTATTTGTTTTAAATTTTTTTCATATAAGATTTAAAAATGGAAAATAATCTAAGCGTAGTCAAAGATTTATTTAAAGAATTACCTAACAATGTTGAGGCTGAACAGTCTGTAATAGGATCAATACTAGTACAAAATGAAATATTTGATGAAATAAATACGATTATTTCAAGTATTAATTTTTATGACCCCATGCATCAAAAAATATTTTCTGCTATTGAAAGTCTTGTCTATAAAGGAATGCTTGCAAATCCCATTACTTTAAAAAATTATTTTGAAAATGAAAAAGATGAATTAAATATTCCAGAATACCTTGTTAAAGTTACAAAATTTTCTACGTCCTCAAGACAAGCAATAGAATATTCAAGAATTATTTATGATATGTTTGTCCGAAGAGAGCTTGTAAAAATTTCTGAAAGCACAATAGATTCTGCTAAACTTAATGACCTAGATGTTAGTGGTCAAAATATAATTGAAAATTCTGAAAGACAATTATTTGATTTAGCAGAAAAAGGTTCTTTCAATTCATCTTTAGTGAAATTTGATGAAGCTATGAAATTGACTATAGAAATGGCTTCAGCTGCTTATAAAAATGACGAGGGTATAGTCGGTGTTCCAACTGGCTTACGAGATTTAGATGACAGACTTGGTGGTCTTCATAGTTCAGATTTAATTATTATAGCAGGACGTCCTTCTATGGGTAAAACGGCATTAGCAACCAATATAGCTTTTAACGCTGCTCAAAAATTACAAGAAAGTGGAAAAAAATCTACGATTGCATTCTTTTCTTTAGAGATGTCATCAGAACAATTATCAACAAGAATTTTAGCTGAACAATCTAGAATTAAATCAAATGATATTAGAAGAGGAAAAATTACTGACGATCAATTTGATAAATTTATTGAAACATCAAAAAATATATCCGAATTACCTCTTTATATAGATGAAACTCCAGCAATTAGTATTGCTGCTGTGAGTAACAGAGCAAGACGAATTAAAAGATTATTTGGTTTAGATATGATTGTTGTCGATTACATTCAATTAATGACTGGCTCATTTAATAATAGAGATGGAAGAGTTCAGGAAATTTCGCAAATTACTCAAGGTCTTAAAGCTATAGCAAAAGAACTAAAAATTCCTGTTATAGCTCTTTCACAATTATCTAGAGCTGTTGAACAAAGAGATGATCATAAACCTCAATTGTCAGATTTAAGAGAATCTGGATCTATTGAACAAGATGCTGATGTTGTGATGTTTGTTTATAGGGCAGCTTATTATTTAGAAAGAAAAGAACCACAAGCAGCTACAGTCGAACATGCTGAATGGCAGGCTAAGATGAGTGAAATAGCTCATTTAGCACAAATTATAATTGCAAAACAAAGACACGGTCCAACGGGAAATATTGATTTAGAATTTGAGGCAATGTTTACTAAATTTAAAGATACTCAAATTAACTAATATCCAATATATAATAGTATTAAATGCTATCTCATTTATACCAAAAT
>JAPYTV010000026.1 GCA_029941985.1 Candidatus Pelagibacter sp. | reverse complement strand
CTGGAAAAATATTTATTTTTATAAAATTAATTTTATTATTTTTCATTAATTTATTCTTAAATTTATGAGTTTTATTTGCTGATAAAGTAATTTTATTTAATAAAAATTTCCAATTATTTGATTTTTTAACAATCGAAGAAGAGGTTTTTTTATCTGGAATAAAAGCAGCTTGTAATGAGCAGTGGCTTGGAAAATTTCCTTTAAAATGATGAGTTGATATTTCAATTTTGCTAATTTTTTTGCCCTTAATAGAGTTTAGTATTAACCAATCAAACCCCTTATCTCTTCTTCTTCTTGTCTCCCAACCATCACCCATATTTTTACCTTTCCCAGGAGCTAATATATTCTCAGCTTTTCCAAAGTGTTCATTATTACAAGCTACAACTGATGCACCATTTAATAGTGAAGCCAAATTAACTGTTTTATTACCAAAGTTATTATTTTTTTTTGATATATTTCCATATAGTCTTAACCGTGCAACACCACCATCTGGAAATATGTTTAATTTAATATGAGTAAAAATTGATTTAGAAGAAACATTAAATATATGGTGACTATTAGCTTTTGTTTTTTTTTTACTAATTAGCGTTGTCCATTTTAAATTTTTAATGTTTTTTGATTTTGAATTGCTACCTTCTAATGAAATCATAGATGGTTGATTGCCATTAAAATGTGAAGTATCAACATCTACTTTAGAGATTGATCCTGGTCTACCTAATTTGATAATCAAATAGTCATGTCCTGAAGTTCTTTTTCTTCTAGATTCCCATCCATCCATCCATTTACCATTTTTATCAAACAATCCTTCTTTAAATACTGGTGGCAAAGGATCAATAACTCTATTTGCTGAAGCAAAAAAGTCATCAGTTTTAAATATAACTTTAGAGCCCAATCTAGGTTGGGCTAAATTAATAAGTCCGTCTGTAAAGATAATTTTTTTTTTCATTAGTTTGGGTAATTTTTAATCCAGTGATTAGCTATATCAATTCTTTTACATATCCACACATCCTCATGTTTTAATATATAATCTAAAAATCTTTTTAGCGATTGAATCCTTCCAGGTTTTCCAATCAATCTACAATGTAGTCCTACAGACATCATTTTTGGATTGGTTTTTCCTTCTTCATATAAAACATCAAAACTATCTTTTAGGTATGTAAAAAAATGATCTCCTGTATTAAAACCTTGATTAGTTGCAAATCTCATATCGTTATTATCAAGTGTATAAGGGATAATTAATTGTTTTTTATTATTCCTAACTTCCCAGTAAGGTAGGTCATCACTATAAGAGTCACTATCATATAAAAAACCACCATCTTCAAAAACTAAATCTCTAGTATTAGGACTACATCTGCCCGTGTACCATCCCAACGGACGCGCACCAAAGATTTTTTTATGAGTTTGAATAGCAAGGTTCATGTGCTTTTTTTCTTCTTTTTTTTTAATATTTTGGTAATCAATCCATCTCCATCCATGTGACGCGACTTCATAATTTCCATCTACAATTGCTTTACATATTTCAGGGTTTTTTTCTAAAGCCATACCAACACCAAAGATTGTAATGGGTATTTTTCTTTCTTGAAATAATTTATGTAATCTCCAAAATCCCCTGCGTGAACCATATTCATATAAAGACTCCATATTAATATGTCTTCCCTTCACAGGTTGAGCACCTATGATTTCTGATAAAAAAACTTCTGAATATTTGTCACCGTTTAAAACACAATTTTCAGCACCTTCTTCATAATTTAAAACTATTTGAACAGCTATACGGGCATTATTTGGCCAAGAAACTTTTAGTTCTTTTGAACCATAGCCGACCATATTTCTTGAAGATTTTTTAAGCATAGATTTATTATATTTGAAAATTAAATTCTTAACAATTTAATATATTCCATTGTAAGATAATTAAAGTTTTTAATTTTTCAAATTTTCCACATTATTGTTTTTCTCATTTTTAAGTTAAAAGTGAGCAAGTACGACTATTTTTGACATTTTGTAATCCACTTAATTTTACTAGACTCTTTTATCAATATCTATTTAATTAAGTTAAGTTAAATAAAAATTACTTTTATTTATAGATAAAATGAAGTCAATAAAAATAGAACCACAATATAAATCAAGTAACAATCCTAAAGTAGGCTTAATTGCTTTAGCTACTGATTTCATGATAGAAAAAGACTTCATTAACGTAACTAAAGATATGGGTATAGATCTATTTGTTAATCGTATTCATTGCTACTCACCGCTTACTAGTGAAAATTTAATAAAAATGTCTAATACTATAACAGAAGTTTTAAAAGATATTCTGCCAGATGAAAAATTAGATTGTGTAGTATATGGTTGTACATCAGGAACAATTGCAACCGGGTATGACTTGGTTAAAAAAAAAATTGAATTAGCAAAGTCAGAAGCTAAAGTTACAACACCAAGCACAGCTGCTATAAATGCTTTAAAAAAAATGAATATAAGTAAAGTTTCAATTTTTACACCTTATTCAAAAAAATTAAATGATGAAGTAGTTAATTATTTTAAAAAAGAAAATTTTACCGTCACTTCAAATTCATATTTTGATATTTTAATTGATGGGGACATTGCAAAAATTGATCCAGAATATTTATATGAAGTTGTTTTAAATATGGATTTAGGAGATGCTGAAGCAGTCTTTCTTTCTTGTACTAATTTACCTGCATTATCGATTATCGAAAAGCTTGAAAAAAAATTAAATAGAGTTGTTCTAACAAGCAATCAGGTTTTAATTTGGGATACTCTCCAAAATATTGGAAAAAATAAAACTATTAGAGGTTTTGGTAAATTGTTCTTAAATAATTAAAAATATCTTTTAAAAGTTTCGTTAATAGACAAAACACCATAGTCATTTAATCCTCCTATGATTAATTGAATAGCAACTATTAAAATTACAATTAATCCAATATAGCCTATCCATTTATGATCTTGAATTTTTTTTACAAAATAGGTTGCTAGAGTTCCTATTAAAATAACTGATAAAAATAAACCAAAAATCATAAGTGTAAAATTATCTTTTGATGCACCTACAACTCCAATAACATTGTCAAAGCTCAATGTAATGTCGGCAAAAATAACTTTATACATACTTTGCATATAGGATGGTTCTTTTGAAACCTTTGTTGGAGATTTAATTTTTTTTTGTTTACCAAATAAATCTTGTTGAAGGTCATGAACAATCCAAACAAGCAAGGTACCACCAACAATTTTTATAATAGGAAAACCAAATAAATATGTTGCAGAAAAAGCAAAAATAATTCTAAATAAAAATGCAGCAAGAACTCCATACATTATAATTTGCTTTCTATTTTTAGGAGCAAAGTTTGCTGCAATCATTGCTATGATTATGGCGTTATCGGCCGCCATAATAACATCAATAAAAATAATTTGGATTAAAATGATGGATTGTTCTAACACTATTAATTTATATATATACTATAATTGTTTAAATTTAAATGAAATTCATTTTAAAAATAGTAATATTTAAATAAAAATGAAAAATAAATATAAAAATCAATTTGAAAATGAAATATTATTTTCAAAAACCGAATATCAGACAAGAGTTAAAAAAGTTCAAACAAAAATGGCCCATAACAATATTGATTTATTGTTAATTGCAAGTCCAGCAAATCAATTTTATTTAACAGGATATGATGGTTGGTCTTTTTATACACCTCAAATGGTTGTGGTTTCAATAAATGAGGAACAGCCTTACTGGATAGGAAGACAGATGGATTCAGTTGGCGCAAAGTTTACCGCTTATTTAGATAAAAATCATATAATTCCTTATCCAGATGTTTTTGTAGCGTCGCAAAGCAAACATCCAATGAATTTTTTAGTTGATTTTATTAAAGAAAAAAAATGGCATAAAAAAAATATAGGTGTTGAAATGGATGAGTATTATTACACTGCTAAATGGCATAATATTTTAACTAGCAATCTTCCCGAAGCAGAGTTTAAAGATGCATTTTTATTGGTAAATTGGATTAGAATGATCAAGTCTAATCAAGAAATTGATTATATGAAGGACGCTGGCAAAATTGCTAATTTAGCAATGAAAAAAGCAATGAAAAAAGCAGATGTTGGCGTGCGTCAATGTGATGTTATAGCTGAACTTTATAGATTCACTACGGGGGGAACTAAAGATATCGGTGGTACTTTTACATGTAAGCCACCAAACGCTATGGTAGGCGAATATTGTAGCGCACCTCACTTGAGTTGGACAGATAAAAAATTAAAAAAAAATGAAATTTTCTACATAGAAATGGGTGGAGCAAAACATAGATATCATGTTCCATTGGCTAGATGTATTTATATGGGCAAAGTACCCGATAAGATCAAAAAAATTTCATATATCATATGTGAGGGTCTTAACGCTGTATTAGAAAAAGTTAAACCAGGAACTACGGGACATGAATTAGAAGATACATGGAAGAAAGTTATAAACAAATATGGTTTAGAAAAAGATTCTAGAATAGGCTACCCAGTTGGTATCGGGTTTCCTCCAACATGGGGTGAATTAACAACAAGTTTTAGAAAAGGTGATAAAAATATATTAAAAGAAAATATGACTTTTCATTGCATACCTGCATTATGGTTAAAAGAATATGGAATTGTAATTAGTGAAACTTTTGTAGTTAGAAAACAAGGTGCTGAAAGATTGACTAACTACCAGCAAAAATTATTTGATTTAGAGACCTCTAAGTGAAACTTAATACTAAATATGGAATGGTAGTTAGCGGTCATAAAGCAGCAACCAAAGCAGGAATGAGAATATTAAAAAAGGGAGGAAATGCTATGGATGCTGCTATTGCAACTGCAGCAACACTGGCTGTTGTAATCCCAAATATGAACGGGTTAGGAGGAGATAGTATCGCACTTTGGTATGATGTAAAAAAAAATAAGATATCAGTAATAAATGGATCTGGAAAATCCCCTCTAAAGGCATCTAAAAAATATTTTAAGTTAAGGAGATTAAAAAAGATACCCCAAAGAGGACCGTTATCCATTTCAATACCTGGAGTAGTACACGCCTGGGATACTGCTTTAAAAAAATATGGTAAAAAAAATTTTAATGAAATATTACAAGATGCAATAAATTTTGCTGAAAAAGGTTTTGTCGTAGATAAATATTTAAAGAATTTTTTTGAGGGAAAAGTTTATCAAAACTTGATAAAAAATAATAAAAATTTATCATCTATTTTTGGAGATAAAAAAAAATTTAAAATTGGATCAAAAATTAAGCAAAAAAATTTAGCTAAAACACTTAGAATTTTATCTAAAAATGGATCTAAATCTTTTTATAAAGGAAAACTATCAAAAATGATAGTTGAAGATATAAGAAAACAAGGCTCAATAATTAATTTAAGTGATTTTAAAAATCATTTTACATTAATTCAAAAACCAATTTCAACGACTTATTGTAAAAAAAAAATTTATACAGCTCCACCTAATTCTCAAGGTTTAGCTTTATTAATTTTGTGTAATCTATTCAAAGATTTAAAAAGTAAATCAAATAAAATAAATTTATCTGATTATTATAAAAATAAAAAAATTGCATTTAAATATAGGGACTTATATTGCATAGATCCTACTATTTCTAAAATTAATTATAAGTTAACTAATAATTATAGAAAAAATGTAGATTCAAAAATAAAAAATTTTACAAGCAAAGTATCTGGAGACACAAGCACACTTGTTGTTGTTGATAAGAATGGAAATGCTGTTAGTTGGGTGCAAAGTTTATTTGAAGAGTTTGGAAGTGGAATTGTTTCTCCAAGAACTGGGATAATAATGCATAATAGGTTATATTTAGAAAAAATTACAGGCAACGCTAACAATTGCTTAAAACCAAATAAAAGACCATTTCACACATTATGTCCATCAATAATTTTAAATGAAAAAAAATGCGATTTAACAATTGCAACACCAGGTGATCATGGACAACCACAAACTATTTTTCAAATTTTAGACCAAGTATATAAAGGCAATGTTCAAATACAAAAAGCAATTGATTTGCCACGTGCAAGACATGACAAGGGAAAAAAAATTCTTGTAGAAAAAAACTATAATAAAAGATTTTGTCATGATAAAAAAAATTATTCACTACAGGTCTACAAGAAAAATCATAGAATATTTGGTGGTGTTACAGCAATAAAAATAAATTCAAATAACACATTATCTCGTGGTGCAGACAAAAGAAGAAATTGTTACTAAAAAAAATTTAAATAAAAGCTTGTACTAAAACTATTATAGCACTTATAAAACATATTATTAATATAAGTTTTTTAAGATTAATACTCACGTAGTCTTTTACAATTTTTTGTCTACCTAATATTATTCCAGTTATAATTCCAGGAGCTAGCAACAAGCACCTCATTATTTCTCTAAAATTTATTAGATCTATATAAGTTAAAACTAAAACTGAAAATAAAGCCCCAATACCAAAAAACATATTTAAAGTAGCAACAACATTTTTGGAATCACTATTTTGATATACTATTGCCATGGGTGGTCCACCAACACCAGTAAGTGTCCCCATAAATCCAGAACAAAGTCCTGCAATAGTTACATTTTTTTTAGTAGCTGCAATACTCCACTTTTTAGCACTCAAAAATACTGTAATTAAAAGTAATAAACCAAAAATTATTAAGTAACTTTTTGTACCAATTGTTAATGAAATTAAAGGTACAGAAATAAATGTTCCAACAACTCTTCCGGAGAATGAATATATTAAATCATCTTTAATTATATCTTTAAAACTAAGAAAAGCGTTGCTAAACGCTAAAAATGTACCCATTAAAACAATGCAGCTTGGAACCATGGTTGGTTCTAAAATTATTAAAAAACATGCTGGGATGCCAAAGCCTATTCCAACAGCACTTTGTGTGATTGCACCAATAACAATTAAGAACATTGCTAAATAATAAAACTCTAATGATGGATAATAGCTAAGAATGCTAAGCACTTTTATTTTCTAGGGTCGTCATGATCCGGATTAAATCTTGTAGGAAGTAATCCTGATTGAAACCACTCTATAAAAGTATAAATGTTAAAAACTGGTGTTTCAAATTTTTTTCTGATATCAGCCGCAAATGGGCTCATATTGGTACATTCCATAACAATTGCTCCAATATTAGAATTTTTTTTTAATAATTCTTCAGCAGCATCTAAATGATCCTGTCTTGCTAGATCTATATTCATTTCTTTTTCATCATTTATAATAACTCTAGTAAATTCTTTACCATTTTCTGTCCCAACAATAGGCGTATCTAATGGAACATTAGCCGCTTTAAGATGCGCTTCTTTTAGAGAAGGTTTATGAATAGTTAAAATTCCTACTTTTTTATTTTTTGGTAACAAACTCTGAACCATTTGGACTTGCATTAGAGATGATGTGGCAACAGGAACATTTACAGCTTCTGCCATTTTATCTTGAAATAAAGATAGGAAACCACAATTAGTAGTAATTCCATCAGCACCCATTTTAACTAATTCTTTTGCAGCATCTATAAAGCCATTTAATATTTCTTTGCCACCATCATAAACAGCCTGTTTTGGTGTTGCTCCTGGAACAACCCTGTAGTGAACTGGAACACTCCAAGTTTTAGAGTTAGCAATATCTCCATGAATTCTAGGAAATTGAGTATCAAGCATACATACTCCAACCGTTCCTCCATAAACAGTCTTGCCACCAACTGCTATATTTTGTGAATTGTCTCCAATTTTCATTTTTAAAAACTAATTTTTATTTAATGTTAAATCAAGTAAATAAATTGACATGAAGATAATTTTTTAATTTAATAAAAATTAAATGCCTAAAAATATAAGATCTAATCATTTAAATGGAGCGGAAGCTTTAGTAAAATTATTAGAGGCACATGAGGTTAAATACATTTTTGGGCTTTGTGGTGATACCACCTTACCTTTTTATGATGCACTATATAAACTAAATCATTCAATAAAACATATTTTAACAAGAGACGAAAGAAGTGCTGGTTACATGGCAGATGGCTATGCAAGAGTTACAGGTAAAGTTGGAATTTGTGAAGGTCCAAGTGGTGGTGGTGCAACATATATTATTCCAGGAGTTGTTGAAGCAAATGAATCTTCAATATCAGTAATTGCAATTACAAGTGATGTTCCTACTGGTTCAATTGGCCATTTTCCCTTAACAGAATTGAACCAAAAAGAACTATTTAAACCTCTAACTAAATGGAATGAAAAAATAGATAAAGCTAAAGATTTAGGAAAAATTATACGAAAATCATTTGAAGAAAGTACATCGGGCCGACCTGGCGCTTGTCATATTTGTTTTCCATTTGATATTCAAAAAGCAGAAGTGGCAGAAGAGGATATTTGGGTTAACAAAGAATTTACTAGATTTCCCGCTCAACCTAAAGCACCAGATCCATTAAAAATAGATCAGATTATTGAGGAAATATCAAAATCAAAGAAACCAATGATAATTTGTGGAGGGGCAATAAAAAATTCATTTGCAGAAAAAGAATTACAAAAACTAGTTGAAAAAACCAATATTGTATTGGCAACGAGTGTAACAGGCAAAGGAACACTAGCAGACACTCATCCAAATTGTTTAGGGGTAGTTGGAAGTAATGGTGGTTCAACGCATACAAGAGAAATTACAAAAAATTCTGATTTAATAATTTTTATTGGTTGTCGTGCTGGTTCTGTAACTACAGAAAAATGGCAATATCCTAACAAAAAAACTAAGATTATTCATATAGATGTGGATCCAAAAGTTATAGGAGCAAATTATGAAACACACATCTCATTGATAGCTGATGCAAGACTTACATTAATTGAGTTGAATAAAAAAATTAAAAAAATTAATTTTGAAGGAAAAAAAATAGTCAAAGAAGTTAAAAAAAAAAAATTTAAAGAATTTAATAAACTTTGTAATGAAGATAAGGGTTTAATAAAACCAGAACGTATCGTTAAAGAACTTAATAATATTCTTCCAGAAGATGCATATATAGTGCTTGATCCAGGTACACCATGCCCATATTTTGCTGCTTATTATAATTTTTCAAAATCTGGAAGATATTTTTTAACTAATCGTGCTCATGGAGCTCTTGGTTACTCATTATCGGCATCAATAGGAGTTCAAATAGGACAACCAAAAAATAAAGTTGTAGCAGTTATGGGCGATGGTAGTTTTGGATTCACTGTCGGAGAACTAGAAACTGCTATGCGATTAAATTTGCCAATTATATTTATTGTGATTTCTAATAGTGTATATGGCTGGATTAAAGCTGGGCAAAAATCTAGCTTTGATAAAAGATATTATTCGGTAGATTTTACAAGAACAGATCATGCAAAAGTAGCTTCTGCTTATGGACTTAAAGCGTGGACTGTCAAAAAACCAAAAGACTTAAAAAAAATAATTTCACAAGCACTTAAACAAAAAGGGCCATGTCTCATAGATATTATAAGTCAACCCTTACAGGATGCAAATGCACCAGTTAGTGAATGGATTGCATAATTTATAAATGAGTAATCAAAAAAGAAAAATCACAATTGTTGGTGCGGGTATAATGGGAATTTCCTCTGCATTGAACTTAATTAGAAGAGGTTGTGATGTAACTATAATAGAAAAAGAAATAGATGGTGAACCTGCTTCTTTTGGTAATGCATCCTGGTTATCTGCTCCATCCATAACACCAGTATTAACACCTGGCGCCATTTATAAAATTCCCAAAATGCTATTTTCTTCAAACGGACCTCTTTTCTTAAGATTTCCAGGAGTAATTAAAATTTTACCTTGGCTTCTTAAATATTTAACTTATTCAACAGCAAAAAGAGTTAATCATATATCAAAGCATTTAGAACCCTTACTTAGAAACAGTATAGATGAACATAAAAAATTAGCAGAAGGAACAAACGCTTTGCAATGGATTAAAGAAGCACCATATTTATATCTATACAAAAATAAACAGGATTATTTGAAAGATTCTTTTAGCTGGAATATTAGAAAAAATTATGGTTTTAATCTAATAGATATTCAAAGCGACGAACTTCACGAATTAGTTCCAGGCCTTTCTAAAGAATATACTTTTGCAATTAAAATAGAAAATCAAGGATATATAATTAATAGTAAAAAATATTTAAAAGATTTACTTGAAGGCTTTAAAGATTTAGGTGGTAAAATTATAGAAGATGAAGTTATAGATATTATTTCTAATGAAAAAAATATTAAAGCCAAAACCAATAATAATGAAATTCTATCAGATGATATTGTTATAGCTGCTGGAGTTTTTTCAGATACATTATCTAAAAAATATGGAGCTAATGTTCCCTTACAATCAGAAAGAGGTTATCATTTAGAATTAAGAAAAACAAATATAGAACTTAAATATCCATTAATGAATGGTTATTTAAAGCTTGCAATCACACCCAAACCAACAAATGGAATAAGATTTGCGGGTCTTGTTGAATTTGGAAGTCTAAAATCAAAGCCAAACCCAAAAGCTTACGATTTACTTTTAAAAAATGCAGAATCTATGTTTCCTGGAATTTCATATGGAGAAAAAAGTGAGTGGTCTGGACACAGACCAGCAACAATAGATAGTCTGCCACTAATTGGAAAATCACCAATAGATGAAAAAGTTTTTTTTGCTTATGGACATCACCATATAGGTTTAACAGCTGGACCAAAAACAGGAGAGATTGTAGCAAAGTCGATCTTAAGAGATAACAATCAAATAGATCTTACCCCATACAAACCTAATAGATATTAATACAATTTATAGTTGTAAAATATTAAAATTTATAGGAAAATTTATGTCGCGATTCTATTTGAATTTGGAATTTATTCATGATCAGATTGGTAATAATTAAATCAAAATGAGGAGAAATAATGATTAAAAATATACTTAAATTACTCTCAGCAGTTCTGATTTCATCTGTATTGACATTAAATGTTCAAGCAGTTGAAAAATGGGATATGCCAATGGCATACTCTGCAACAAATTTTCATAGTCAAAATGGAGTGATGTTTGCTGACGCTGTTAGAGTAGCTACTGGCGGCGAAATAGATATTACAGTTCATCCTGGTGGTTCTTTGTTTAAAGGTGGTGAAATTAAAAAAGCAATTCAAACTGGACAAGTTCCAATAGGAGAAAGATTGCTTTCAGGACACCAAAATGAAAGTTTAATTTTTGGAACAGATTCAATTCCATTTTTGGCAACTTCTT
>JAPYTV010000025.1:9532-11273 GCA_029941985.1 Candidatus Pelagibacter sp. | reverse complement strand
CCAAGATTAATTGATCTTGTCAGTCCAATCGGAAAAGGTCAAAGATCTATAATTATTTCGCCACCCAAGGCTGGTAAAACAATGATCTTACAAAGCATAGCAAACTCTATAGCAGA
This sequence comes from Candidatus Pelagibacter sp., assembly GCA_029941985.1. GTDB lineage: Bacteria > Pseudomonadota > Alphaproteobacteria > Pelagibacterales > Pelagibacteraceae > Pelagibacter. The sequence goes on along the minus strand of JAPYTV010000025.1, from coordinate 11,157 downwards.
AAATTATCCCGAGTGTTACTTAATGGTTTTGCTGATTGACGAAAGACCTGAAGAAGTAACAGACATGCAAAGAACCGTTAAAGGAGAAGTAATCAGTTCTACTTTTGATGAACCAGCTTCTAGACACGTAGCCGTAGCTGAAATGGTAATAGAAAAAGCAAAAAGATTAACAGAACATAAAAAAGATGTAGTGATATTATTAGATTCAATTACAAGACTAGGCAGAGCATACAATGCTGTAATACCAAGCTCTGGTAAAGTTTTAACAGGAGGCGTTGATGCTAACGCACTGCAAAAACCCAAAAGATTTTTTGGTGCTGCTAGAAATATTGAAGAAGGTGGTTCACTTACAATTATCTCTACAGCTTTAATTGATACAGGTAGCAGAATGGACGAAGTTATTTTTGAAGAATTTAAAGGAACTGGAAATAGTGAGACGGTACTTGATAGAAAAATTGCAGATAAAAGAATTTACCCCGCAATAGATATTACAAAATCTGGCACGAGAAGAGAAGAATTATTATTTCAAAAAAATGATCTTCAAAAAATGAATGTACTTAGAAGAATTATTGCGCCAATGGGGACTATGGATGCAATTGAGTTCATAAGTGGTAAATTAAAAGATACTAAGAACAATGCTGAATTTTTTAATTCAATGAATAAGCCAGTTTAAGATTTTTAAATATAATTAAGTTTTTTCATTTCTTTTTTAAATTTACTTTCTATTTTTTGAGCAAGTGTATTGTCCAGAATATCTTGCCAAGCCCCAGAACTTCCTTTATTAAAAAACTTAATTTTCTCATTATTTTGTGATATTGCATTTTCTTTAAAAAGACCCTCCTCTTCTTTATTGGCCATATTTTTAAATGAAGTTGTTTTAATACAGTTTCTTATTTTTTTTTTATTAATTTTTAAAGAAATAAAACGATTAATAAATTTTATTATTTTAAAAATTTCTTTTTCTTTATCTGAAATAAGGTCTTCATATTTTAATAATAAAGTATTATGTCCCATATTTATCCACGAATTGTAATTATATGACCACGAGCCTAAGAATGTTACCATTTCATGCTCGAAGTTTTTTCGTGGTAGTGTATGCGCGTATTCGTCAAACATGAGTTCAATAGTTTTCTTAATTGTAAGATCATAATGTTTTGCTGCAGAAATTAATACATCCCTAGGATCCCTAACAATGTAAATTGCTCCAATAGTATTTTCAGAGTTTGTAAAATAGTTTTTATTAATACAAGAATTCGCATTATGAGTTTTAAGAAATCTTAGTTTCTTATTTTTATTAATTTTGTCTTGAGCCCTTATCCAAAATTGACTTACTTCTTTTATATTTGTTCTTTCATCAGTTAAATCTTCAAAAAATCTTATTTGAGGAAAGTTTGGTATTAGACTAAGTTTGTTATTATCGAATGTACCATCCTCAGAAGCCAATAAAGAACTTAAGATTGCTCTTAATAATGTGTTTCCGCTTTTTGGATATGAAGCAACCCAAATAATCATTTGATCCCCATCACTCATGTTGTTCGGTTTAGGCAACCGATGTTAAGAATAATTTTTAAAAAAAGTTTACTGTAAATTTTAATCTAAATAAAGTGTGTAAAATTAATTAATAG
>JAPYTV010000025.1:6447-9432 GCA_029941985.1 Candidatus Pelagibacter sp. | reverse complement strand
AAATCAAGTTTGCTTAATCATTTATCAAATCGAGATGTTGCGATTGTTTCGGAGATAGCGGGGACAACAAGAGATGTAATTGAAGCACATTTAAATATAGATGGTTATCCAGTAGTAATTTCTGATACAGCAGGAATTAGAGCCTCAAAAAATGAAATAGAAAAAAAAGGAATTAAATTAGCTCTTAATAGAGCTGAAGATGCAGATTTAAAATTAATTGTAATTGATGCTAAAAGTGTTGATTTTACTGACATTTTGAAGGATTTATCAACTAGAAATGCAATACTAGTAGTTAATAAATCTGATTTATTAAAAGGGGACTTAAATCCCAAAATAAAAAATTTTGATCATGTTTTAATTTCTATTAAAAATAATTTAAATATAGAAAAATTAATTTTAAAAATAAAAAATAAATTAAAAAATAAATTTATTAATAGCAATGATATTTTTATAACAAGAGAAAGACATCGACAGCATCTTGTACAATGTTTAGACTATTTAAAAAATTTTGATGAAAAAAATGAAACTGAGGATTTTGATAAAGCGGCTGAAGATTTAAGATTAGCTACAAGACATTTAGGTATGATTGTTGGAAAAGTTGACGTTGAGGAGATATTAGACAGTATTTTCAACGATTTTTGTATAGGAAAATAATGTTTATTTTGTTGGTTTTTTTACCTATTTTTGTCTAAATTTGTTGATAAACAACAACTATTTTACAAAAATTACTCTCAACTTGTAAATATCACAATCAGTTATAAATTCAGGATATGAAAAATGATTTGTCATTTGATGTGGTTGTTATAGGTGGTGGTCATGCTGGTTGTGAGGCAGCTGCAGCATCAGCTCGCCTTGGAGTTAACACTGCCCTATTCACTCATAAAATTGAAACTATTGGTGAGATGTCATGCAATCCTGCTATTGGTGGTTTGGGGAAAGGCCACCTTGTAAGAGAAATAGATGCATTAGATGGTGTTATGGGAGATGTTGCAGACAAGTCTGGTATACAATTTAGACTATTAAATAGAAGTAGAGGTCCAGCCGTTAGAGGTCCACGTACTCAATCAGACAGATCATTATATAAGCAATTTATGCAAGAAAAACTACTAAACTACTGTAATTTAAGTGTTTTTTCTGATCCTGTTATTAAGTTTATTTTTAATAAAACTTCAATAAGTGGTTTTGAAACAAAGTCAGGAAAAAATGTTTCCTGTAGTAAGCTAATACTTACAACGGGAACTTTTTTAAATGGATTGATACATATAGGAGAAAAAAAAACTCCAGCCGGAAGGTATGACGAGAAACCCTCAACAGGCTTAAGTGAGCAACTTGAAAAATATGATTTTAAAATTGGAAGACTTAAGACAGGTACACCTCCAAGGCTTGATGCAAGATCAATTAATTTTAAAAATTTGGAAGAACAACTTGCAGATGATGATCCTTACTTCTTTTCTTTCTTAACTAAAAAAAACTATAACAAACAAGTCTCTTGTCGAATGACTTATACTAATGAGAAGGTTCATAAGATTATAGAAAAAAATTTATCTAAGAGTGCTATGTACTCTGGAAGTATTCAGGGTGTTGGTCCGAGATATTGTCCATCTATAGAAGATAAAATTGTAAAATTTGCTGACAAGAGGCGTCACCAGATATTTTTAGAGCCTGAAGGGTTAAATGACTATACTATTTACCCAAATGGTATATCTACATCACTTCCAACTGATATTCAACAAGAAATATGTAACAATATCAACGGTTTAGAAAATGTTATTATAATTAGACCAGGATATGCAATCGAATATGACTATATAGATCCTAGAGAATTGTTTTTAACGCTTGAAACAAAGAAAATTCAAAATCTTTACTTAGCTGGACAAATAAATGGTACAACAGGATATGAGGAAGCAGCAGCCCAAGGCCTTATTGCAGGAATTAACGCTGCCTTGTCGTTTAAGAACGCAGAACCATTTATATTAGATAGGTCTGATGCATATATTGGAGTTATGATAGATGATCTTATTACCAAAGGAGTAGCTGAGCCCTATAGAATGTTTACATCAAGAGCAGAGTATAGACTTAGCTTAAGGGCAGATAATGCAGATCAAAGATTAACAACTAAGGGAATAAAGATAGGATTAATTGACAAGTATAGAAAAGATCTTTTCGAGGATAAATCATATAAAATTAATCAAATATCGATTAAAATGGACAGTTTAAATGTTTCTCCCACTAAAATAGCTGAATTTGATGTTAAAATTGCTAAAGATGGAATTTTAAGATCATCTAATGAGATTTTAACTCAAAAAGGCGTAGATATGCCTAAGATTAGAAAAATATGGCCAGATATTCCTTTTTATAATAAAGAAATTGATGAACAAATTGAAATTAATGCTCATTATAGAGGCTATTTAAAAAAACAAAAAGCTGATATTTTAGCATTTAAAAGAGATGAAAATCTAATGATTCCCGATAAAGTTAACTATGATGACTTATCTGGCCTCTCAAATGAGGTAAAAGCTAAATTTAAAGAAATAAAACCCAAAACGATGGGTCAAGCGTTAAGAATAGACGGAATAACTCCTGCTGCTGTATATATTTTGTTGTCACACATAAAAAGAAAGTCTATTAAGCATATAGCTTAATGGAAGAAATTTTAAAAAAATATACATTACTAAATCAACTAAACGTTTCACGTGAAACATATTTAGACTTTGAAAAATTCATATCAATGATCCTAGAAAAAAACCAGAAAATTAACATCATCAGCAAGGAAACTGCGAAAAATGAGGTAATTAGAGAGAGACATATAGTAGATTCAGCACAAGCTATTGATTTTGTTGATTTAAATTGTAATACAACCTGCGATTTAGGTACAGGAGGAGGTATGCCAGGCATAGTAATGGCAATAATGATAAAAAATCTAAAAAAAAAGATGAAGATTAACTTATATGAAAAAAGTCATCACAAGAGCTCTTTTCTGAGAGA
>JAPYTV010000025.1:0-6347 GCA_029941985.1 Candidatus Pelagibacter sp. | reverse complement strand
ATTATTAAAAAAACAGGTTTTGAGAATTTAGATATTATAACTTCAAATGTAGATCTATCAGGATTAGAGGTTGAGACAGCTGGCGACAGCAATAGAGCCTTTATATTGAAGGTTAAATTAACCGCATATTTAAATGATTCTAGAGCAAATTATGATTATATTCTGATAGATTGTCCACCATCTTTAAATCTCCTAACAGTCATGGCTCTAGTCTCTTCTGACTCTTTAGTAGTACCACTCCAGGCAGAATTTTTTGCTCTCGAAGGATTAACTCAATTAATGAAAACAATAGAACGAATAAAAGTAAGTTTAAATCCAGAATTAAACATAAGGGGAATTCTTTTGACGATGTACGACAAGAGAAATAAACTTTCAGCGCAAGTAGAAAAAGAGGCAAGAGATTATTTTTCAGATAAAGTTTATACAACTGTGATCCCAAGAAATGTAAGATTATCTGAAGCACCATCACATGGTATGCCAGTCTTAATTTATGATAAGTCCTGCCCAGGAAGTAAATCATATTTTAATTTTACAGACGAGTTTATAAATCAAGAACCTCAAATTGGGAGCGCCGCGTAATGGATTCAAATAGAATTAAAAAAGGGTTGGGTAGAGGCTTATCATCATTAATTGGTGAAACAAAAATAGAAACAAATATTAACAAATTATCTGTAAGTGATTTACGTCCAAATAAATACCAACCTAGAAAATTATTTGATGAAGAAAATTTAGAAGAACTTACAAACTCTATTAAAGAACGTGGTATTATACAGCCAATCATTGTTAGAAGGTCTAATGTTGACAAATTTAAATATGAAATAATTGCAGGAGAGAGAAGGTGGCTTGCAGCACAAAAAGCAGGACTTCATGAAGTACCAGTAGTTATTACAGAAGCCGATGATCTAAAATCTTTAGAGTTTGCAATAGTAGAAAATGTTCAAAGATACGATTTAACTGCTGTTGAAGAAGCACAAGGTTATCAACGTTTAATTGATGATTTTTCCTATGATCAAGAAAAGGTTGCAAAATTTATTGGTAAAAGCAGAAGTCATGTAACTAATTGCTTAAGGTTATTAACATTACCAAAAGAAGTTTTAAAATTAATTGAAATGAAAAAAATATCACCGGGGCATGCTAAAATTTTAGTTGGTTTGGACAATGCATTTTTTGTTGCTAATAAGATTATTGTAAAAAAACTGTCTGTCAGACAAACAGAAAATTTTGTAAAGATTTTTAAAGTAAAAAAACAGTCATTTAAAAATCCAAAAGATTCAAATTTACAAGCACTTGAATCTCTGATTATTGATAAAATTGGACTTAATGTTTTAATTAAAAATAAGAAAAATAACTCTGGATCAATAGTATTTGAATATAAAGACTTAGATCAACTAAATAAAATTATTGAAATAATTAAATCTAATTACTAGAAGTTGTTGTTTGTTCAATAATAAAATTATATAAAATATTAATTGAATTGTTAGAATTTTTTTTAATTAAAAGTTCAATTTCATTAATTTTGAAAATTAAATTCTCAATATTATTATAGGACCAGTTTCTTACTTGTTTTTTTATTATTTCTTTATCTTTCCAAAAAATAGGAGGTCTAAATGATGAAATTGCATCATCTATGTTGTTTTTTTCAATAGTTTGTTGTGAAAGCTTCAACAGTCTTTTAGATTTTATCAAAAATGTTTTAATAATTAAAATACAATCTTCAAGAGAATAATTATTCTCATTTAAAATATTCGTTGTTCTTTTTTTATTTTTAGCGAGACAGTTATCAATTAATTCTGAAACATTATAATTTTCTGCTAAATTTGTAAGTTTTAAAAGATCATCTATTTCAATTTTTTTTTTATTCTTCATAAAATTTTCAACTTTTTGAAGTTCATTATTTAAATTTTGTCTGTCACCTCTACATCTTTCAACCATTAAATTTATAGCCTGTTGAGAAAGCACAATTTTATTTTTTTTAAAAAAAATATTTGCTATTCCCATTAAAGTTTGATTATTATCAGCATAAAATGGAACACAAATTGTTTCTTTGTTCTTTTCAAAAAATGATCTTAGTTTAGATTTTTTTTCTAAAATATTTGCATTTAATACTATAGTTAAATCTACAATTTTTTTTTCGATTATTTCTTCTATTATATCTATGAGTTTATCACTTACTCTGTTAATTATAATTAATTTCTCATTTTCAAAAAACGATTTTGATAAAATATCATTAAAAAAATTTGTTTTATTATTAAGAACATTACTTTCATCATAATTATATGTATTGCTAGAATAATTATTCTTGAATTTTTTTTCTATAGTTTCATTTTTGTATCCCTGATTTTCACCATATAATAAAAAAAAGTGCTTATTTTTTAAATCTATTTTTTCTAACTCAAAAGACTTAATTATCATTGGCTATGAAGATAAAAAAATTATAATTTCTTCAGCAATTTTATTTATCAAATTGTTTTCAATATTTTTTTGGTATTGTGATAAATCAAATTTATTTTTCATGTTGTTATATGAAAAGCTTGAAGTAAAATCTTTTTCTTTAAAAATTTGGTTTTGATTGTTTGGATCTTTTAAATAAAATTTTACAGTTATTGTAGTTTTATAAACTGAGGTATTTCCAGAATTATCTTTAGCAGCACTCTCTATTGTTTTGTTACTAATCAAGGTCAAATCATAAGCATGAGTTTCATTATTATTTTTACTTAAATTTGCTCGTGTAATAATTTTTCTATTAATTTGTTTATTTCCTTCAAGTATAATTTTATTTATTGAAATATTTGAAATGTTTTTTTTTAAATAAATTGCTTCATATCCACAATTGGCTAATAAAAAAAATATTAAAATAAAAGTTAATTTTTTTATGATCATTTTACAATTAAGTTTATTAATTTATTTTTTATAAAGATACTTTTAATAATATTTTTATTTTCAAAAAATTTTTCTAATTCCTTATTTTTTTTTATTTTTACTATCAAATCTTTTTCTTCCAAGTTGATTTCTGTTGAAATTAAACCTCTTTTTTTTCCGTTTATTTGAACAACTATATTATTTTTTTTAACTTTAAGATATTTTTGCTCTATCTCAGGCCAATAAAACACTTTATTATCAGAAACTTCACTTAAGCATTCGTTGGCTAAATGTGGAACTATTGGTATCATTATTTTTAAAATTTTTATGTAATTTTTAAGTAAATTATTATTAATTTTTTTATCTTCCGTAAGTTTATAAAAAAAATTATAAACTTCGTGTAAATTAGCAATAATGACATTATAACTAAATTTATCTAAGTTAATATTTATTTTATTTATTATTTGATTAGTAAATTCTTCAAGAGATTCATTAAAACTATCAGTCGCTTCTTCTTCTTTTTGAGTTTGAGATTTAATTTTTTCATGCAACATCCAAAATTTCTGAATAAATTTATAAGACGCAACCATTCCTTGATCTGACCATTGTACATCTTTTTCTGGAGGGCTATCTGATAATATAAATAATCTTACTGCATCTGCACCGTAATTTTTAATCATTTTTTCCGGGTCAATTGTATTTTTTTTTGATTTAGACATAGACTCTGGTGTATTGACAATAATTTTTTCTGATGGATTTTTTTTATTATAATAATTTTTACCATCTTCTGAGAACACTTCATCTGGGCTAAGCCATTTATTATTTTGATCTTTATAAGTTTCATGACAAACCATACCTTGGGTAAATAAACCTTTGAAAGGCTCATTGAAATTTAATTTTTCATTTTTATAATTTAAAGCTTTTACAAAAAACCTTGAATATAATAGATGTAATATTGCATGCTCAACTCCACCTATATATTGATCTACTGGCATCCAATAATTAGCTTCTGTGATATCAAAACCATTCTTTTCATTCTTAGAAGAACAAAATCTTAAAAAATACCATGAAGAATCCACAAAAGTGTCAAGAGTATCAGTTTCCATTGTGCATTCCTCACCGTTAATTTTGATTTTTTTCCATTCTTGTTGGTGGTCTAAAGGATTACCTGTTGAGTTTAAGTTAACTTTTTCAGGAAGTTTTATAGGTAAATTTTCTAAGGGTATCTTAATAATTTCATTATCTTTATTATAAGCAATTGGGATAGGACACCCCCAATATCTTTGTCTAGATACACCCCAATCTTTTAATCTAAAATTTATTTTTTTTTTACCTAATTTTTTTTCTTCCAATATTTTAATAGTTTCTAGAATTGATTGATCTGGAACTTTTAAACCATCTAAAAATTTAGAATTAAAAACTATCCCGGCACCGGTGTATGCTTCAGCTATAACTTTAAAATTATCTTTACCATCCAGTGGTTTAACCACAGTATTAAATTTAATTTTATATTTTAAAGCAAAGTCCAAATCTCTTTGGTCATGTGCGGGACAACCAAATACAGCGCCAAATCCATAATCCATTAATACAAAATTTGCAAAATAAACGGGAACTTCCAGTGTTTCATCAAAAGGATTAGTTGCAGTAAAGTTTGTTTTAAATCCAATTTTTTCAGCTTGAGCAATTGATTCTTCAGTTGTTCCAGCTTTTGAACAACTTTTTTTAAAAGTTATAAATTCTTCATTATTTTCATAAAATTTAGATATTGGATGGTCCACAGATACTGCTAAAAAAGAAAATCCAAATAAAGTGTCTGGTCTTGTAGTAAAACATTTAATGCTCTTAACCTTGGGATTACCATTAATTTTAAAATCTATTTCACATCCAAAAGATTTTCCTATCCAGTTTTTTTGCATAATCTTAACTTTGTTAGGCCACTCATCAAGACTATCTAGGCCCTCAAGAAGATCTTCTGAGAATTTTGATATATCAAAAAACCATTGGTTAAGTTTTTTTCTTTCAACCAAAACGCCAGATCTCCATCCTTTACCGTCTATTACTTGTTCATTTGCTAATACTGTTTGATCAACCGGATCCCAGTTGACATAATTTTCTTTTCGATAAACTAGACCCTTATCATAAAGTTCAAGGAAAAATTTCTGTTGGTGTTTATAGTAATCAGCTGAGCATGTAGAAATTTCTCTATCCCAATCAATTGAAAGACCTAATTGTTTAAGTTGATTTTTCATTGTAGAAACATTTTCTTCAGTCCATTTCTTTGGATCTAAATTATTTTGGCGGGCTGCATTTTCTGCTGGCATTCCAAATGAATCCCATCCCATTGGATGTAAAACATTATAACCTTGTAGGGACTTATACCTAGCTAGCACATCACCGATAGTGTAGTTTCTTACATGGCCCATATGAATATTTCCAGATGGATACGGAAACATTTCTAAACAATAAAATTTTTTTTTAGTTTTATCTATATTTGATTTAAATGTTTGATTAGTATCCCAGTAGTGCTGCCATTTGCTTTCAATAGTTTTAAAATTATAACGCATTACTTTTATTAGTTAGCAAAAATGGTTTTTAATAATTTTTATTTGAAACGGAGATTACCACTTAGCTACTTTCTTCTTCTTTTTTTTTTTATCATTTTTTTTTAATAATGCAGCTTTTTTGAGTATAGCTAATTTAATTTCAGAATTTAATTCTGAATTAATTTTTGTGATCGTGCAGTTTTGAACATTATTACATTTTTTATTATAAATTTTAACTATCAGACCATCCGCTCTAATTTCATTAGATAAAAATTGGACAGATATTTTAATAGTTTCATTGATGTTTGAGTTATCAGAATACCAATCAGAAATTATAATTCCTCCACCATAATTAGCAGTCATTAAAGGAGTAAAATCTAGCACATCAATAGTAGCTCTCCATAACTCATTAGATGTTGCAAAGGAAAAGTTACCTGAATTACGATTTAAAGCATTATTAAATGTAATTTTACGACCTTCTTCCATATTTTTTTTTCGTTTATCAGCATCGTTAATAGGAGAATCTTTAACGTCAGCTCTTTTGTAGGCTAAAGCTCCGCATGAGTTTAGTAAAAAAAGTGAAACTAACAGTAATGATAATAAATGATTAAATGATCTAAATTTGTTGATTATCATGAAATTAATGATCTTATTTGGTTGAATTAACATAGTTCATAAAGATAATATACTTAAGAATTACAAAAAAAACTCAATAAACACGGTAGTTTCTATGTTAGAGTATTAAATTGTGATATTTATATCACATTTTGTATTTATTTAACAAAAAAACTAGTTAATTTAAACTAATAGTAAATTATTTTGATAAATAACACTTATTGATTAAGAAAATAACAAATAACAAAAGGATAAAAATATGATCAATTTAAAAAAAGTAGGTCTAACTGCTTTAGCAGGATCGCTTGTTGCTTTCTCTGCAAATACAGC
>JAPYTV010000024.1 GCA_029941985.1 Candidatus Pelagibacter sp. | reverse complement strand
GAGATGCATGTCAACGCTCTTTTAGAATTTTATTGAAAACTTTCAAAAACTGCTTAAAGAAACCTCATATGAAACTTTACCGAATTAGAAAATCTAACATTGATAGAAAAGGACGTGGACTATATGCCACTAAGGATATTAAAGAAGGTGCTCGAATTATTGATTACGTGGGCAAAATTATAACCAAAAAACAAACTGAAGAATCCGAAAAGTTTGACAATGCTAAACCAATTTATTTATTTAATTTAAATAATAGATATGATCTTGATGGAGATGTTTTATGGAATACTGCTAGATTAATTAATCACTCATGTTCAAATAACTGTGATTATAATGGAACAGGTTTAAAACTTTGGGTAGTTGCTATAAAAGATATCAAAAAAGGAGAAGAGCTAACATGTGATTATGGTTTTGGATATGATGAAGATTATAAACAATTTCCATGCAAATGTGCTGCTAAAAACTGCTGTGGTTATATTGTGCGTGCAGAATCAAGATGGCGAATTAATAAAAAATTTAAAATAACTACAAAAAAAAATAACAGAGTTAATAGATAACTTTTTCCAAAAATAATCCTTGTGCTGGGGCAGGCGGAGCACATAAAGTTCTTTTTTTAGATTTAAAAATTAATTCAAACTTTTTTAAATCCCATTTTTTTTCAGCCAAATATTTTAAACAGCCTACCATTGATCTAACCTGTTGTTGTAAAAATGATTGTGATTTAAATTGTATTTCAATTCTACCTTTAAATGACTTTATCTTAATTGATTCCATCGTTCTAATTGAAGTTTTAGCGTTACAGCTCGAAGCTCTAAAGGTTGAAAAATCTTTAGTACCTAATAATTTTTTAGCACCTTTTTTCATTAAATGGATATCTAATTTCTTTATTATATGCCAACCTCTTTCTTTATCAATGGAAGGTCTACTAAGTCGATTGAATATTATATATTTATAAATTCTCTGTTTTGCAGAAAACCTAGCATGAAAATTTAAATTTCTTTTTTTAATATTAATTATTGAAATTTCTTTATCATTTAAAAAATAATTTATTGATTTTAGAAACTTATCTAAATTTTGAATTTCTTTTTTACAATCAAAATGTGCCGATTGTTCAATGGCATGAACACCTGAATCTGTTCGCCCTGACCCTACTAAGTTTATTTTTTCATTTAAAAGTTTAGCTAGTTTAGTTTGTGCTAATTTTTGAATAGATTTACCTTTTGATTGAATTTGCCAACCTATAAAATTGGTGCCTATGTATTCAATTAAGATTTGATATCTATGCATTATTCAAATTTGAACCTTTTTTAATTTGTGATCCAAGCATAAATTCATTAATGTTTTGAGGTCTTTTTCCTTGTCTTTGAATTTCTATAATTTTGATTGTTTTTTTATTATTACAACTAATTTCTAGATAATCACCTACTACCTCTCCTATTTTTCCTAAACCAGACGCTATCTCAGCTTTTAAAATTTTATACCTTTCACCTTTATACATAAACCAAGCACCTGGACTCGGATATAATCCATTTATTTTACCAATAATATTTTCGGCTGTGTTATTCCAATTTATTTGTCCCTCAGATTTTTCAATTTTTGATGCATATGTTGCCTCCTTATGATTTTGTTCTTTAAATTCTATGTGATCTCCTAAAATATCATCAATATTATCTAATATTTTTTCTGCCGCTAGTGATGATAACTTTTCCGATATAGTTTCAGTATTATCTCTATCGGTAATTATTATTTTATAAGAATTACATACGGGTCCTGTATCTAATTTTTTCTCTATCCTCATAATACTAACACCTGTTTCTTTCTCTAAATTCATAATTGATCTTTGAATTGGCGCTGCACCTCGCCACTTTGGTAAAAGAGATGCGTGAATATTAATAAACCCTTTTTTAGTTAAACTTAAAAACTCTTTAGGTATAATTTGACCGTAAGCTACAACGATTGCTATATCGACATCTAATTTTTTTAAATATTCATATTCTTCTTTATTTCCTTTTAAATTTGTAGGCGCTCTAAACTCTATATTTAAAGTTTCGGAAATTCCTTGAATAGGAGATTTGTTTATTTTTTGACCTCTTTGAGATTTTTGTGGTGGTTGTGTATAAACAACAGATATTGAGTAGCCATTTTGATATAGTGATTTTAAAATTGGCACTGCAAAAAAAGGAGTTCCCATAAAAACAATTTTTTTTAACATACCCTAAACAATTATTCTATTTGGCTTAATCTTAGAAAGTTTTTTTATAATCATTGATTTTTTCAATTTGGACAAATAATCAATAAATAAAATACCTTCTAAGTGATCTATTTCATGTTGGATACAAGTCGCCAATAAACCTTCAGCTTTTAATAATTGTTTTTTTCCATCGTAATCTAAATATTCAATTTCACATTTACTTGGTCTATCTATTTCTGCAAATTGATTTGGAACTGATAAACATCCTTCTTCATAAGTTGATTTCTCTAGATTCTTTTTTTTAATAACGGGATTAACAAAATACATTGGTTCTTTTTTATTCTCATCTTTACTAATGTCCATCACAATAATTCTTTTTGGAACTCCAATTTGTATTGCCGCAAGACCAATACCATTTGCGTCATACATGGTATCAAGCATATCATTCATTAATTTTTGCTCTACACTTCCAACCTCTGTAACGACAATTGATATTTGTCTTAACAGCTTATTGGGCTCTGTTAAAATTGTTTTAACTGACATAATTGTTAATTATTTTATTATAATTTTTAAACTTTTAAAGGAAGAACTTTAAGCAAAATTCTGTTTCTAATGGGATCAATATCTAGTTGATTTAATGTACTAATAATAAAATACATTGTTTCAGGATCAATATCTTTAAGCTCATCTTGTCCAATAACCTGCACTATTCTTAGCATTGCTACACCCATGTCACCATTATTAATTAAAGCTTGTATATCAGAAGGCATTTCAGAATCATTTATCTTATAAAGACCTTTGTATTTTTCTGAAACTTTTACACCATCAGATTTAAGAGCTTCAACTAAAATGATATCCTTTGTTGAAAAATAATATTTCTTATCTTTTTTTATTTTTTTTAGAAGATCCTCTAAATCTTTTTTTATATTTTTTATTTTGAAATCCTCTCTAAAATAATTTAATAATTTAGATTGATGAAGAATCTTATTATTTATCTTAATATTTGTTAAAACAATTTTCCTCTCATAAGCATATCTATCATAGAACTTTCTATAATTTGATGGCACGTCCTCAATTTTAATTTCTTTTAAAAGATTTCTCATTTCCTGGTCAAATGCATTTTCAATTTCTTCATTTTTAAAAGAATTCTTTAAAGCATTTATTAATTCTAATTTTTTTCCTACCTCAGATGTAATTAAAATACCTTGATATATTAAGGCTCTTGCTTGAATATTTGTTAATAACTTGGATGATTCTTTGATATTTAAGAGTTGATTAATATTAAACTGAAACCTTTTATAAAGATCATATAATTCTTTCTCACTATAATTTTTGTCATGTGTAGCCTTTTCAATTATAGCAACTTTATCCAACTCCGTAAGTTCAATACTTTCAATATTATATAATAAATTAGATGTTGATAAATATTTCCAAATTAACTTGGATGTTGAACTTTGTGGTTCAAAATCAAATTCTGGATTTGTGCGATGGGAAAGATGAAAATCTAAAATTGATTTTTCAGATATATTTTTATCAGGCTCATCAACATATCCCATCAAATAACTAATCTTTTTTTCATAAAATTTATCTTTAAACCCTAATTCTTTTTTTATGTCTAAAAGCAATTGAGCCTCTTCAGGCTTACCTCTATTAATTAAACAATATATTTTAAATTTTGATAAATAATCATCTTCAATAGAAGCCTTAATCTTAGAAAAAATTTCACACACTTTTTCTATTTCTGATCTAGATAAATATTCATCTACCAAATATTTTGTTAATTTTATATTTTCATTTATAATTTGATTATTTAATAAATAATCTTCAATTAATTTAAGATTAGAATTTTTTATTAACCATTTAGATTTTATTTCAAGAAATTGTTGCTTAGATATATTTTTACTAGGATAATAAGAATTAGTTAAAAGTAAAATATCTAAAATTTCTGATGCATCATTAGAAAGTTGTGTTTTGTTAATATTTTTAAAAAGATTTAAAATTTGGTCACCATCAGAATTGATCCACATATTTATATTGAGTCCATTTTTTGCCGGATCATAAAGGCCTATTATTTCAATTTCTTTTGATATTAAAGTTTGATCTTCATCTACACTTAATTGATCTATTTTTTGTGACTGCATTTCATAAATTGAATTTTGAGAAATACTTTTCTCTTCTAAATTTTCAACTATTGTATTTTCTTCTAATGATTTTTTTTCTTCTAGACTCCAGATATCCACGGGATTTTCTGAATTTACGCTAAATCCGTACAATAAAAAAATTAGAATAATTGATAAATATTTTTTATTTAACAATTTTAAGATTCTCATTCGGAATATTTTTTTCTATTTTTTTAATGGGTGATGGAAGGTCAACTTTATTCAGTAACAAAACGACAATAAATATTGCTGCAAAAAATATTGCTATTTTAATTAAAAACATTAAAAAGTTTTTAGATGCCGTGGTACTTGTATTTCTTGTAAATAGCATATATTCTCTAATAATTTCAAATTAAGACATATTTGTGTTTTTTCAATAAAGAAAGCTTATGAATTTAAAAAAAAACCTTGTTTTTTTAGGCATGATGGGGTCTGGAAAATCTTCTGTTGGATTTTTAGTTTCAAAAAAACTAAATGTTAAATTTATTGATATAGATAATATAATTGAAAATGAGACTGGAATGAAAATTTCCAATATATTCCAAAAAAAAGGAGAGAATTATTTTAGAAATTTAGAAGAAAAAACTACTCTAAAATTTTTAAAAACAACTAATGCTGTCATTTCACTTGGGGGTGGTGGATTTATTAATCAAAAAATTAGAAATGAAGTTTTAACTAATCATTTTTCTTTTTGGCTTAGTTGGGATTCTAAAATTTTATTAAAAAAAATTACAAATAGTAAAAAAAGACCTATAGCTTTTAATTCTACCAATAAAGAAATCATAAGCTTGATGAAAAAACGTTCACAAATATACTCAGAAGCAAAATTTAAAATAAACTGTAATAAACTAACAAAAAATGAAATAGTTAAAAAAGTTATAAATATTTATGAACTCAATTAGATTAGAAGTAAAAACATGTAATCAAAAATATCCAATTTTTATTGGGAATGGTATAATTAATAAACTATCAAAACTTTTAAAGAGCAATTCAATAAACTTTAATCAATGTTTGGTGGTTGCTGATAATAAGGTTCCAAAAAACTTAATTAAAAAAGCTTTAAAATTATTACCAAAAAAACAAACGACAACTCATTATTTTAACGCTAGTGAAATAAATAAAAACCACAAAAGTATTGATAAAATTATATCTATTCTTTTAAAAAAAAATTTTAATAGAAATGATTGTTTAATAGCTATTGGGGGAGGAATCACAGGTGATGTCTCTGGTTTTGCTGCTAGTGTTTTTAAGAGAGGTATAAAGTTCGTTAACATACCAACCACACTACTCTCACAAGTAGACTCATCTATAGGAGGAAAAACTGGAATAAATACTAAATATGGTAAAAATCTAATTGGTTCTTTTTACCAACCAAGTTTAGTTATTTCTGATATCAATTTTTTAAAAACACTTCCTAATAGAGAGCTTATTTGTGGCTATGGAGAAATTTTAAAACATGCTTTAATAGCTGATAAAAAATTTTTTACATTTTTAGACAGAAATGGTTCAAAAATTTTAAACTTAAAAAGTCCATATATTGAAAAATCAATTTATAGAAGCTGCTCTATTAAAAAAAAAGTTGTTGAATCAGATGAAAAAGAAACAAGCTTAAGAAAAACTTTAAACTTTGGTCACTCATTTGCACATGCATATGAGGCAGCCCTTGGTTATTCAAAAAAATTAAATCATGGTGAAGCCGTTATCTTAGGTATTAAAACAGCCTCAAAGTTTAGTGTTTTGAACAAGCTTTTAAAAATTAGCGAGTTTGGATTAATTGAAAATCATTTAAATAAATTAAATCTTCCAAACAATATCAACAATTTTTTTACAAATAATGATTTAAATAAAATTATGTATTTTATGCAAAAAGATAAAAAAAATAATTCTAAAAAAAAAATAAATTTAGTATTATTAAATAAAATTGGACATCCACTGTATAATTCTCAATTTAAAGAAAAAAAAATTAGTTTATTTTTAAAAAAAGAATTAATTAAATAAAACCTGAATTGAGTGAATGTACTCTTTTATCTCTTTGTCCAAAATACTATAAATTTTTTTTGTTGCTTCTATCTTATTAAATTTAGTAAGTTCATTTGATTTGATTAATAGTTTTAAGTGAAATTTTCCTTCTTGATGACCTTTATGATTTTTATGTAAAAAACTTTTATCTTCTATCTGAATATCTTCAATTATAATATTTTTCTTTAGTTTGTTTTTAACTATTGAAATTAATTGATTTATATTCATAAATATTGCTTTAATAATATATAACATGAAAAATATTTGTGACTGGAATAATTGTTTTGAAATGGGTGAATTTAAAGCACCAGTTGAAAAAGATAATAGTAAAAACTATAGATTACTCTGTCTAGCTCATGTTAAGGAATTTAATAAAAATTGGAATTATTTTTCTGGCATGAATGATGAACAAGTTTTTAATTTCTTAAAATCAGATATGACATGGCACAAACCAACTCAAAGTTTTAGTTCTTCTGATAATTTTTTTAAAGTGCTTTGGAATAACACTTTAAAAGATGAGTTTAATAAGGCTAAATTAAAAAGCGAATACAATCACATGAATCAATTTAAATTTGATCATAACGATATTAAAGCTTTTAGTATTTTAGGTGTTTCAGTAGGATTAAAATGGGGGAAAATACAAGATAAATTCAAAACCCTTGTCAAAAAATTTCACCCTGATATGAATTTGGGAAATAAGCAATATGAAGAAAAACTTAAACTAATTACTTTAGCTTATACTCAGCTAAAAAATACATATAAGGAAAAAATTGACACTTAATTTAAATATACAACCAGACATTAAAATATCTATAAATCAAACTTTTGGAATTGAATCTGAGATGAAAGTTGATGCATTTTCAAAAAGAAGTGAGTATGTGCCAGAGATAGATAAAAATTATAAATTTGATAGAGACACAACTCTTGCAATTATATCTGGCTTTGCATTTAACAAGAGAGTTTTAGTACAGGGCTATCATGGAACTGGTAAATCTACACATATAGAACAAATAGCCGCAAGATTAAATTGGCCATGTATTAGGGTAAACTTAGATAGTCACGTAAGCAGAATTGACCTTATAGGAAAAGATGCAATTATTTTAAAAGATGGAAAACAAATAACAGAATTCAAAGAAGGAATACTACCATGGTCGATTCAAAATCCGGTAGCCCTAGTATTTGATGAATATGATGCTGGAAGACCAGATGTAATGTTTGTCATTCAAAGAGTGTTGGAAGCTGAAGGTAACTTTACTCTTCTAGATAAAAATAAAGTAATAAAACAAAATAAATTTTTTAGATTATTTGCAACAACTAACACAATCGGTTTAGGAGATACAACAGGACTATATCACGGCACTCAACAAATTAACCAAGGTCAAATGGATAGATGGAATATAGTAACTTCTTTAAACTATTTAAGTCTAGATAAGGAAATGGAAATTATTTTAGCAAAAAATAAAAATTTAAACAATGTTAAAGGTAAAGAAAAAGTTGCAAACATGATTAAAGTAGCATCATTAACAAGAAAAGGATTTATAGCGGGAGACATATCTACAGTTATGAGTCCACGAACTGTGATGCATTGGGCAGAAAATGCAGAAATTTTTAAGGATACAGGATATGCTTTCAGGGTTACATTTTTGAATAAGTGTGATGATATCGAAAAAAATATCATAGCTGAATATTATCAAAGATGTTTTGGGGATGAATTACCAGAGTCGATGATAAATATTCAAATTTAGATGAGTGATAAAGAAAATAATATTAAAGAAAAATTTAGACAGGCATTAATTTCAACATCAAAGGTAATATCAGATGATTATAGACCTAATATAAAGAACTTTGATAAAAATTTAAGTTCTAAAAATACAAATTTTTTTGAAATAGATAATTTATCCAGTAAAAATGATTTTCTTAAATTAAGAGCTGAAGCAGATACAGCTGCATTAAAAAAAAGATTTTCAAACAATGAAATATTCAATAAAAATCTACCTAACAAAACTTCTTGTAAATCACTTTATAGTATAGCTGAAAAAATTAGATATGAACTTTTGGGTGGCAAAATGCTTAAGGGTATAAAAAAAAACTTAAGTGAAAATTATTATCAAAAAATATATCTAAAACGTAAAGATCAATTAAAAACAAAAGAAGATGTTCCAGTCACAGAAGCATTTGAGCTATACATGTTAAAAAAATTTTTTAATATTAAGCTTAATTCTTTAACGACAAAAATGTTAGATTTTTGGGAAAAAGATTTTAACTCATCGATAAACAAACATATCGATTTTTTAAGTAAAAACTTAGAGGATCAAAACAACTATAGTTTAAAATTTTCTGAAATCCTTGAAGAAATGGATATTTTTAATTCAGAAAATGATGAAAATGAAAATAAAGAAACTGAAGAAAAAAATAAATCTGATGATGATAATCAATCTGATGAAGAGCAAGAAGGAAAGAAACAAGATGAAAGCCAAACAGATTTAGACGCAGGAAATGATATTGATGAATATCAGATGGATGAACAGCTGGTTGATACAGATTCTTCTAAAGAAAGCTCAGAAAATGTTTTACAAAGAACAAACCCGAACAGTGTTGAGCAAGAATATAAAATTTTTACAACTCAATTTGATGAAGTTGCAAAAGCAGAAAATTTAGAAACTGCCCAAGAAGCTCTAAAATTAAGAAAAAACTTAGATCAACAATTAGTTGATTTTCAGGACCTAATAACAAAACTTGCCAACAAATTACAAAGACAACTTTTAGCAAAACAAAATAGAGCATGGGAATTTGATCTAGAAGAGGGCTTACTAGACAGCTCTAAGTTGACTAGAATTATTATGGATCCATATAACTCTTTATCTTTTAAGAAAGAAAAAGATTTAGATTTTAAAGATACAATTGTAACATTATTGATTGATAATTCTGGATCTATGCGTGGAAGACCTATTACTATAGCGGCAATTTGTGCAGACATATTATCAAGAACACTTGAAAGATGCTCTGTAAAAGTTGAAATTTTAGGCTTTACTACAAAAAATTGGAAGGGAGGCAAAAGTAGAGAAGCATGGAATAAAAATGATAAACCAAAAAATCCAGGAAGACTTAATGATTTAAGACACATTATATATAAAGGAGCAGATACACACTGGAGACAATCCAAAAACAACCTTGGCTTAATGCTCAAAGAAGGTTTATTAAAAGAAAATATTGATGGAGAAGCAATATCTTGGGCATTTAATAGAATTAAAAAAAGAAAAGAAGAAAGAAAAATTCTAATGGTTATATCAGATGGTGCTCCAGTTGACGATTCTACACTATCTGTAAATTCAGGTGATTTTTTAGAAAAACATTTAAAAAAAATGGTTAAATTTATAGAAAGTAAAAGTGATGTAGAAATTTTAGCTATCGGAATAGGTCACGATGTTTCAAGATATTACAATAAAGCTATTAAAATAACTGATATTCATGAGCTCGGGGATGTAATGATTTCTCAACTCAGTGGACTATTTCAAACTAAAAATAAATTGCACTAAAGACTTAATAGATCTTTATTTTTCCATTTAATACTTACCTCTGCTCCACTTCTAGTTTTTGAATTTCGACATAATATATTTGCATAGTTTTTTTCTAATAAAGTTTTGCCTATAAATATTCCCAGTCCTAATCCTGATTTAGATTTTTCTGAAGATTTAATTGATTTAATATAAGGTTCACCAATTATATTTAGTACATCTTTAGGATATCCATTTCCATCATCTTCAATAATTATTTCAGTAAAATCACTATCACTCTTTAAATTAATAAATATCTTACTGCTTGAAAATTTATTAGCATTTCCAATAAAGTTTCTTAATCCATAAACTATTTCTATGGACTTAGTGATATTTAATGAATTTGAATTTTGATCGCAATTTACAATAAATTTTTTATTACTAATTTTTTCGAATGATTTTACAATCTCATTTATATAGTCAAAAATTGTTAAGTTTTTATCAATAAAATCGTCTTCAATAGTGGGATTTAAAGTTAATTTTTTTAATATTTCACTACATTTTTCTATTTGGCTTACTAATAGCTCAATATCTTTATTTACTTCATCATTATCTTTAAATTGTTCCAAGAGATCTCTAGAAATAATTTTTATTGTAGAAAAAGGTGTTCCTAAAGAATGTGCGGCAGCAGCAGCCTGTCCTCCTAATGATAACAATTCATGCTCTTTTGCCATAACCTCTTCCATTTTATTTAAGGCTTCTTTTCTCAATCTAGACTCTATGCCAAAAGTTATAGCAAAATAATTTAAAAAAATTAAAGCTATAATTAAGGCTATTGGTATCGAATAATAATAATATGAACTAATATGAAAATGTTCATTTAGTGGAGATGGCAAGTCGAGATGATAAAATGTAAGAATAATAATTGCGATTGACGTAATTGCAACAAGCAATATGTTTGTTCTAAAACCTAAATTAGATGATGAAAATGCGCTTGGTAATATCAAAAAAATTACAAAAGGATTGATAATTCCACCTGTTAAATAAATTAAAAAACTTACCTGCAATATATCAATTAACAAAAAAATGAATGCAGATCTGTCAGGTAGCTGTGTTTTTTCGTAAATATAAATTAAATATAAATTACTTAATATTCCAAAAAAAATTATTAAATTACCTAATACAAAATTAAATTTGAAATTAAATATAAAATAAACTGAATTTATAGTAATTAATTGACCAATAATAGTAATCCATCTTAAATTTATATAGGTTGATTTTTTTAAAGAAAAATATTTTGAAGTTTCAAAAAACTTCATTATTAAATGTCTAAATTCTGAACATTAATTGCATTAGAAACAATAAAATCCTTTCTTAATGCCACATCATTACCCATTAAAGTATGAATTAATTTTTGATCTTTTTTTAAATCTTTTGAATATTGTACTTGAAGTAAATTTCTTGTTT
>JAPYTV010000023.1:7867-12385 GCA_029941985.1 Candidatus Pelagibacter sp. | reverse complement strand
AGTGCTATATTTTTTTTTGATTTCATATCAAAATTTTGCATATAGTCATATTTGTCTTTCATCTCTTTATATTTCATGAAAGCTGAATATTCTGACTCTGGCATTCCGATAGTATCAAGTAGATGTGAGTATGCCGCTATATGAACTGTTTCCATTGAAGCAAAAGCAGTCATCATCATCAATACTTCTGTTGGTTTAAATACAGTCGTATAATGTCTTAAATAACAATTTTGAACTTCAACATCAGCTTGAGTAAAAAATCTAAAAATTTGAGTTAACAAATTTTTCTCCGATTGTGTTAAATTTTTTTGCCAATCTCTAACATCGTCACCTAAAGGTACTTCTTCTGGTAGCCAGTGAATTCTTTGTTGAGTTAACCATGCATCATAACACCATGGGTATCTAAATGGTTTGTAAACTGGATTTTCAACTAATAATCCCATTTTTTGTGGTTGAACAGTTTTATTTTTTTTTGGCTGAATAATTTCAGACTTCATTTTTTCTACTGACATGATAGGCAATCCTCGTATTCTGGTTGTTCGTTTGTTTGTTGTTTTGATTTATAAACATTAGCAGTAACGTCTGTTGCTTTTGAATCATTAACGTTTTCAGCACGTTGAATTGATTTAGATCTGCAATAATAAAGGCTCTTTAATCCTTTTTTCCATGCCTCAAAATGAATTTTATGAAGCTCTCTTTTATGAACATCTGCTGGCAAAAATAAATTCACAGATTGTGCTTGAGATATATAGGGTGTTCTATCTCCACTTAATTCAATAATCCATTTTTGATCTAACTCAAAAGCAGTCTTAAATACATCTTTTTCTATATTAGTTAAAAAACCTAGGTGAGATACTGATCCCTGATTAGTTGTGATACCAGACCATACTTCCTCAGTATTTTTACCATATTTTTCTAATAGTTTTACTAAATATCTATTTCTAACATTGTAAGAACCTGAAAGAGTTTTGTGAGTGTAGCTATTAGCTGCAACTGGTTCTACTCCGGGTGAAGCTCCACCACAAATAATAGAAATAGAAGCTGTCGGAGCTATAGCGGTTTTATTAGAAAATCTTTCATTAAAACCATAATCAAAAGCATCAGGACAAGCACCTCTTTCATCTGCTAAATCTTTAGATGATTGATCAACTTGTTCTTGAATATGTTTAAATATTTTTTTATTCCAAACTTTACTCATGACCGATTCTAGTGGAATACTATGTTTTTGTAAGTAAGAATGAAAACCCATCACACCTAATCCAACACTTCTTTCTTTTTCAGCAGAGTATTTTGCATCAGCAAATTGATCAGGGGCTCTTTTGATAAAATCAGATAATACATTATCTAAAAACTTCATAACATCACTGATTATAAGTTTATCATCTTTCCACTCATCATATTTTTCTAAGTTTAAAGAAGACAGGCAACAAACTGCTGTTCGATCTCTTCCATTTTTGTCTATGCCTGTTGGTAAAGTTATTTCACTACACAAATTAGAAGTCTTAACAGTTAAGTTTGCAAGTTTATGATGTTGTGGAATTTGTCTATTAACTGTGTCAATAAAAATTATATAAGGCTCTCCTGTTTCAATTCTTGCAGTTAACAATCTTATCCATAAATTTCTTGCGGAAATAGTTTGTTGTACTGTTCCATCAGCTGGACTTTTTAAAGCCCACCGTTCATCTGTTTCAACTGCTCTCATAAAAGCATCTGTTATGAGAATTCCATGATGAAGATTTAATGATTTTCTATTTGGATCTCCACCTGTGGGTCTTCTCATTTCAATAAATTCTTCAATCTCTGGATGGTCTATTGGAAGATAACAAGCAGCAGATCCTCTTCTTAATGATCCTTGGCTGATTGCCATCGTTAAAGAATCCATAACTTTTATAAATGGAATTATTCCAGAAGTTTTTCCAACTTTGCCAATTTTTTCACCAATAGATCTAAGGTTACCCCAGTAGCTTCCTATTCCGCCACCCTTTGCAGCTAACCAAACATTTTCACTCCATAGATCGAGTATTCCCCCTAAGCTATCAGAGGCTTCATTTAAAAAACATGAAATAGGTAATCCTCTTTTGGTTCCACCATTTGATAGAACTGGAGTTGCTGGCATAAACCAAAGGTTGCTAATATAATTATAAAGTCTTTGGGCGTGTAAATTGTCGTCTGCATAAGTGCTTGCAACACGAGCAAATAAATCTTGAAAAGATTCATTGTGACCTAAATATCTGTCTTTTAAAGTTGCTTTTCCAAAATCTGTTAAATTTGCATCTCTTGATCTATCAATCTTAATTATTATTCCCTTTTCATTTTGAAAAAGTTCCGTATCATTGCTTAATGAAAATAAATCTGGTCTTTTCTCTTTAGTAATTTCTGTGTTATCTGGGCTATAGTTGGAGACAGCTTTCTTAAGGGCTTGTGATAGAATTTTATTCATAATGTTTATTTAATTTGCTTACTATAACACAAAACAACTATATGTTGTGTGTTATTATTGTTGATATACTATATAAATTTTAAATCAACAGAACATTTATAGAACATTTTAAAAAAACATCAACAAAAAAATCTAAAGAAAGATAAGAAACAATAGAAATGTCTGAAGAAATAAAAATAGATCCTTATGGTTTTAGAGAATATGACGCCAGATGGTTGTATGAAAAAGATATAAATTTGGCAGGAATAGAGAATCTGGGTAAAGGTTTGGGAACACAAATTATAAAACATACAAATAAAGATAATCCCAGAATAATTGTTGGTCATGATTACAGATCTTACAGTGAGACAATTAAAGCTGCTTTAAAAAAGGGATTAATTTCAACCGGATGTTTTGTTGAAGATATTGGTTTATCATTATCTCCTACTGTTTACTTTGCACAATTTGATTTAGAAGCCGATGCAGTTGCAATGGTTACAGCAAGTCATAATGAAAATGGTTGGACTGGAGTTAAAATGGGTATCAAGAAAGGTTTAACCCATGCACCAGAAGAAATGAAAGAACTAAAAGATATCACGTTAAATAAAAAATTTGTTAAAGGAAAAGGAAATGAAAAAAAAATAAAAGATTTTCAAAAAACTTATAAAGATAATTTAATTAATAAAAATAAAATTAAAAAAAAAATTAAAGCAGTTGTTGCATGTGGAAACGGTACAGCTGGTATATTTGCACCTGAAATTTTAAGAGGTATTGGTTGTGAGGTAGTAGAGTTAGATTGTAACCTTGATTATACGTTTCCAAAGTACAATCCAAACCCTGAAGATTTAAAGATGCTCCATGCAATAAGCAAAGCAGTAAAAGATAATAGTGCAGATATAGGTTTTGGTTTTGATGGTGATGGAGATAGAGTGGGTGTTATTGACAATAAGGGAAATGAAATTTTTTCTGATAAAATTGGATTATTGATAGCAAGAAACTTATCACATATACATAAAAATTCTAAATTTGTAGTAGATGTTAAATCAACTGGCTTGTATTCAAAAGATAAAGTTCTTTTAGAAAATAATTGTAAAACTATTTATTGGAAGACAGGACATTCTCATATTAAAAGAAAAGTTAACTCTGAAAAAGCTTTGGCTGGTTTTGAAAAAAGTGGACATTTCTTTTTTAATCAACCATTAGGGTATGGTTATGATGATGGAATTAATTCAGCTATTCATGTTTGTCACTTATTAAATAATCAAAATAAAATGATGAGTGAAATTATAAATGATTTACCAATTACTTATCAAACACCTACTATGGCTCCATTTTGTAAAGACGAAGAAAAATATAAAGTAGTTGAAGATTTAGTTAAACAGGTTAAAGAAATTAAAAAAAATAAAACCGTAATTGATGAACAGATAATTAAAGAAATATTAACAGTTAATGGTGTTAGGTTTTCTTTTGAAGATGGTTCTTGGGGTTTAATAAGAGCTTCATCAAACAAACCTTCGTTAGTAGTAGTCACTGAAAGTCCTACTTCAGATGAAAGAAAGAAAAAAATTTTTGATTTTATCGATGATCTACTTCAAAAAAGTGGAAAGATAGGAAATTACGATCAAAAAATTTAGAATTATAAAATTAACAATAAATTAAAATTTAATTATACAAACAATGATTTGTTATTGTTTTGCTTATAAATTTTTTAGCTGATTGATATCTAAATTTATATCTCCAAAAGATTGGTTTTGTGTTTCAACAACATCTGTACTTATTAGTCTGTGGTCTAAGCTATTAATATCACTTAATTTACTATATAATGAGTGAGTATTGTTTTCAGGTCTAATTTCAATTATTTTTGTGCCTTTTTTACAAAAAACTTAATTTGCTAAACCTGCACCGTGGGCACCTATTACATAATTTGCATTCTTAAATAAATAAACTTCTTCAAAAAAATTTAAATTTTCAGTTTTATATTTTGTAAAACCTTTATTAATTAAAAATTCTGAAATTTCTTTATCATTAATGAATTGACAATGTTTTGATTGAGAAGCAGATCTATCTATAAAAATTTTATCATTGCATGTAAATTTTTT
>JAPYTV010000023.1:4356-7767 GCA_029941985.1 Candidatus Pelagibacter sp. | reverse complement strand
ATTTTAGAAGTTAAGTTCACGATACCAATTAAAAGAGAGTCATCACTTGACTTTAGAATTATTCTTTTCTCTCATTCTCATTGTTATTGATATCATTGTCATTCTCATTATTTTTGATATCATTGTCATTATTTTTACTATAAAATTTTTGTAATAGTTCTTCTTCTTTTATTTTTTGCTTTTCATCAAAATTTCTTTCCCATTCTTTTATTCTTTCATTTTCTTCTTTTACTTTTCTCTCATCTTCGATTTGGATATTTTTTATTCTTTGTGCTTCCTCTTCTCTTAATGTTTTTTCTTCTTCTTTTTCTCTTAATTCCTTTTGTTCTAAATTTAGTTGTTTTTCTTTTAGTTTTTGCTCATCTTCATGTGTTTTATTTTCAAGTTCTTGTAATCTAAATTCTTCTGCTTTTTCTCTTAATTCTTTTTGCTCTTTTATTATTTGATCTGCTTTTTCTTTTAACCTTTGGTCATTTAATTCTTTTAATCTTAGTTCAGTTTCTTTTAACTTTCTTTCTTCATATTGTAATTTTTTATCATGCTCTCTTAATTTTTGTTCTTCTTCTTTTTGCGTTTGCATTTCTAAATCTTTTAATCTTTTTTCTTCATCATTTAATCTTTTTGCATCATTTTTTAGTCTTTGAACTTCTAAGTCTCTTTTTCTGTTTTCTTCTACTATAATTTTTTGTTTTTCTTCTCTTAATTTTTGTCTTTCAATGAATTTTACTCTTAGCTGTTCTTCTTTTAGTTTTTTTTCATCTGTTCTTATTTTTTGTTCTTCATAATCTTTTAATTTTTTTTCTTCCGCTTTTAATCGTTGTGCTTCTATTTGTTTACTTTTTTTTTGATTTTTTAATTCTTGTTTTTCATTTTTTAATTTTAGTTTTTTTTGATCTTCTAATCTTTTTTCTTTATCTTTTATTTTTTGTTTTTCTTTGGCTATTATTTTAGCCTTTTCTTCATTTAATTTTGCCTGCTCTTCTTTTAATTTTTGGTCATCTTCTTTTTTTATTCGGTTTTGTTCTCTTAATATCTGTTTTTTTTCTTCTTCTTTTTGTTTTCTAATTTCTTTTTCTTTTTTCTCTTTTTGTTTATTTTTAAATTTTTGATAGGTCTTTCCTAGATTGCTTAAAATTGATCCTGCTCCAATTATCGATTTAACTTTTACCTTTTTATGTTTTTGTAATGGTATTTTTTTTTTTTTGGAATTTACTCTCATTATATAAAAATTCTATCATTTATAAAAAATTTAAAATATATAATTTTTGGTTAATTTGGGTTCTTAAATATTAATAAAATATGAATATTTTTTTGTATTTGTAATAAATACAATTAATACGTGTTAAAAAATTTAGACAGAATCACTTATAAGTTAAGGGTGGGGTGACGGAGGGAGACTAAAATCACCCCTACTTTATTCTAAATATTTTTTTCACTATACTTGTCATGATCATTTTTCTTAAAGTTTAAAATATTCATATAGAAATTTTAATGCCATAATAAATAAAAAAAATCCAAAATATTTACTTATTCTGTTCTTATCAATTGAATGAACTGTTCTTGCTCCAATTCTGGCCATAAATGAAGTAATGGGTATAAATATTAAAAATGCTGGGATATTCATGAAGCCTATACTTAATGGTATATTTGTTTTTAAATAAATACCGGTAACTAAAAAACCTATAGCTCCAGATAATGCTATTAAAAAACCTATAGCAGCAGCACTTCCTATTGCTTTATTAATAGTATATCCGAAGAATTTTAGTATTGGCACATTCATTATAGCTCCTCCTATTCCCATAAGTGCGGACACAAAGCCAACTAAAAAACCTAAAACAATTTTTAAATGTAATTTTATTTCAAGAGCAACAGTTTTCTCTTTTTCTTTTAATAAAAGTAAATAAATACTTAATAAAAATATAACAATTGAAAAAAAAAGTATTAAAGTTTTTGTTTTAAGCGATGCTGCAAAAATTATTCCAAATACAACTCCTAATACAATAAATCCCCCGTAACTTTTAACGATATTAAAATCAACTGCGTTATATTTATGGTGTGTAATAACTGATACAGCTGATGTAGGAATTATTATTGCAAACGAAGTTCCAACTGCAAGATGCATTACATATTCTTGATTAATACCAAGTGAGTTAAATATAAAAAATAAAAAAGGAACAGTTATTAATCCACCTCCAATTCCAAATAAGCCAGCAACAAAACCAACTGGTATAGCTGTTAATGCCATCAATAGACTAAAATAAATATACTCGTTTGATAAAATTGAACTAAGCAGATTGGCCTACGACATTATCAATATTATTAAACTTAATCTTATCCATAATATGATTAATTTTTTTAACATCTGCGTCTCTTACACACATATTTTCACTTAAATATCTTTTCCAATAGCTAGATCCTGTTTGTCCGTGAAAAAGACCTAAAGTGTGTCTCATAATTTGATTTAATCTTGTTCCTTTTTCAATTTCAACTCTAACGTAATGTAGCAATTGTTCGATAACTTCTTGTCTACTTGGAACATCTTTATTATTAAAAATTTCTCTTTCAATATCAGCTAATATGTAAGGCGTATGATATGCTGATCTTCCAATCATCACACCATCTACTTTTTTCAAATGAGTTTTAGCTTCATTTGTTGAATTTATTCCTCCATTGATAATTATTTCTTCAGTAGGAAAATCTTTTTTTAACCTATAAACAAAATCATAATTTAAAGGTGGAATGTTTAAATTTTGTTTTGGTGTGAATTTTCCTAGAATTGCTTTTCTTGCATGAATAATAAAAGTTTGAACACCTGTATTTTTTAATTTTGTAATAAAATTATATAAATTTTCGTAATCTTCAGTATTATCATAACCTATTCTAGTTTTAATAGTGACAGGGAGCTTTGTAACTGATTGCATTTTACTCAAACAATCTGCTACAAGATTAGGCTCTTTCATCAAGCAGGCACCAAATTTATTTTTTTCAACTTTTTTACTTGGGCATCCTAAATTTAAATTAATTTCATCATAACCAAATTCTTCTCCTGCTTTGGTGGCTTCAGCTAATAATTTTGGTGATGAGCCTCCTATTTGAAGTGCAACAGGTTTCTCATTAATATTAAATTCTAGTAGCTTTTTTTTATCTCCTCTGTTGATTGCTTCAGAGACAATCATCTCTGTATAAAGTAGAGTGTTCTTGCTAATCAGTCTTAAAAAAAATCTCTCATGACGATCTGTACAATCCATCATAGGTGCAACTGAGACTTTCCTATTCATGATTAACTTTTATATTGTTTTTTTAGTTATTTGAAGTGTCTGTATCTTCAGAATTTGCTTCTGTTGCTTGACTTTCTTTTTCTGATATTTCGTTTAAAGAAACTTCAGTATCTTCAACACTTTCAGCGCCTTC
>JAPYTV010000023.1:0-4256 GCA_029941985.1 Candidatus Pelagibacter sp. | reverse complement strand
TTTCTGGGATTTTTCTAGCTCTTTTTGATGGTAATATAGCTATGCCACTTTTAGAAATTTCACCTTTATATAAACTTTCAAAATCATCACCTATTATTTCATCATCATCAGAACCATCATCAATTTGTGCAACATGTTTTCTAAGCTTATAAACTGCACTCTCAGTTAAGTCTGGAACTTTAATCGTTTCCAAAGCAATTTCTCTTAGTGAAATCACTGTATTTTTATCATCATCTCTATCGAGAGTTGGTTCAAGACCTGAATTTAATTGGACTGCTCTTTCTTTTGCAACCAATACTAGTTCGTAAGGACTTTCTACTTTATCTATACAATCTTCTACTGTTACTCTAGCCATGCGATGTATCTACACAGTAGATAAAAAAAAATCAAGGTATATTTAAATATATATTGGTTCAATTTTATTTCTAAAAAAGAACAATAATAGCACAATAATAGCAATATAAATTGCACTAAAAGCTGCTATTGAATTAATTGTATACCCAGCATCTATCAAAACTCCAAATACTGCAGTTCCAGCAGCTGTTGCAAATACCATTAACCCTGAGGTTAAAGCTTTAATTCCTCCTATATATTTTACACCATAGATTTCAGCCCATGTGGATGATCCCAATACATTTGCAAAACCATTTGTAATACCAATTAAACCTAAAAATACAAAAGAAGAATACGAACTATCAAATAAATATAAAACTATAGTAGATATAAAAATTGGGATATTCATATAGATTAATAATTTTCTACTTGTATATTTGTCAATAAGAAATCCACTAACAGATAAAGTGATTACAGATAAAATTGAGTATGCCATAAATGATTGTGCCATAATAAATGGACCCCAATTTTTTGAGGTAAGAATAAATGATTGATAAACGAAAACACCAGTAGCAATTGATGGCATTGATAACATATTTAATGAAATGATGTAGAATCTATAATCTTTAAGAACTTCTGATCTTGTCCATTGTTTAATATTAATATTTTCTATTCCTTTTTCTTTAAAAGAATTTTCTCTTGAATCTAATTTAAGTTTTTTAATTAATAAAAATGAAGATAATGGTAATACGATCAAAACTAATATTGAAATATAAAACCAAATATCTCTCCAACTAATAATAGTTAATAAAAAAACCATTAAAACTGGTAAAACAAATTCAGCCGCAGATAAGCCTAACCAAGTAAAACTTAAAGCTTTACCTCTTGTTTTTTCAAAAAATCTTGAAACTGTAGTGGTTGCTGTATGTGACATTAGTCCTTGGCCACTTAATCTAAGAAAAAAGATTCCAATAAATAATAAGGGTATAATTTTGATTGTAGAAAAAAAATAACAAGAAATAGAAAGTAAAATTATTACAAACATAGAAAATTTGAACGTATCCATGTCGTCAATTTTTTTACCAATCCACATCAATATTAAACTACTGAACAAGGTAGCTGAGGCATAGATTGTGCCAAATTGTCCGTGAGTAATTGATAAGTCAGCTCTTATACTGGAGTTAAATATTCCAATAAAATAACTCTGTCCAAAGCTTGAAAAAAATGTAACTATAAACCCAAACAAAATTACTTTTAAACTTAAATTTTTTAACATTTTAAATTATGTCTAATGTTGCTTTCATAGGTCTTGGCGTCATGGGTTATCCGATGGCAGGTTATATATCAAAAGCAGGACATAATGTAACTGTTTATAATAGAACTGCTACAAAAGCAGATAAATGGTTAACAGAATATAAAGGAGCAAAAGCAGAAACACCTGCAAAAGCTACGGGGGATGCTGAATTTATATTTACATGTGTTGGAAACGATAATGATCTTAAAGAAGTTATTTTTGGTAACAATGGAATCTTTAAAACTATTAAAAAAGGTGCTGTCTACATTGATAACACAACTGCCTCAGCTACAATTGCTAGAGAAATTTATGATTATTCAATAAAAAATGAATTTGGTTTTTTAGATGCTCCAGTATCTGGTGGACAGGCTGGTGCAGAAAATGGTGCACTAACAGTTATGATCGGTGGTGATCAACAGAATTTTGATAAAGCAAAAGATATAATTGATTGTTATAGCAAAAAAATGAAATTGCTGGGTAAAGCTGGAAATGGTCAACTTGCAAAAATGGTAAATCAAATTTGTATTGCAGGATTAGTTCAAGGTTTATCAGAAGCTATTAATTTTGGAATTAAAGCAGGATTAAATATGGAAGATGTTATTGAAGTAATATCTAAAGGGGCTGCTCAATCTTGGCAAATGGAAAATCGTTATAAAACAATGATAGAAGATAAATTTGAATTTGGTTTTGCGGTTGACTGGATGAGAAAAGATCTAAAAATTGCACTAGAGGAAGCTAAAAAAAACAATTCTTTATTACCTGTTACAGAAATAGTTGATCAATACTATGGTGAGGTTCAAAAAATGGGTGGCAACAGATGGGATACCTCTAGTTTAATTAAGCGATTTAGAAAATAATCTAATATGCAACCAAATACTTGCATTTTTTTCTAAAATAACATCCCCAATAATCGTCGCGTTAGGAGCAACCCAATTATTACCAGAGTTTTTTACTTTTTTATTTTCCAAATAGTAAAACATATCCTATATAATGTTTATCATGCCTCCTTTAAAAACACCAATATGTGATTTTGGAAAGAATGCTAAAAATTTTCAATTAAATTCTACTAATAGTAAAATTGTTTCACTTAATGATGTTAAAGGTAAAAACGGAACTTTAATAATGTTTATTTGCAATCATTGTCCCTACGTTAAAGCTGTAATTGAGAACATTGTTGAAGATTGTAAAAGGTTAGAAAAATTTGGTGTCAATGCAGTAGCTATTTCATCCAATGACACAAATACCCATCCTGAAGATTCTTTTGACAACATGATTAAATTTGCAAAAAATTATAAATTTAATTTTCCATATCTTTTTGATGAAACGCAGGAAATTGCAAAAACTTATGACGCCGTGTGTACTCCTGATTTTTTTGGATATAATAATAATTTAGAATTAGAATACAGAGGAAGAATTAGAGAATTAAAAGATTTAAAACCTGTTAGAAGTGGAGATAGTGATCTATATAAAGCAATGAAACAAATTTCTGAAACTGGTAAAGGTCCTAAAGAACAAATTCCAAGTGTGGGTTGTAGTATTAAATGGTTTAATAATTAATGTATTTAATTGTAACACGTTCTTTTCCACCAGAACTTGGTGGTATGCAAAATTTAATGTGGGGCTTGACAAATGAGCTATCTAAACACTACATGCTAAAAGTTTTTGCTGACTACTTTGATAATCATAAAGATTTTGATGAAAAAGTTTCATTTTCTATAGAGAGAGTTGGTGGAATTAAGTTGTTTAGAAAATATAGGAAAGCCCACTTAATAAATGAATTTATTAAAGAAAATAAAGTTGAATATATAATTGGAGACCACTGGAAAAGTCTTGAATTAATTAAATCTAATAAGAAAAAAATATGCCTAATTCACTCTAAAGAAATTAATCATAACAAAGATACAAATTTGAATAAAAGAGTTCTTAACGTTTTAAACAATGTTGAGACAGTTGTTGCTAATTCAAAATTTACAAAAGATTTAGCTATTAGTTTTGGTGTTCAAGAAGATAAAATTATAGTAATCAATCCCGGTGTTGATCCCATTCAGGAATTAGACAAAGAAACAATAGATAAAGTAGAAAATTTACTAAAACATAAAACACCAAGATTAATTACAGTTTCTAGATTTGATAAACGAAAAAACCACGAGAAAGTAATTATGTCTTTAAGAAATTTAAAGCAAACATATCCAGATATAATTTATATTTGTGTTGGTTATGGTGATGAGGAAGTAAATATTAAGAAGCTTGTTGAAGAATTAGATTTAAAAGAACAAGTAATATTTTTTAAAGATATATCTAATAATCTTAAAAATTCACTTATAGCTAAATCAAATGTTTTTGTAATGCCCTCTATAATCTACAAAAAATCTGTTGAAGGATTTGGTATTGCTTATGTTGAAGCTGCACAGTATGGAATTCCATCTATTGGAGGTAAAGATGGTGGTGCATCTGATGCTATTAATCATGAAAAAACAGGTTTAATTTGTGATGGCAACAATTTAGATGAAGTTTATTCAACAATCAACTCAATGTTAGAAAATAAAAAATATTTAGAATATGGAAAAGCTGCTAAAGAAAATTCTGTTAAATTTAAATGGGATAAAATAATTGAAGAATATAAAAAAAT
>JAPYTV010000022.1 GCA_029941985.1 Candidatus Pelagibacter sp. | reverse complement strand
GCTACAAGTATAGTAGCAAGTATTAAATCTTTTTTGTGCACTAACCCTGCGCCCATTGTTCTGGGCGCAAAGTCAATTGATTTTTTTTCTGTAGACACTAATTATTCAATTAATCCTAGTCCTTTTAATGCAGCTTCTGCTTTTGCATAGTTTTCTTTAAGTTGCTTATCCCAAACCTTTGTACCAGCTGGGCTAGTAGCAGGGTCTAGAGAAGCGCCTTTTAGATAGTTTGCAAAAGTTTTATGCTTCATTGCTTTTACCATTGCTTTTGAAATCGCATCAATTATTTCTTGAGACGTTCCTTTAAGCACTGCATAACCTCTAGTAGTAACAACTTTTACTTCGTGACCCATTGAGTAAGAAGTGGGTACTCCTGGATAGTCCGCTAACTTTTGATCATGCAATAGAAGAATTGCTTTAACTTTATTAGCATCCATTAAAGCAGCTGCTTCCGAAGGGTTTAATAAAGATGCTTCAACTTTGCCTGATGCTAAAGCTTGTAAACTTTGTGCACCTGATCCAAATGAGACAGCTTTAAACGGAACACCTGCAGCCTTAGAATATGTATACATTCCAATATGCTCTGTTCCACCGATTGACGCAATTGCAGTTAGAATTGGACTTTTCTTTGATCTTTTAATGAACTTTTCAATTGTATCAAGTTCTTTATTGCTTGCATTAACAACAATAAAAGTTGGCTCTTCCATTGCTCTTGCAACACCTACAAGATCACCGATCTTCATGTTAGATTTACCTCTAGCCAAAGTGTACAAATGAGACTCAGTTAAAGCCATAATTGTACAGCCATCTTTTGGTCGAGTTAAAGTGTAGTTTTGAGCTTTAGCTCCAGATCCACCTCTTTTACCAACGATTTGCATATCAGAGTTTAGATATCTTCTAGTTCTGATTGTCATCATTCTAGCTGTCGTGTCAGTACCTCCTCCATAAGAAGCGTGAATTACAACTTGTACAGGATCACAGCCTTTTGTTGCATACGTATCTTCGGCTGCAAATGATGTGCTCATCATTGAAGCAAAAGCAAGAGCGGATACAGATAAAAAGCTTAGTAACCTTTTATAATTTAATTTGAACATTTTTCCTCCTCTATGTTAATTAATAAATTAAATTTGACAAAGCTTACCACATTATTAGAATTAAGTTCAATATGTAAAATGTTATTTCATATTATGAAACGTAAACTATCTTGAAGAGTTAAATATGAGATCTTTCCCTGTTAAAATTCAACTACCTGGTGAAAAAATAAAAAAAGAAGATCAACTTGCATGGCTCATAGCAAAAATGGCGTCGGAAGACTGGAGTCTAACTCTTGAAATTGCTGATATGGTTGGAAATAGAATTGTTGATAATGCTGGCGTTGCAGTAGCTGCGCTGAACAGAAACGCAGTAAAAATTTCTAGAGCACAAGCTATGAAATTTGAAAATAAAAATGGATCAACTATTTTTGGATTAGATCATAGAAAAAAATATGACTGCCAGTGGGCCGCATGGGCAAACGCAGTTGCTGTTAGAGAATTAGATTTTCATGACAATATAATGGCTAAGGAAACATGTCATCCAGGAGATTGTATTCCTACAATTCTTGCAGTGGCTCAACAAAAAAATTGTAATGGAGAAGATTTAATAAAAGCAATCGCAACAAGTTATGAAACTCAATTAAGGTTATCAATGTCAATGGCACTTAATCCAAATAGAATTGATCATGTTGGACATTTAGGTCCTGCAATTACTAGTGGGCTTGGCAAATTACTAAAATTAGATACTGAAACAATTTACCAAGCAATTCAATGGAGTGCTCATACATCAATCTTTACTAGGCAAGGAAGAAAAGGAGATCTGTCTAGTTGGAAAGCTTATGCTCCAGGATTAGTTGGTAAAAATGCAATTGATGCAATAGATAGAGCAATGAGGGGAGATACTTCACCAAGCCCAGTTTGGGAAGGCGATTATGGAATAATTTCAATTCTATTAAAAAAAGATAATGAGAATTTAAAAATTGAATTACCTGAGGATGGAGAAACAAGAAAAGGTATTATGGGAACTTTTACCAAAGAACACTCAGCTGGATATCATGGAAATTCTTTGATTGATTTAGCCTTTAAAATGAGAAGTAAAATAAAAAATACTAGAGACATAAAAAAAATAAATATTCACACCAAACAATACACTCATGTTGTGATGGGCAGTGGAAGTAAGGACAATGAAAAATATAGTCCAAAGGCGTCAAGAGAAACATTAGATCACTCAGCAATGTATATATTTGCTGTAGCTTTAGAGGATGGTGAGTGGCACCATGAGAAAAGTTATTCTGAAGAAAGAAAAAATAGAAAAGAAACAATTAAACTTTGGGGTAAAATTGAAACTTTTGAAAGTGAAGAGTGGAATAAAAAATATTATGATGAACCTGATCCTTTAAAAAAAGCCCAAGGTGCAAAAGTTGAGATTGAACTTCAGAATGGTGAAAAAATTATTGATCAGTTAGAGTTTGCTAACGCTCATCCTAATGGAAAAACACCTTTTAGAAGAAAAGAATATATTAATAAAATGAAATCGTTATTTACAAATATTGTTAATAAAAAAGAAGAAATTAAATTTTTGAATCAAATAGAAAATCTTGAAAAATTAAAATCTGATGAAATTAAAATTTTGAATGTAGGTTGTGACGAAAAACATATAAATTTAGAAAAAAATAAAATTAAAGGAATTTTTTAATGAATATTCAGCAGGAATTAACAAAATACATATCTTTAGCTTTACAAAAGGAACTTCCAAAAAAAACACAAATTAAAACAAGATTTCATTTATTAGATACAATTGTATCAATTCTTACAGGCAGACTTTTGCCATCTGGAAAAAAAGCATTCTATTTCTCTAAACAACAGGGTGGAATAAAAGAATCTACATTATTAGGAAATGATATAAAAGTTTCTGCAATCAACGCAGGATTTTCAAATGGTATGGCGGCACATGCAAATGAGACAGATGACTCCCATACTAAAGGAAGATTTCATCCTGGTTGTGCAATTATACCTACAACAATTGCAATTGCTGAAAAACAAAATTTAGATAGTGATAACATTATCAAAGCAATTGCACTAGGTTATGATGTTGGAGTTCGCTTAACTACAAGTTTGGGATACGAAACACCCAAAACAACTACTTTTGCAACACATAGTTTGGGACCTATTTTTGGAAGTGCAGCATCGGCAGGAGCTTTATTAAAACTTACACATGAACAATGTAATTATCTCATATCTTACACGGCACAACAGGCCTCAGGTCTTGCTTGTTGGAATAGGGACCCAGATCATATTGAAAAAGCATTTGTATTTTCAGGTATGACCTCTAGAAACGCAATCTATTCAGCTCTTCTTGCTAAAGAAAATTTTACTTCTGTTACAGACTCGCTGTTAGGTGAAAGAGGTTTCCATGAGGGATTTGCACACAATTCTAAACCAGAATTATTAGTTGAAAAACTTGGGGAAAATTTTGAAATTGATAATGCTTCATTAAAAAAATGGTCAGTCGGGTCTCCAATTCAATCAATGATGGATGCTATAGAGTATCTAATAAAACATAATGATTTTCACTTCAATGACATTAAAGAATTAACAGTAGAAATACCAACTGACCGATTTCATATTGTTAATGATAGAGAAATTCCATCAATAAGTGCTCAACATTTAATAGCTGTTCATTTGATTAGAAAAACAATGGGATATGAAGAAGCTCACAATGAAAATCTATTTAATGATCCAGATGTAGTGAACTTAAGAAAAAAAATTAAAGCAATATCAAGCGAAGAATTAGCGATGGCAAGGCCTGAAAGACAATCTAAAATTACAATAATTTTGAATAATGGTAAGGAATTATTTTATCATGCAAAATCAGTTAGAGGAACTCCAGACAACCAAATGAATGAAGATGATATTGTAGCAAAAGCCAAAAGATTACTATCAGTATTTAAAACATCACAAACTGATGATCTTATTGATTTAATTCTTCATAAAAATTTTAGTACAGAACATTTGACCAGGCTTTGTAATCTAAACATAAAAGACTAAATGGATTTTGCATCCTTAATACCTGAAACTATATCTGTTTATGCTGCAGTTTTTTTGATTATTTTTAGCTTAATATGCTCTTTTATATCTACCGCCTTAAGCCTTGGTGGAGGTATGTTAATGTTAGTTGGGTTATCTTTTATTGTGCCACCTTTTGTTTTGGTTCCTGTTCATGGGATTATTCAACTAGGATCTAATATCGCTAGAATTTTTATTTCTTTAAAAGATCTTGATAAGAATATTATTTTACCATTCATATTTGGTACTTTAATTGGCTCTTATTTTGGGGCAAATATTGTAGAAATCATATCACCAGCTATTGGTCAAATAGGAGTGGGTATTTTTATTTTTTACTGTCTTTTTGGAAAATTTCCAAAGTTAGGAAAAAAATATATCTTTTTTGGAGGAATAATAACTTCAGTGATGTCAATTCTCTTTGGCGCTTCTGGTCCATTAGTTTCTACCCTAATTAAAAATATGAACTTTAGTCCAATCAAGCATGTGGCAACACATGGATCTTTAATGGTATTCCAACACTTATTTAAATCCATAGCTTTCTTTTTTTTAGGTTTTTCATTTAAAGAATATTTACCACTTGTATTTATGATGATTTTGGTTGGTTTTCTAGGAACATACATTGGAAAACTAGTTTTGGTATCAAGGGGAAAATCATATTTTAAAAAAGTTTTAACTTTTATTTTATTATTTGGTGCATTACGATTAATTTATATGGGGCTTGATAATCTTAATCTGATAGAATTTAAAATATTTTAATAATAATTTTTTAAAAATGAAAATATTAAAAACTGATAAAGTTCTAGCCGCAGAAGTTAAGGATATTGATTTAAATAAAGAACTTAGCCAAGAACAAATAAAAAATATTAATGATGCATGGGATGAAAATTTAGTTCTTGTATTTAAAAATCAAAAATTAACTGATTTAGATTTAATTAAATTTAGTAAAAATTTTGGTAATTTAGACTTGCCTGCTCCTAATCCATATGGAATTAATTTTTCTCCAAATTACCCTGAGATAAATGTAATTTCTAATGTTAAAAAAAAAGGAAAACCAACAGGGATATTAGGAGATGGAGAAGCAACATGGCATGCAGATATGACTTATAAAGAAATTCCACCCAAAGGGGCAATTTTGTATTCATTGGAAGTTCCAATGGGCCAGGGAGATACCCACTTTTCAAACATGATAGAAGCATATAAGGACATGCCTCAAAATTTAAAACAAAAAATTAAGGGAAAAATTTTAATTCATGATGAGGCCCATAACAGTGCAGGTCAATTGAGAAAAGGATATAATGAAACAACTAATCCTTTGCTAACCCCAGGTGCAAAACATCCAATAGTTTTTAGAGATCCAAATACTGGTACAAAATCACTTTTTCTTGGAAGAAGACCCCATGCTTATATTGTTGGAATGGAGGTTTCAGAGAGTGAAAAATTATTAGATGAAATATGGGCACATGCTACTCAAGAAAAATATATATGGACTCAAAAATGGAAAGTTAATGAATTGCTTATGTGGAAAAATCTTTTTGTTCTTCATAAAAGAGACTCATTTGATCCAAACACCAGAAGACTAATGCATAGAACGCAAGTTAGTGGTGAGATAAAAATATCAACTTAAACTAAAACCTCTCCTCTCATCAAAGGTCTAAAGGTTCTATAAAATATTGCTGATTTAGCAAATAGTTTACCGTTATTTTTCTCTATAATTGCTCCTACTGTCATTACACCTGAAGGGTTTCCTGCTCTTAATTCCAGTGGATTAGTATCTTTTCTTTTTATTTTAAAAGGAATAGTTCCTTCTATTGCGGCTGCAACACCTATGTTGACACCTGCAGTTCCCATAATTGCTTTATGTGTTTTTCCCATTGAAAACATTCTTGTGGTAATATCTTGATCATTAGCATTAATTTCTGATTTATCTAAACTTACATAATTTTTTGGAGCTGTTACAATGCCAATTCTTGGGGTATTCATTGGTGCCTCATTTTCAGATTTAGATAGTCCAATTAAGTAAGCACATTTTCTTCTAATTTTTTGAATTAAATTCATCTTTTCAATATTTGCATCTAACTCATCTGGTGTTTCTGTTCCTTTTAGCCCAACATCCTCTGCCAATAGATAAATTAATGGAGTTGCTGCATCAATAATACTTACTTTAATTTTTCCAAAATTATCAATTTCAATTTCATCCATAACATTACCTGTTGGTAGTAATTTACCAGTTCCTGATCCACCTGGTTCTAGATAATCTAATCTAACCTGAGAGCCACCACCATAAACTCCAGCTATAGAATATTCTCCTTCAATTAATGGTTTTCCATCTTTAACATCAAAAGAAGCATGTATGATCTTGTCAGTATTAACTTGATAAATTCTAATTTTATTTTCACCCTCTTTGGGTTTAATTATGCCTTCTTGGATTGCGTATGGGCCAACTGCACCCGATAAATTTCCACAATTATTATTCCATTCAGCTATAGGTTGATCTATGGCAATTTGAATAAAGTTATAATCTACATCTGCATCTTCACGTTCTGAAGGGCTAATAATAACACATTTTGAAACTGATGAGACTCCACCACCCATTCCGTTAAGTTGTCTCCCATTTGGATCTGGACTACCAATTACTTTTAAAAATAATTCGTTTAATTCTTTTTCATTATCTGTTGGTAGATCTTTTTTTTGAAAAAAAACTCCTTTACTAGTTCCTCCCCTATAATATGTAGCCTTAATCCATCTTTGTGTCATTTTTTATGCTTCCTTATAAGCGGCTGGTAATATTCCACCATTTTTCCAAAAAGTTACTTCTTCATGAACATCTAGTCTTACATTAAGTTGAACTTCAATAATATCACCTGTTTCTTTATGTATCTTCATTAAAACTTTTTTATTACTAATACTATTTTTAATATTGTAAAATATCACGTTATAATAGCCAGATACAATGAATGCAAAAAAAAAATATAAAAAAGATGAATTAATTTCATTTGTAACAAATATTCTCAAAAAAAAGGACTTAAGTAATTTAAATTCAAAAACTGTTGCAAAACTTTTAATCAGAGCAGATGAGAGAGGGGTTTGGTCTCATGGCATTGTAAGGCTCCCTGTATATATAAAAAGAATTGAAAAAAAGGCTGCTAATTTTAATCCTAAAATTAAATTTAAAAGAGTAGCAAAGAATATCTTTCATTTAACTGGCGATAATGGCCTTGGTTTCATAGCTGCAAACGAAGGCATTAAAAAATGTGTATCTTTAGCAAAAAAAAATGGCATGGGTTTAGTCGCAATTAGTAAAAGTAATCATTTTGGAATGGCTGCTAATTATTTAGAATTTGCCGCACTAAATAATTGTATCTCATGGGTTTTCACAAATGCCTCTAAAGCTTTACCTCCTCATGGAGCAATGGCCCCATTTTTTGGAACAAACCCTTTCGCTTTTGGTTGTCCTACAAAAAATAAAAAAAAACCTTTTATTCTTGATATGGCCTCATCATCTATTGCGAGAGGAAAATTAAAGTTTGCAGCCCAAAGTGGTATTAAGATTCCATACGGACATGCTTTGGATAAATTTGGAAAGCCAACTAATGATGGGATAAAAGCTTTTGAGGGAATTATGTTGCCATTTGGTGGCATGAAAGGTGCTGGATTGTCTTGGATGATGGATATTGTAGCTGGAATTTTTACAGGAGCAAATCATAGCGGTAAAGTGAAAAATGCAATAAATGATTTTTCAGGTCCATCCAACGTTGGTCATTTAATGATTTGTTTAAGAACTAATCTTTTTCAATCACATAAAAGTTTTATAAACAAAATTGAATATGGAATTAAACAAGTAAAAAAACTTAAAAAAGCCAAAGGTTTTCAAAAAATTCTTCATCCTGGTGAACCAGAATATTTAAGTAATATAAAAAATGATAGAATAGGAATAGCTTTATCAAAAGCTACCGTTATTGAATTGGAAAAGTTATCAAAGAAATATAATGTTAAAAGCCCTTTTTAAAATTTTGCAGTGGTAAATCAGATGTTTTTGGATTTATTTAGATAAAAGTTTACTTAATTTTGAAATATCTCTAATTTTTTCTAAATTTTTAACAGACTCAATAATTGCTTTAGCCTTTTTCATTGGCCATTTTGCAAATTCACAGCAGCCTAAAAATTTATCTGCTACTTCATCATAAGACATAGGTATCATTGGACTTCCTTTACCAAAATCACCTCTTCCAGATATTTTTTTTCCATTTTTTAAGTAAATATCTATTATTGTTGTCATCTTGTCATAGCCAGCTTTTTCAGCAACTTTGTTTTTATAAAAGTTTATTTTTCTAAGCAT
The DNA here is from genome assembly GCA_029941985.1 of Candidatus Pelagibacter sp. Classification (GTDB taxonomy): domain Bacteria; phylum Pseudomonadota; class Alphaproteobacteria; order Pelagibacterales; family Pelagibacteraceae; genus Pelagibacter. Next base: position 4,289 of record JAPYTV010000022.1, on the reverse strand, counting down.
ATTTTGAACATCGGGCTTGTTTATTCTTTTGTCTTGATATTCTGGAATATAAGCCCTTCTCTGAACCAGCAAAATTGCCATTGAATATTCCATACTAAATTTTGCTTGAAATTCATTAGTTGGTCTATGATGAATTAATGCGTTTTGCATATTATGATTAGTTCCAACATCAACTTTCAAAACATCTTGAGGTTTTATGTTATGTTTGTGAATTAATTCTAACATTTTAGTCATACCTGGATGAGTTAAGGAACCACAAGGGTGTGGTTTAATTGAAATTCCAGGTTTAGAAAAGGTCCAAGGTCTTCCAAGTTGTCCTTTAATAGAGCTTAAATTGTAACCACCTCCGTGAGCTTGAAAAAAACCTCTCGGTGATTCCAGTATTTTGTCAGTTGCGGTCCAGCCAAGTCCAACTAGATCACATGCAACCACACCACTTTCTGCTGCTCTTCCAGCATGTAAAGGTTTAGTCATTGTTCCAAAATTTTCTCTTAATCCTGCACTTAATGTTGCAGCTATTGCTAAAGATTGTTGTATTTGTGAAACATTATACCCTCTAATTTTAGCAGCTGCTGCAGCAGCTGCTAGAGTTCCACATGTTGATGTTGAATGAAATCCATGTTGATAATGTCTAGGTGACATTGCTTCAGAAACTTTACATTCCACATCAACTCCAACTAAAAATGCATTCAAAAATTCTTTACCACTAATTTTTTTTAATTCTCCTTCAGCGTATGCACTTGGTAAGCATGGGGCTGTTGGATGAGTTAATAATCCATAAACTCTATCTTTTAGTACAGCTAGTTGCGTATCATCGTAATCATCAGAATGTATCCCAGTTCCATTTGCTAAAGCCGCAAATCTAGAAGTAACTTTCATTTTAGAACCAATAACAGTAGCTCTACCTTTTGCTGAATTTTGTTTTATGTGTTTAAACAAGTATTCACCAGTTCTGGCAACTGATCCTGATAACGCCAAGCCAAAACCATCTAATATATGTTTTTTTGCCAGCTCAACTACATTTTTTGGAATACTTGAATATTTATTTTTTTTTACAAATGCGGCTACGTATTTTGTTAAATTTTTTCCTTTATCAGACTTTATATTTGGTGTGTAAGCTTTTCCCACTTCATTTTCTCTGTAAATTTTAAAAGTGTAGTTGTGCAAAAATTTTATAGAAAGTCAACAAATTTTATATTATAAAATGATGTTTCATATTATAAAACGCAATGACAAATACAATTAAAGTTATAGATAAAGCGTTTCACATTCTAAACTCATTTGATGAAACAAATAAAAGTGTGAGACTTAAGGAACTATCTCACATCACATCGCTGAACAAGTCTACAATTTTAAGGATATGTGATTCATTAATTAAACATAATTTTTTAGTTAAAAATGAAATCAATGGAAGTTACAGTCTTGGTCCCGGAACTTGGAAAATAGGATCAATATACAATTCAAATTTTAAAATTGGTGAAGAAATAAAATATATTTTAAATGAAATTTGCACTTTAACAGGTCAGTCATCAGGTTTTTGGGTAAAATCTAGAAATAAAAAAGTCTGTTTGTATCGAATAAATTCTAAATCTGAATTAAATCACTATATCATTGAAGGCACAACTTTTCCTCTAGTAAGTGCCACAGGAAAAATTTTATTGGCGTTTTCAGAAAATAAACAGAATCTGTTAAATAAAATAAAAAAAAATGGCTATATTTTCACAATTGGAGAACGACTAGATAATATAGCAAGTCTCGCAATACCTATTTTTGATAATAAAAAATTATTTAAAGGTGCTTTGAGTGTATCTGGATGGAAACAGTTTTTTAATAGTAAAACATTGCCCAAATATGTTCAAATACTCAAAAGTAAACGAATTATACTCGAACGGCTATTATCTGAATGAACGAAAAATTACAAATATTTAAAAAATATTCTAAAGATAAAAAGTTTTATAATCTGCCAACATGTCATGACCCACTGACAGCTAAATTAATTGAAAAAAAAGGTTTTAAAATTTCTTTTATTGGTGGTTTTGCATTATCTTCTTCAAGCATTGGTTATCCTGACGCTAGCTTAATAACGCTTTCAGAATTAGTTAACTCAACTCGTATAATATGTAACCAAACTAAATTACCTGTTGTTGTAGATGCTGATACAGGTTTTGGTGGAATGGTAAATGTTTATAGAACTGTAAAAGACTTAGCTAACGCAGGAGCATCAGCATTAATAATTGAAGATCAAAAATTCCCAAAAAAATGTGCTCTCACTGACCATGTAAAACTTCTAGATTTAAAAGAATCTATTAAACGATTTAAAACTGCAATCGATGCTTCAAAAGAAAAAAATAAAAAAATAATAAATATTTTTACTAGAACTGACGCTTTACCTGTTGAAGGTTTAAAAGAAACAAAATTAAGGATAAAAAAATATATAAATCTAGGAGCAGACGGTATTTTTGTGACAGGTATTCAAAACAAAAAAGATTTATTTGAATTAGGAAAAATAACCAAAAAAGTTCCATTAATGCTCAATATTACTCAAAATATCTCATTTAATATGATAGATGTAAAAAAAAGTGGTTTTAAATTTGCTTTATTTTCACAACAAATATTGAATGCATACATAGACTCAACTAACAGTACTCTTGATTTGATAAAAAATAATAAAATTCCAAAGTTTAAGAATAAAGCTGCAGATACATTGTCTTTATTAAATTTTAAAAAGTATCTAAAGATAGAAAAAAATTGAAGATGAAAGCTTATTACTTAGCATTAAAAAAAAGCTACAAAAGTATAATTATTGGAATAATTGGTGGTTATATTGGGTCATTAATAAAATTGCCACTTCCTTGGCTATTAGGTGCATTACTTCTAAATCTGTTAGTCTCATTTAGCAGTTATAAAATTACCTTTGATAAAAAGATTTTTTTACCTGTACTATTAATTATTGGAGTTATTTTAGCGGGTTCATTTAATATAACTTTATTATATAAAGTTCATCTATGGATATACTCGTCCATAGCAATGATTATTTGCACGATAGTAGGAACTATAGTTGTTGCTTTATACTTTAATAAAATTTGTAAATTTAATAAGCTTATTTCGACTTTAGCTGCACTACCAGGTGCTTTTGTGGTTATTGCAGGAGCAATTAACGATATAGCAAAAACTGAAAAAGAAAGTGGTCAAGTAATAATTCCACAAGCTACAAGAGTTTTGTTTATAGTTCTCTTTTTACCTTTTATTTTTGTAACCCAAATCGGATATCAAGAAATCGATTCCTTTGGTAATACACCAACTTTTGATTTGAGATATTTTTGTGAATTAATTTTCTTAATTGTTGTTTCTTTGATAGGTACTAAAATTTTAGAAAAATTTAAAATTCCTTCAGCCCCTATATTAGCCGCGATGATTGTCGCCGGATTTTTCTATACTTTTGAATTCACAACTGCAAAATTTCCAGATGTATTTATTAATGTTGCTTTTGTTTTCTTAGGTTCTGCTATTGGTTGTAGATTAAGTGGATTGGCTCCAAAGGAAATTTTATTTTATTCCTTTCATGGGGCAATAATATCAGTAATATTATTAGCTATAGCCGCTTTTTTTGCATATTTATTAAATGTTTTTTTAGGCTTTGATTTTATGGCAGCATTTTTAAGTTTTGCTCCAGGAGGATTACATGAGATGGTTGTTATTAGCGTTGCATACAATATTGACCCACTATTCGTAACTTACCATCATTTTTTAAGAATATTTTTTATTATATTTTCTATTCCTTTCATTTTAAAAATTATTAAAAGAGATTAACCCCCGAAAATTCCATGAACAAAAATTTTTGTACCAACCAAAGCAATACTCCTTTTATTAGGTGTATCAGATAGGATATCCCTATTAAGTGCGCGTTTGAGGCGTATCGGTTGTAAGTGTGAAATATGGTATAATAAGAATATAAACAATCAAAACTAAACAAGCAGATCAGAAAAAAAAATATGTTTATGATGTAATGAAGAGAGATTTAATTGAATTGAGAGATACAGAATCTTTATCTTTAACGTTTAAAAGTTAAATTAGTTCAATGGCAAAAAAACGTAGATTAAAAGCAATGTATTTAAATTAAAAAATACAATAGACTTTCAATAATAAGCAAAAGTATATAATAATATTTTAGAATTAAAAAAATAGAAATGGATGTTTTATAATGAATAACAAGCCCGTAGTGGGAATTATATTGGGGGATCCTTCTGGTATTGGGCCAGAACTAGTAACAAAGTTGCTTGTTAACCAAA
>JAPYTV010000021.1 GCA_029941985.1 Candidatus Pelagibacter sp. | reverse complement strand
AACCTTAACCGTCCACACTTCTCTTCTTAAATTTTTACTTTTTAAATAGCTAATTGGTTCTAAAATGCCCAATAATCCTCAATAATCTATTGAATAAACAATAATTTTATTGTGAAAGTGTGATGCTTATAGGCTAAAATAAATGTAAATCAAGCATTTAGCATTTAAAAAAAATGCTTAAATATATAAGCAAATTCAAGGTTTTTTTTGATTTTTTAGCATTATTAATTATATAATTGATAATTCTAGATGATATTCAATTCAAATAACTTCAAAAAAATAATTAAAAAAAATAGTGAAATAACATTTCTTTTTTTATTAATATTTATAACAATTATAAGTACTAAAATTTATAATGACAAAAAGAAAACAATTAATGAAAATTATAAAAATGTAATAAATAATATTTATTTTCAAAAAAGCATAAATCATATTTTTAATAATTTATCCCCAAAATATAAAAATATAGACCATAGGGTTTCTAAAGGTGAATCATTACATAAAATACTACAAAGTTATTTTGTTTCCAAAGATGAAATTATAGAAATTAAAAAAAGCTTAGATGAAAATTATAATTTAAATAACCTAAAAACTAATCAAACTATAAAATTAACTATCAATCCGTTTGGAGATAAAAAAATAGCAAGTTTTTTATTTCCGGTATCCATAACTAAACAAATTCAATTAACTAGAAATTCAAAAACTGGTTTATTTGAAAAAAAAATAATAATTACAAATTTAACTAAAAAAATTATCTTTAAAGAAGGTAAAATTTTAAAAAGTCTTTACAGAACTGCAATTGATTTAAAAGTACAGCCAAACATAATAATTGAATTTGCTAGAATTTATGGATTTCAAGTAGATTTTCAAAGAGACTTAAGAAAAAATGATAATTTTCAAATTATGTATGAAATATTCGAAGATGATGAAAATAAAATTTATGAAACTGGTAATATTATTTTTGCTAACCTTAAGCTAAGTGGAATAAATAATTCATTTTATTACTTTGATAAAAAAGGAAGTGAAGATTACTATGATCAAAATGGTAAAAGTGTTAAAAAAGCATTGATGAAGACACCAATTAATGGTGCGAGGTTATCTTCTGCATATGGATTAAGAAAACATCCTATTGATGGTTACAATAAACTTCATAAAGGAACAGATTTTGCTGCACCTTTAGGTACTCCCATCATGGCTTCTGGTAACGGAAAAGTAATTAGAGCTAAATGGTGTGGTGGTGGTGGAAATTGTATAAAAATAAAACATAATACTACTTATTCGACAGTCTATGCACACATGAAAAATTTTGCTGGTGGAATAAAAGTAGGCATAAGAGTTAAGCAAGGACAAATAATTGGATATGTAGGTTCTACGGGTAAATCCACCGGTCCTCATTTGCATTATGAAGTTATAAAAAACGGAAAAAGTATTAATTCCCAAAAATTAAAATTGCCTTCTGGAAAAATACTTAAAAATAAAGAGAGAAAATTATTTGAAGTTAAAAAAATTAAAATAGATGTTTTAAAATCAGAATTAATTATGGGTTTAAATTAACTTGTAGCTGATTTTGTATCTTCTGATTCTTCCGTAATATCTTTTTTTTCTTCTGGCTTAATTGATGTAACGACTTCTGTTGGAATAATATTGATTTTGGTCATTTTATTTTTTTCTTGCTCGTTCTGTACTCGAGTGAAATGATCAGCATATTGAAAGTAGTTTTCTGACAAAGTTTTATCCTCATTTGCTAGAGCTTCTCTTGCTAAATTATTATATTTTTCAATTAATTTTGAAGCATTATGGTTGTTTCTTCCTAGAACATTTCTTTGAAAATTGTCATTATTTGAAAAATTTGATCTTTCCTCATTTCTTCTAAAAGGAGGTCTTCTATTATTATTGCTTCTAAAAGGAGGTCTTCTATTATTATTTTTATTGTTTCTAAATGTTACCATATGTTTAAACTAATTTTTTAAATTTTAGTACTGATTATGCACCGATCATTATTTCCATAATCTTTTAGAGTTCTATTAATATAAAACCCTTCTTTTTTTAATATTTCTTTAACTTTATTTCTTTGCTTAAAACCAATCTCTAAAATAAGTTTTCCATTCTTTTTAATCAGAGTACTTGCTTTACTTATAACTTTTCTGATTTTTGAAAAACCATCAAATCCACCACTTAAAGCTAACTTTGGTTCAAAGTTAACAACATCTTTTTCCAAATATTTTAAACTTAACAATTCAATATATGGAGGATTTGAAACAATTAGATCATATTTGCCAATTTTAAAATTGTCAACATCTGAATTATAAAATTTAACTCTATTATCTAGTTTGAGTCTATTTGCATTGAATTTACTTACATTTATACTTTTTTTGGAAATATCTATTCCTGTACCATAAAAGCTAGTTCTCTCTTTAAGTATTGATAAAAGAATACACCCTGATCCTGTTCCTATATCAAGAATTTGTAATTGAGAGTTCTTCGAATAAATTTTTAAAACTTGATCTACTATTAACTCAGTATCTGGTCTCGGAATTAAAACATTTTCATTTACATAAAATTCATTTTTCCAAAACTCTTTTTTATTTATAAGGTAAGCAATTGGCTCACCTTTTCTTCTTCTTTCTATTAAACTATTAAAATTGTTTAATTGTTTATTTTCTAAAATTTCTTTTGGGTTTAAAATAATATGTTTTTTATCTCTGTTAATTGATTCAGATAAAAGTATTTCACTATCAAGGTATGGATTTGCAATTTTACTTGCTTTTAAAATACTTGTGCCTTTATTCAAGATATTTTCAATATTCATCATTAACTTAAATTACTCAATTTTTCTTCTTGTGCTTGTAATGTTAAAGTTTCAACCATTTCATCAAAAGCTTCTCCTTCTAAGAACTCCTCAAGTTTATGAAGGGTGAGATTGATACGATGATCGGTGACTCTTCCTTGAGGAAAATTATAAGTTCTTATTCTTTCAGATCTATCACCAGTACCTATTTTACTTTTTCTATCTTGTGATCTTTCCTGATCTATTCTTGATCTCTCTAAATCATAAAGTCTTGATCTTAAAATTTTCATTCCTTTTGCTTTATTTTTGTGTTGTGATTTTTCATCCTGTTGAGACACTGATAATCCAGTTGGAATATGAGTTATTCTAACTGCACTATCCGTTGTATTAACTGACTGTCCTCCTGGCCCACCGGCTCTAAAAACATCGATACGTAAATCAGATTCATTAATCTTTAAATCTACTTCTTCAGCTTCTGGCAAAACAGCTACTGTTGCGGCGGATGTATGAACTCTACCTTGAGTTTCTGTATCAGGAACTCTTTGAACTCGATGTACTCCACTTTCATATTTTAGAGTTGAATAGATATTCTTCCCTTTGATAGATGCAATCACTTCTTTTAACCCACCAGCTTCACTCTGTGACATACTAATTAATTCTAATTCCCATTTTTTTTTATGGCTCACTTTTTCATACATTTTAAAGAGGTCGGCTGCAAATAGACTTGCTTCTAAACCTCCAGTTCCTGCCCTAATTTCTATAATAGCATTTTTTTTATCAGCCTCATCCTTTGGTAGTAAAAATAGTTTTAATTTTTTTTCAATTACCTCATTTTGAGATTTTAATTCTTTCAATTCATTTTCTGCCATTGTTTTAAATTCACTGTCACTGCTGGAATCCTCTAATATTTTTTCTAGCTCAATCTTATCTTTATCATAAGTACTATATTTTTTTACTTGTTCAATAATTTCATTTAAGTCAGAATATTCTTTTGATTTTTCTGCAAATAATTTTTTGTCTACTTCCCCTGATGATAGTTCTTTCTCCAATAAAGAGTGCTTAGATATTAAATCTTCAATAGTTTTTAATGGAATCATTATAATTTTTTATCTAGCTCAGCTACTTTTTTTTCCACTTCGCTGACAACCTTTGATATTATGTCATCTGATAAAACTTTTTCACTTTGAATTCCAGATAAATAAAGCATATTGTTACCTTTTCCACCACCTGTAATACCTATATCAGTCATTGCTGCTTCACCAGGACCATTAACTACACATCCAATAATAGATAATGTTAGTGGAGTTTTTATATAAGAAAGTTTTTCTTCTAAAATTTTTACTGTATTAATTACTTGAAATGCTTGTCTTGCACATGATGGGCACGATATGATTTTTACACCTCTATTTCTTAAATTAAGTGATTTTAATATCTCATTACCAATTTTAATTTCTTTAACAGGGTCATCAGACAGTGAAATTCTTATTGTGTCACCGATTCCATCCATCAAAAGTGATCCTAAACCTATAGAAGATTTAATACTTCCAGTAATGAAACTACCTGCCTCCGTAATTCCTAGGTGCAAAGGATAATCTGTAACTTTCGAAAGTTGACGGTAAGCTGTCGTAGATAAAAAAACATCTGAAGATTTAACGCTGATTTTAAAATTAAAAAAGTCTTGGTCTTCCAAGATTTTAATATTCCTTAATGCACTTTCTACTAAAGCTTCTGGACAAGGTTCTTTATATTTTTCTAGAATATCTCTTTCCAAAGATCCGGCGTTCACTCCTATTCTTATTGAACAATTATTATTTTTGGCTGCACTTAATACTTCATGTATTTTTAACTTATCTCCAATATTACCTGGATTAATTCTTAAACACTTTGCTCCATTTTCTGCTGCTTCAATTGCTCTTTTATAATGAAAATGAATATCAGCAATTATAGGTACCTGGGCATGCTTAGTAATTTCTTTTAACGCAAAAGTAGAGTCTTTATCTGGACATGAAACCCTCACTAAATCTGCTCCTTCTTCACAAATATCATTTATTTGTTTAATCGTTGCTTTAACATCAGTAGTTAAAGTATTGGTCATTGATTGAACAGAGATTGGATTATCTCCACCAATTTTTACATTTCCAACATTTATGACTTTAGTTTTTTTTCTATTGATATCCCTGAAAGGTCTTAGACTCATAATTTATTTAATCTAATTTAAATTCTTTATGAAGAGCTGAAATAGCTTTTTTTACAAATTTCTTTCCTATTAATACTGAAATTTTAATTTCTGATGTAGAAATAACTAATATATTAATTCCTTTTTTAGCTAATGTTTGAAACATCCTATATGTTACACCAGGTGTAGTTATCATTCCAACACCAATAATTGATACTTTTGATACATTTTTATTTACTATTAAATCTCTATATTTTATTTTTTTGTTTTGTTTTATAAGTTTTAACGTTTTTGATAAATCTTCTGATTTAATAGTAAAAGTTATATCAGTTTCTTTTTTATTACCGGACGAAGTTTGAACAACCATATCTATATTAATATAATTTTGAGAAAGTGGTTTAAATACAGAAGCTGCTACTCCAGGTTTATCTTTAACTCCAACAAGAGTTACTTTCGCATCATTTTTAGTGGATGTTAATCCGGCAATTGTCTTATTACTAAGTATATTTTTTCTTTTTGTAATTAAAGTTCCTGATTTATTTGTAAATGAGGATTTTACATCAACATTAATTCTATTTAATCTTGCATCTTGTATAGAAGTTGGTTGCATAACTTTTGCTCCTAACGATGCCATTTCTAACATTTCTTCATAAGAAATAACTTTTATTTTTTTTGCTTTTTTTAAAACTTTTGGATCAGTTGTGTAAACACCATCAACATCTGTATAGATTATACATTTTTGCGCTTTGAAAAACTTTGCACACATAATTGCACTTGCGTCTGATCCGCCTCTTCCTAAAGTAGTTATTCTACTATTTAAATTAATGCCTTGAAAACCAGTTATAATTGGTACTCCACCTGTTTTAATAAAACTTAGTATTTGATTTCTATTTATCTTATCTATTCTAGCGGCACTATGGGGTCCATCTGTTAAAATTGGAATTTGCCATGCCATCCAAGATCTAGATTTATACCCTAAATGATTTAATCTTCCTGCAATTAAGGAACATGATACTTGCTCCCCTGAGGCTAATAATGTGTCGTATTCAGCTTTATCAAAATTATTACTAATAAGTTTAGATTTATTAATTAAGTCATTTGTAGTTCCGCTCATTGCTGAAGAAACGACAATAACTCTAAATTTTTTTCTTTTATAAGAGCCAATAATGTTGGCAACTTTTTTTATTCTTTCTATACTTCCTACAGAAGTTCCACCGAACTTTAATACAACAGTTTTCATTGATTATTTAATTTAATTTAATTTATATTTGATAAAATACATCTTAATTGTTATGTCCACAAGTGATCTATTATGAATTCAATAAATAAAAAAGAGATTGAAAAATTTTCTAAAATTGCAGAAGAATGGTGGAATCCTAATGGAAAATTTAAGCCTTTGCACAATTTTAACCCTATAAGAATTAGATATATTAAAGATAATATAATTAAAGATTTTAACTTAAAAATCTCAGACAAACCTTTAAAAAAGATTAATATTTTAGATATTGGATGTGGTGGAGGCTTGTTGGCTGAGCCAATGTGCAGACTTGGAGCCAATGTAGTTGGCATAGACGCATCAGAAAAAAATATCGAGATTGCAAAGTTTCATGCAAAAAAAAATAAGCTTAAAATTGACTATAAAGTTGCTTCTCCGGAAACTTTAAAAACTAAAAAAAAATTTGACGTAATTTTAAATATGGAAATAGTTGAACATGTTGACGATATAGATTTTTTTATTAAAGAAAGTTCAAAATTATTAAAAAAAAATGGATTAATGTTTGTTGCAACTTTAAATAAAACATTAAAATCATATGCATTTGCAATTATTGGAGCAGAATATATTTTAAAATGGTTACCAATTGGGACTCACGATTGGGAAAAATTTGTAAAACCTGATGATTTGATTAAAATTTCAAAAAAAAATAATTTGCTAACAAAAAAACAAGATGGAATGAAATTTAATATTTTAGATAATTCCTGGAAAGTCAGTAAAGATACTTCTGTAAATTATATTTTAAAGCTACTAAAAATTTAATTACTATTATTCTTTAGCCAGGGTATTATTTCTGTCTCTATTCCTTCTTCTTTTAATTCGCTTAACTCCTCTTTGGAAGCTAAACCATAAATACCTTTTGATTTTTTTTTGTTTTTATAATGAATTGATCTAGCTTCATAAGCAAAATTTTCACCTACAAATTCAAAATTTTTTTCAATAAACTTTTGATACTCATTTATTTTTTTTCTAATATCTTTATATCTTTCATCTTTCATTTCGACTTTTGATTCTTTATTTGATTTTAGAACACTTGGTGACATTAAAGTCTTTTCTATACTCTTAGAGCCACAATGGTGACAGTCTATATATTTCTTTTTTTTTAACTTTTCATATTCTTTTGAAGAAGCAAACCAACTATCAAACAAAAAATTACAATCTTTACAAATTAGTTTATATTTAATCATAACTTATAATTAATTTCTATAGTCAGCATTAATTTCTACATATTTTTTGGTTAAATCCATTGTATATGCTGTAAAGTTTTTTGTACCCATATTAAGATCTATTATTATATCAATTTTTTTTTCTTCCTTCATATACACTACTGCATCGTCTTCAACATAGGTTTTTGATAGTTGACCTTTTTCTACAATCTTCATTAATCCAAGTTTAATAAAAAGCTTATGTAACTCAATATTTACATTTGCTTTACCTATAGCCATAATAATTCTTCCCCAATTAGGATCATGCCCAGCTATAGCAGTTTTAACCAAAGGTGAATTAGCAATTGAAAAAGCAATTTTTTTTGCGTCTTCTCTTGTCTTGGCACTATTTACTTTAATAGTGACAAACTTTGAGGCTCCCTCTCCATCTGCTACAACTCTTTTAGCAAGATTCAAAAGCACTTCATGTAAAGAATTATCAAAATCTTTTATTGTTGAATCGTTAATATTTTTTATGATTTTATTTTTAGCTCTTGCTGTTGAAAATATTGAAACCATATCATTCGTGCTTGTGTCTCCATCACAACTTATTGCATTAAAAGTTGTTTCAATATTTTTTTTAAGTAATTTTTGTAAAATATTTGAGGAAATATCTGCATCTGTAAAAACATATCCCAAAGTTGTTGCCATATTTGGATAAATCATGCCAGAGCCTTTTGCTACTCCATATATTTTAACTTTTTTGTTTCCAATTTTACATTCTTCCATTGCAAGCTTTGGTTTTAAATCAGTTGTAATAATTCCTAAAGCAGCTTTCATCCAAATATATTTATTTTGTTTATATTTAATCTTTTGAATTAAAGCTGGAATATTTTTTTTTATTTTTTCAGTTGGAAATTTTTCTCCAATTATTCCTGTACATCCAAAAAGAATTTGGTTTGGTTTTATTTTTTTAGGATTATCTTCATCTTCTCTTTGTATTTTAGATAATTGTATAGAAAGTTCCTCGGCTATTTCTTTTAAGCCGTAATATCCTTTTTGACCTGTGAAAGTATTTGCATTTCTTGTATTAACAATAAGTGCACTTATTTTTTTGCTTTTTAAATTTAAATTCCATTTTATATTTTCGGATACTATTTTTGACTTAGTATAAACTGATGCATAATTTGCACCCTCTCTAAAATAAAACATCACTAGATCGTCCCTTGAGTTGCCATAAAGATCAGCACTAGTTATAGATATTGAAACACCATCTAAATGTTCTAAATCTTGAAAGTCACCCATTTTTGAGTCTTTATTTTGAAGATTCAGAAAATTTTTTAAGTTTATTGCCATGGTTTAAAATATTTATTTAATAACTATATTAAAGATTGTAATTAAATAATATATCAAAAACAGAATTAAATGATAAATCCTTTAAATTTTATTTCAAAATTCATTAAATCAAGCAATCAAAAAGAATTAGATAGAATAGCAAGGATTGTTGAAAAAGTTAATTCTTTCGAAGATAAGATCAATACTATCTCTGATATTGACTTTCCAAAAAAAACCCTTGAATTAAAAAAAAGACTTAAACAAGGTGAAAATATCAATGAATTATTACCAGAAGCTTTTGCTCTCGTAAGAGAGGCTTCAAAAAGAACCCGTAAAGAAAGACACTATGATGTGCAACTAATTGGTGGCGTTGTTCTCCACGAGGGTAAAATTTCAGAAATGAGAACTGGAGAAGGAAAAACTTTAACTATTACTCTTGCCGCTTATCTAAATGCCTTGCATGAAAAGGGTGTGCATATAGTTACAGTAAATGATTATCTGGCAAAAAGAGACTCTCTGGAAATGGGTGAAATTTATAAATTTTTGGGTCTTACTTCTGGTTATATAAATAATGATCAAGATGACCATGAAAGAAAAGAAAATTATAATCATGATATCACATATGCAACTAATAGTGAACTTGGATTTGATTATCTAAGAGACAACATGAAGTTCTCAAAAGATCAGATGGTTCAAAGAGAACATTTTTATTCAATAGTTGATGAAATAGACTCTTGTTTAATTGATGAGGCAAGAACTCCCTTAGTTATTTCTGGTGCCACCGAAGATAAAACCGAACAATATCTTGCAATAGATAAGTTGGTTAAAAAATTAAATGTTCAAGATTATGAAATTGATGAAAAAGATAAAAATATTTTACTTACAAATCAAGGAATAAATAATGTCGAAAAAATTTTTTCTAATGCAGGAATTCTTAAAAATAATAATTTTTATGATCCAGAAAATTTAAGTTTAGTTCATCATGTAAACCAATCATTAAGAGCGAATCATTTGTTTGAAAAAGGGAGAGACTATATAGTTCAAAATGGTTACTTAAAAATTATTGATGAACTAACGGGTAGAATATTAGAAGGTAGAAGATTTGGTGATGGCCTTCATCAAGCCCTTGAGGCAAAAGAACTTATCAACGTACAGGCCGAAAATCAAACATTAGCATCAATTACCTATCAAAATTATTTTAAACTCTATAATAAACTTTCAGGATGTACTGGTACTGCTGCAACTGAATCTGAAGAATTTTATGAAATATATAATTTAGTTGTTGTAATTATTCCTACTAATAAAAACATGATCAGAGAGGATTGGAATGATCAAATTTTTAGAACAGAATTAGAAAAAAATAAAGCGATTGTAAAAAAAATTTTAGACTGCAATAAATTGGGTCAACCAATTTTAATTTTTACCTCGAGTATTAATAAATCAGAAGTATACTCTAAACTTTTAGATGATGTAAAAATAAAACATACAGTCTTAAATGCTAAAAACCATGAAAATGAGGCTGCAATAATAGCAAATGCAGGTAAACTAAATTCAGTCATAATAACTACAAGTATATCTGGAAGAGGCGTTGATATTCAACTAGGTGGTAAAAAACAAAGCCAACCAGATGATGAGTTAAATTTAAATAAAAATAAGATCAAATCTTTAGGTGGTTTATTTGTGATTGGTACCGAAAGAATGGAATCTAGAAGAGTTGACAATCAAGCAAGAGGAAGAGCTGGTCGTCAGGGGGATGAGGGAAATTCAATTTTTTATGTAAGTTTAGAAGATGATTTAATGAGAATTTTTGGCTCTGAATCTATGAATAATATTCTTCAAAAACTTGGCTTAAAAGATGGGGAAAGTATCGATCATCCATGGATCAACAAAGCTTTAGAAAGAGCTCAGCAAAAAGTAGAGGCACGAAACTTCGATATAAGAAAAACTTTATTAAAATTCGACAATGTTTTAAATGATCAACGACACGTAATTTTTTCTCAAAGAAAAAATGTGATGAATAGTGAAAAAGTATTTGATTATTCTAATGAATTTTTATCAGAAATTATTGAAAACTTAATTAACTTAAAGACACAAAAATTTTCACAGCCAAAAAATAATGAATTCATTAATCAATTAAAAGTATTGCTAGGAAAAAGCTTTGATGAAAAAGAAATTGAAAATCTTATGAACTTAAAAGATCAAGAGTTTAAAGAAAAAATTAATTTAAAATTTTTAGAAGCAAGAAATGAAAGAATTAAATTTTTAGATGAAGGAAAAGCCAAAGAAATCGAAAAAAGAATTTTCTTACAAAGTATAGATTTAAATTGGAAAACACACATTCAATATCTCGAACAACTAAGACAAGTAATAGGTCTTAGATCTTATGGACAAAGAGATCCCTTAATTGAATATAAAAAGGAAGCTTTTGACCTTTTTGCAAACTTATTAGATAAACTAAAAATAGATTTTGTTACAGTTTTAATGAACTTAAAAATAGTACAAGAAGAAATTAAAAAAACAGAAAAAATTAAACCAACTAAAATCGACCCAAAATATATAGGAAAAAAAATGAGTAGAAATGAACCCTGCTTCTGTGGATCGGGTAAAAAATTTAAGCGTTGTTGTGGTTCTTTATAAAAAATAAACAGAAGATAAAACTAATAATAAAAAAATAACTAGAATAATTAGATTATTCTTATTTCTAAAAAATTTTTCAATAAAAATATTAATTTTATTTTTCTTCATACTTAATGTGCTTATGTCATCTAACTGGCTAACAAATCCTTTGTTTCTTCCAATTTTTAAAAATTTATCTTTTCTATGATTTAAAACATCTTCTCTAGTCATATTAAGAAACTCATTTAAATTATCTTCAATTGATTTTTTCACATTGTCTAAAATTAAATCTTTATCTCTATGAGCTCCCCCAATTGGTTCTGGAATGATTTCATCAATTACTTTTAATTCTAAAAGATCTTTAGCAGATAATTTCATCGCTCTTGCTGCATCAAGAGTCTTCTTTGGATCTCTCCACAAAATAGTAGCACAGCCCTCTGGGGATATTACTGAATAAATTGCATTTTCTAACATTATAACTTTATTAGATGAAGCTAATGCTATTGCTCCACCTGAGCCACCTTCCCCAATAATAATTGCAAGTGTTGGAACATTTAGTTCCATGCAGCATTCTATAGATTTTGCAATTGCCTCTGCTTGTCCTCTCTCTTCAGCTCCAACGCCTGGATAAGCGCCTGGAGTATCAATGAAAGAAATTACTGGAATATTAAATTTATTTGCAAGCTTCATTAATCTTATTGTTTTTCTATAACCTTCGGGCCGCATCATTCCAAAATTTCTTTCAATTCTTGTCTCTAGATCATTTCCTTTTTCTTGACCAATTACCAAAACTGAAGTTTCATTAAATTTAGCAAAGCCTACCAACACAGATTTATCTTCTCCATAAAATCTATCCCCAGACAATGGAATAAAGTCTTCAAATAAATTATCTATAAAAAATTTTGATTTAGGTCTATCTTCATGTCTAGCAACTAAAGTAATTTGCCAGGGATCTAAATTAGAATAAATATCTTGTAACTTTTTATCTAATTCTAATTGAGTCTCTGAAATCTTTTTTGTATCTACCTCGGTAAGACCATCTTGATTATATGGATCTTTAAGTTTTTCTATCTCATCTTCTAAATTCTTAACATCTGTTTCAAAATTTAAATAATTTTTCATTTGAATAATTTAATTATTAATTAATTGTCAAAAAAGGCAATAAAATGTTTTAAATAAATAATAATGATGCTGGAATATTTGCTGTAAATATTTAATATTTGACTTATCTCTATTAACCTTTTAGTGTTTATTCATCGGGAGAGACTATACAATATATAGCGCCGAAGGAGCAACCACCCCGGAAACTCTCAGGCAAAAGAACCGACATTAGACATAACACTCTGGAAAGAGATTTAATCTCGCCGAAGGAGCAAAACTCTCAGGCAAAAATACAGATGGGGTCAATGAGTGCTATGAAAAAACAATATATAAAAATTAACAACCTTTCTGTCGCAAGTGAGTTATTAAATTTTGTAAATAACGAACTTCTTAAAGGTACAAAAATTTCTCCAGAAAAATTTTGGCTAGGATTTGACAAAGCTGTTCATGAATTAGCACCTAGAAATAAAGAATTAATAAATATAAGAGACGACTTGCAAAAAAAAATTGATACATGGCATATCAAAAACAAAGGTAATGGAATTAATCTAGAAGATTATAAAAAATTTTTAAAAGAAATTGGTTACTTAAAAGAAGTAGGACCCGATTTTAAAATTAAAACTAAAAATGTTGATAAAGAAATAACTAGCATAGCAGGACCCCAATTAGTAGTCCCAATCATGAACGAAAGATATGCCCTTAATGCAGCTAACGCAAGATGGATGAGTCTCTACGATAGCTTATATGGAACTGATGTAATTCCTGAAACAAAAGGAGCGGTAATAGGGAAAATATATAACCCAATAAGAGGCCAAAAAGTAATAGAGTATGGTCGTAACTTTCTAGAT
>JAPYTV010000020.1 GCA_029941985.1 Candidatus Pelagibacter sp. | reverse complement strand
GCCTCGAACTATATTGCTGAATATAAAAATTAGATTAAACAATGTCATACGCAATAATACAAACAGGTGGAAAACAGTACAAAGTAAAAGCTGGAGAAATACTTAAAATTGAAAAATTAGAGGAATCTAAACCTGATACTAAAATTGAATTTAAAGAAATATTAGCTTATGGAGATGCTAAGAATATTGAAGTTGGATCTCCAGCTGTTGAGGGAGCGAAAGTTGAAGCTAATCTTATTGAAAATAGTAAAAATAGAACAATATTAATTTTTAAAAAAAGAAGAAGACAAAATTCAAGAAGAAAAAATGGACACAGACAAGAATATTCATTAATAAGAATTAATAAAATTTTTTCAAAAGATGGTAAAATTTTATCTGAAGCAGAAAAAATAGTCAAACCAACTAAAAAAGTTGAAAAAAAAGAATTAGAGAAAACGGTAAAGACAGAAAAAAAAGAAGTAAAAGCAGCAAGTAAATAAGTTAGGTGAATTATGGCTACAAAAAAAGCAGGTGGATCATCGAGAAACGGACGAGATAGTGCTGGTCGAAGACTTGGCGTTAAAAAGTACGGTGGTGAAGTAGTAATACCTGGAAACATAATTGTTAGACAAAGAGGAACAAAAATATTTCCTGGTGAAAATGTAGGAATGGGCAAAGATCATTCAATTTTTTCTGTCATTAAAGGAAAAGTAGTATTTAAAAAAAGTAAATCTGACAGAACATTCGTTTCAGTAAAACCCAATTAGTAGTACAACTAAAAAATAAGAGTTGTATAATGAAGTTTCTAGATCAAATAAAAATTTATATTAAAGCTGGCAATGGTGGTCATGGCTCTCCTAGTTTTCGTAGGGAAAAATTTATCGAATATGGTGGACCTGATGGTGGTGATGGTGGCAAAGGTGGATCTGTAATTTTAAGATCAGAAAGAAATCTAAACACACTTATTGATTATAGGTTTCAACAACATCATAAGGCTGAAAGAGGTGAAAATGGATCAGGACAAAACCGTACTGGCCGTGGAGGTGATAATTTATTTTTAAAAGTTCCAATTGGTACTCAAGTTTTTGAAGAAGATAATAAAACTCTAATATTTGATTTTAAAAAAGAAAGTGAAGAATTTGTTGTAGCTAATGGGGGCAAGGGTGGACTTGGAAACACTAGATTTAAAAGTTCTACCAATAGAGCTCCTAAAAAATTTACAAAAGGTGTAATTGGTGAGGAATATGTAATTTGGCTTCAATTAAAAACTATTGCCGATGTTGGTATTGTAGGTTTACCAAATGCAGGTAAATCTAGCTTGTTAGCTGCAATCACTAATGCAACACCAAAAATAGCAAACTATAAATTTACAACTTTAAATCCAAATCTTGGAGTTGCAACCTATGATGATAGAGAAATAACTTTAGCTGACATTCCTGGATTAGTTGAAGGGGCGCATGAGGGAATTGGTCTTGGAATACAATTCTTAAAACACATAGAAAGATGCAAAACGTTAATGCATTTAATAGATATTACCAATGAAGATCTTGAAAATACATATCAACAAGTTAAAAATGAACTTAAAAATTATAGTAAAGAACTTCTTAATAAAAAGGAAATTATTGTATTAAACAAAACTGATTTATTAGATGAAGGCATAGTGAAAAAAATAGTGAAAAATTTCTCAAAAAATAAAACCTCAGAAGTAGTAACTCTTTCAACAATGGAGAAGGTTTCCATATCAAAAATTAAGGCCAAACTACTTTCATATGTATCTTAAAGAATCAAAAATAATTGTAATAAAAATAGGATCATCTTTATTAATTGATGATAATAAAAAAATAAGAAAAAAATGGCTTTCTGGTTTCTCTAGGGATATTCAAGAACTATTAAATCAAAATAAAAAAATAATCATTGTGAGCTCAGGAGCTATAGCAATGGGTTGTAAAAAATTAAACTTAAGTAAAAAAAATCTCAAACTTGATAAAAGTCAAGCAATAGCATCAATTGGTCAAATCGAGCTAATGAATCTATTTTCAAAAACATTTTTAAAGTTCAAAATTAATATATCTCAAATTTTACTTACTCTAGAAGATACTGAACAAAGAAGAAGAGCTTTGAATGCAAAAAGAACTTTTGAAAATTTATTTCAGTTGGGTTTTGTTCCTATAGTCAATGAAAATGATAGCATAGCTACTTCAGAAATTAAATATGGAGATAATGACAGGCTAGCTTCCAGAGTTGCTCAAATATCTGGTGCTGATGCATTAATATTACTCTCAGACGTTGATGGTCTTTATACTCAAAATCCAAAAATATATAAAAATGCAAAATTATTAAGAATAATTAAAGATATAAACCAAGACATAGAAAAAATTGCAACAAAAAGTATTGGCGAACATGGTACCGGGGGCATGAAAACAAAAATTGATGCTGCCAAAATTTGTCAATTATCAGGATGTAAGATGGCTATTGCAAACGGTTTATCATTAAGACCTATAAAAAAAATAATTAATAAAAATAATTGCACTTGGTTCTTGCCAAAAATTTCTAAATTAGATGCTAGAAAAAAATGGATCATTAGTTCTGTGTCACCAAAAGGAGAACTTTATATTGATGATGGTGCTAAACAAGCGCTAACTAAAGGAAAAAGTTTACTGGCAGCGGGAATTAAAAAAGTTACAGGTAAATTTAATAAAGGTGATCATATAAAAATTCTAGATAAAATAAATAAAGAATGTGCAAGAGGTTTAAGCTCTTTCTCTTCAGATGAAATTTTAAAAATAATGGGTCATCATTCTAAGGAAATAGAAAAGTTATTAGGGTATATTTCAAAGTCTGAGGTAGTTCATAAAGATGATATGGTTGAATTATAAAATGAAAAAACACTTAAATTTAACTGGCAAAAAAGCAAAGCTTGCTTTGCTTAAAAAAATTGGGACTAAAAAAAAAAATAAAGTTCTTAAAGCGTATGTTTTACTAATAGAAAAAGAAAAATCACTTATACTTAAAGAAAACGCCAAAGACGTGAGATTTGCCTTAAAAAAAAAATTAAAAAAGAATTTAATTGATAGGCTTACTTTAAATTTAGAAAAATTAAATACAATTAGAGATTCAATTAAAAAAATTATTAAATTAAAAGATCCAGTTGATAATATTTTGGAGAGCTGGAAAAGACCAAATGGTCTATCTATTAGTAAAGTATCTATACCCATAGGAGTAATTGGTGTTATTTATGAAAGTAGACCAAATGTTACTTCTGATGTTGCTAGTTTATGCTTTAAATCTGGTAATGCTGTAATTTTAAAAGGAGGCTCAGAAGCAATAAATACAAATAAAATTTTATCCAAATTATTCAGAAAAGCTCTTAAAGCAAATAAAGTAAGTGAGAATTTTATCCAATTTATAGATTTTAAGAATAGAAAAGTTGTGGACTACATGCTTTCAAAAATGAAAAATTATATTGATGTCATAATACCACGAGGAGGAAAAAATTTAGTAAAAACTGTAGAAGATTTTTCTAATATACCTGTTATTGGTCACTTGGAAGGTCTTTGTCATACTTTTATTGATAAAGATGCTGAATTAAAAATGGCTACTAATATTATTTATAATGCTAAATTAAGAAACACTAGCATCTGTGGTGCAACTGAAACGATTTTATTACATGAAAAAATTATAAAAAAATTCTGTAACCCTATTCTAAAAAAACTAGAAGAGAACAATTGTAAAATTTATGGGGATCAAATTTTAAAAAAACATTACAAAGGAAAACTTTATCCAGCAAAAGAAAAAGATTGGTCTACAGAATATTTATCAGCAACAGTATCTGTAAAATGTGTAAAAAATTGTGATGAAGCAATTTATCATATTAATAAATACGGCACTATGCATACAGATGCTATAATTACAAAAAATAAGAAAACAGCAAAAAAATTTTTAAAAAATGTAAAAAGTTCTATAGCTATGCATAATACATCTACTCAATTTGCTGATGGTGAAGAGTTTGGTTTTGGCGGCGAAGTTGGTATTTCCACAAATACTTTGCCTCCTAGAGGACCAGTGGGTTTAGAGCAACTAGTTTCGTATAAATATGAAATTACTAGCAAGGGTCAAACTAGGAAATAAATTGAAATCAAATAAAGTTAAAATTGGTATTCTAGGAGGAACTTTTGATCCTGCACACAAAGGTCATTTAGAAATATCAAAACATGCTAAAAAAAAATTTAGTTTAAAAAATGTTATTTGGGCTGTAACTAAAAAAAATCCATTTAAAAGTGAAAGCAAATTAAACCTAAAAAACAGAATGCAGTTTGCTAAAAAATTAATTAGTACAAACAATTTTATTAAAGTTAAATTTTATGAGAATAAAGTTGGCTCTAATAAAACTATTGATTTAATTAATTACCTTAAAAAAGATAAAAAATTAGAAATACACTTTATAATGGGTGCAGATAATCTTATTAATTTTCATAAATGGCACAAGTGGAAATCTATTTCACAAAAGTGTTATATCTTAGTATTTGATCGCCAAGGATATAAGGGTAAATCTTTAAAATCAATTACCTTTAAGCGGCTAAGCAAAAAACACTTAACATTTATTAGATTTAAAAAGGTTAATATTTCATCTTCTCAATTAAGAAAAATTTGATAAGGTTAAATCAATTAATGGATAAAAATACAGATCTTAAAAACATCATCATAAATACTCTGGATTTTAATAAAGCTTTTGACATCATCTTGATTGATCTTAAAAATAAAAGCTCTATGGCTGATTATATGATTATAGCAAGCGGCACTTCATCAAGACATATTCAAGCTTTATCAGAGCAGACTTTAGAAAAATTAAAAGATAATGGAATTAAAAACTCTAGAATTGAAGGGAAAGAAAGTAGTGATTGGAAATTAGTTGATGGCATTGATTTAATTATTCATATATTTAATCCTGAAAAAAGAAAATTTTATGAACTCGAAAAAATATGGTCTGAACTAATTCCTAAAGAAAAATTAATGATATGATTATGATTAAAAGACCATTATTTACACTTTTTATTTTACTATCAATTTTTCAAAAAAGCTTTTCGGAAAATATTGATATATATAAAAAAATAGATTTATTTGGCGAAGTCTTAGAAAAAATTAATAAAGAATATGTTGATGAAGTAGACCCAGCCAAGAGCATGGATTCAGCAATAAATGGTTTATTGCAATCTTTAGATCCGTATTCTGCTTATATGTCTCCCGAAAGCTTTAAAAACATGCAAACAGATACAAAAGGTGAGTTTGGTGGTCTTGGTATCGAGATAGGTATGGAAGCGGGTGTGGTAAAAATTATTTCACCTATCGATAATACTCCAGCTTCAAAGGCAGGTTTAAAAGCAGGAGACTATATTGTCAAAATTAACAACATACAAGTACAAGGGAAATCCTTAACTGAAGCAGTTGATTTAATGCGAGGCCCTGTTGGATCTAGCATTGAAATAACAGTTAGAAGAAGGGGTATAAAAAAAGCATTAATATTTAATATAACAAGAAAAATTATTGAAGTTCAATCTGTAAAATTAAAACTTATCGACAATAATACTGCCTATATAAGACTCACTTCTTTTAATGATAATAGCAGTGAACAAATTGAGGAAAAAATTAAAGGATTAAGCAATAATAAAAACATAAAAGGATTTATTTTAGATTTAAGAAACAATCCTGGAGGGTTGTTATCACAAGCAATTAAAATTTCAGATTTTTTTTTAGAAAATGGTGAAATCGTATCTACTAAAAGTAGAAAAATTTCAGAAAATAGAAAGTGGTTTGCTAAAAAAGGTGACCTAATCCAAGGTAAAACTTTAATTGTTCTTATTAACTATGGATCTGCATCAGCGTCTGAAATAGTAGCTGGAGCACTAAAAGATCATAAAAGAGCAATTATAATTGGAGAGAATAGTTATGGTAAAGGGTCAGTTCAATCTATAATTCCTTTAAAAAATAATGGTGCTATTAGATTAACTATTGCTAAGTATTACCTTCCTTCTGGTAAATCTATTTCTGAAGTTGGTGTAACTCCTGATATAGAGGTTATCGAAGAATCTGAAAAATTTAAAATTAACTCTGATACAGATAATCAGCTAAACTTTGCACTAAAACTTCTTAACGGTTAAATGAGTAATAAAAATGAAAATTTACCACTTAGAAGTGGAGTTGGTATCGCACTAATAAACAAAGATAATAAAGTTTTTGTTGCAAAAAGAATAGATAATCCAAAAAAGTTTTGGCAAATGCCCCAAGGAGGAGTTGATAATGGAGAAGATTATCTAACAGCTGCTTATCGAGAACTTGAAGAAGAGACTAGTATTAAAAATGTTGAGTTAATAAAAGAACTAGATGGATTAATCACTTATAAATTACCCGCACATCTCTTAGGAATTGTTTGGCATGGAAAATATAAGGGTCAAAAACAAAAATGGTTTGTAATGAAGTTTTTGGGAAAAGATAATGAAATAAACATCCATACTCCAAAACCTGAATTTTGCGAATGGAAATGGATTGACCTTGAAAATATAACTGACTTAGTTGTAGATTTTAAATTACACGTCTATGAGGAAGTTAAAAAAAAAGTAAAAGAAATTATTAATTAAGAGTTTTTAAAACATCAATTTTTTGATCAATTAAATATTTATTTTGATCTGTAATTTCATTATTTTTTGAATTTTCTTCTGCTTGTTTAAGCAGTTCATTAATTTTATCTTTATCGACGTCTTTGATATTAAAAATAGAGCTAGTTAATACTGATAAATTATTATTTTTAAATTCAACAATTCCATCTTCAACATAATAATTTTCTTCTCCAGATTTAGAAAAGACTTTAATCACACCGGGTTTTAAAAATGAAATAATGGAAATATGATCTTTTAAAATTCCCATTTCTCCTTCAAAGGCTGGCACAACAACTTCGGTTACATCTTCTTTTGAAAGAAAAGATTTTTCAGGGTTTACTATCTCTATTTTAAACTCTTCACTCATTACGCAGCAGCATCTTTCGCCATTTTTTCTGCCTTTTCTACGGCTTCTTCAATTGTACCTACCATATAGAATGCAGCTTCAGGTAAATGATCATATTCACCATTACAAATTGCAGCAAAACCTTTAATTGTAGATTCTAAATCTACTAATTTTCCTGGTGATCCTGTAAATACTTCTGCAACAAAGAAAGGTTGTGATAAAAATCTTTGAATTTTTCTAGCTCTCGCTACTGTTAATTTGTCTTCTTCAGAAAGTTCATCCATTCCTAAAATTGCAATAATATCTTGAAGGGATTTGTAAGTTTGAAGAATTTTTTGCACTTCTCTAGCTACTCTATAATGCTCATCTCCAACTATTCTTGGGTCTAAAATTCTAGAAGTAGAGTCTAGTGGATCAACAGCAGGATAAATTCCAATTTCAGCTATCTGTCTAGACAATACAGTTGTTGCATCTAAATGAGCAAAAGAAGTAGCAGGCGCAGGATCTGTTAAATCATCGGCTGGTACATAAATTGCCTGTACCGATGTAATTGATCCTTTGTTAGTTGTTGTAATTCTTTCTTGAAGATTACCCATATCTGTTGCAAGTGTAGGCTGGTATCCAACAGCAGATGGAATTCTTCCTAGTAGTGCAGAAACTTCTGAACCTGCTTGTGTAAATCTAAAAATATTATCTACAAAGAAAAGTACGTCTTGACCTTCTTGATCTCTAAAATATTCAGCTACTGTTAAACCTGTTAAACCTACTCTTAATCTTGCCCCTGGAGGTTCATTCATTTGACCATAAACCAATGCAGCCTTAGATCCTTTTCCATCTGGTTTAATTACTCCAGAATCTATCATTTCATGGTAAAGATCATTTCCTTCTCTGGTTCTTTCACCAACACCTGCAAAAACTGAAAATCCTCCATGTGCTTTTGCAATATTGTTAATTAATTCCATAATGATAACTGTTTTACCAACTCCGGCACCTCCAAATAATCCAATTTTTCCTCCTTTGGCATATGGTGCTAATAAATCTACTACTTTAATTCCTGTTACTAAAATTTCTGTTTCTGTTGATTGTTCTGTAAAAGGCGGTGCCGGTCTATGAATTGGCCACTTTTCCTTTGTTTTAACATCACCTTTTTCATCAATAGGTTCACCTATTACATTCATAATTCTTCCTAAAGTTTCAGGACCAACTGGAACTTTTATAGGTGCACCAGTATCAATTACACGATCTCCTCTTTTTAAACCTTCAGTAGCATCCATTGCAATTGTTCTAACATTTGACTCTCCTAGATGTTGGGCAACCTCTAAAACTAACCTATTGTCTCCATTTTTACATTCTAATGCTGATAAAATTTCTGGCAATTCTCCATCAAATTTTACGTCTACTACTGCTCCAATAATCTGTGTAATTTTTCCTTTGCTCATAATTATAAACTTTCCGCTCCTGATATGATTTCAATTAGTTCTTTTGTAATAGCTGCCTGACGACTTCTATTATACTCAATAGTAAGTTTGTCAACCATTTCACCTGCGTTTCGGGTTGCATTATCCATTGCACTCATTCTTGAGCCTTGCTCGCTGGCTGAATTTTCTAACATCGCCTTAAAAATCTGTGTAGAAATATTTTTAGGCAATAAGATGCTTAAAATTTCGTCTTCCTCTGGTTCAAATTCATAATTGTCGTCAGAAGAATTTCCCTCTACTTCATAAGTTTTTAAAGGAATTATTTGTTGTTCTTGAGGTATTTGAGTAATTACATTTTTAAATTTATTATAAAAAATTGTACATACATCAAATTCTTTTTTTTCAAAATTTTTAATTATCATGTTGCCTACTTTTTCTGCATCTAAATAATTAATAGTTTTTGAATCTTTAAATGATATTTTTTCAACAATACTGTCTTTATAAACTCTCTTTAATTGGTCATAACCTTTAGATCCTACAGTTATAATTTTTAAAATTTTTCCTTCGTCGGATATTTTTTGGAAATATGCTTTAGCTTTTTTAATAATGTTTGTATTAAAGCCACCACAAAGACCTCGATCAGATGTTAAAATCACACACAAGTGTATTTTCTCTTCACCCGTTCCTGAAAGTAACTTCGGGGCATTTTCTTTATCGGAAATCCCACTAGATAAATTAAGAATAATATTATTCATTTTCTCAGAATAAGGTCTTCCCTTTTCGGCATTTTCCTGTGCTCTTCTAAGTTTAGCAGCCGCAACCATTTTCATAGCTTTGGTAATTTTTTGTGTAGACTTTACACTTGCTATTCTTTTTTTTAAGTCGTCTAGCGTCGCCATATTTTATGAATTAAAGTTTTTCTTAAGTTCCATTATTACTTCAATTAATAATTTTTCAGTATCATCCTCAAGCTTTCCTGAGCTTAAAACTGATTCCAAAATTTCTGATTTTTCAGATTTACATTTTTCAATAATTTTAGATTCAAACTCAGCAATATCTTTAAGTTCTACATCATCCAAATAACCTTTAACCCCACAAAAAACAGAAATTACTTGTTCAGCAACTGTCATTGGAGAATATTGTTTTTGTTTTAAAAGTTCAGTTAATTTTGAACCTCTGTTTAAAAGTTTTTGTGTTGATGCATCTAAATCAGATCCAAATTGTGCAAAGGCAGCCATTTCTCTATATTGAGCAAGCTCTAGTTTCATTGATCCAGAAACTTTTTTCATTGCCTTAGTTTGTGCAGAAGATCCAACTCTTGAAACAGATAAACCTACATTTATAGCTGGTCTAATTCCTTGGTTAAATAATTCTGTTTCAAGAAATATTTGTCCGTCAGTAATTGAGATTAC
Source organism: Candidatus Pelagibacter sp. (assembly GCA_029941985.1). Taxonomy (GTDB): domain Bacteria; phylum Pseudomonadota; class Alphaproteobacteria; order Pelagibacterales; family Pelagibacteraceae; genus Pelagibacter. The sequence continues at coordinate 3,727 of JAPYTV010000020.1, read as the reverse complement.
GTTAGTTGGAATAAACGCAGATACGTCTCCACCTTGTGTTTCAATTATTGGAAGAGCCGTTAATGACCCTCCTCCATGTTCTTCACTAAGCTTGGCAGCTCTTTCAAGTAATCTACTGTGTAGATAAAATACATCTCCTGGGTATGCTTCTCTTCCTGGAGGTCTTCTTAATAAAAGCGACATCTGTCTATAAGCTACAGCCTGCTTAGATAAATCATCATAGATTATTAACGCATGCATACCATTATCTCTAAAATACTCACCCATAGTACAACCTGTATAAGGAGCTAAAAACTGAAGCGGCGCTGCATCTGAAGCTGTAGCGGCTACAATTGTTGTATATTCCATTGCGCCAGCTTCTTCTAAAGTTTTTTGAATTTGTCTAACTGTAGATCTTTTTTGGCCTATAGCGACATAAATACAATAAAGTTTTTGTTTCTCATCACCAGATTCATTTATTTTTTTTTGGTTTATAATTGCATCAATAGCAACTGCTGTTTTTCCAGTTTGTCTATCACCAATAATTAATTCACGCTGTCCTCTTCCAATTGGCACTAGACTATCAATTGATTTTAAACCTGTTTGCATTGGTTCACTAACAGATTGTCTTGGAATAATACCTGGAGCTTTTACCTCAACTCTGCTTTTTTTTATTTCTTTGTCTAAAGCACCTTTGCCATCAATTGGAGTTCCTAATCCATCAACAACTCTTCCTAATAACTCTTTTCCAACAGGTGTATCAACAATACTACCTGTTCTTTTAACAACATCACCTTCTTTAATTTTTCTGTCATCTCCAAAAATTACAACTCCAACATTTTCACTTTCTAGGTTTAAAGCCATTCCTTTTGATCCATCAGAAAATTCAACCATTTCTCCAGCTTGAACATTGTCTAATCCATATATTCTGGCAATACCATCTCCTACTGATAAAACTTGACCAACCTCAGTCACTTCTGCTTTATCACCGAATTTTTTAATTTGTTCCTTTAATATCTTTGTTACTTCTGATGGGTTTATATCCATTTATGCCTCTATCATCCTATTTTCAATTTGTTGTAATTTATTTTTAATGGAAGTGTCCACCATTGTACTTCCAACCTGTACAATCAAACCTCCAATTAAACTTGAGTCATGCTTATAGTTTAATTTTATTTTTGAACTAAAATTTTTAGTTAGTTCTTCTTTTATGCTATTAACTTCGTTTTTAGTAAGATCTTTTGCAGAAGTTAACTCTGCTTTTAATTCACCTCTCATAATTGAACACGTTCCAACAAAGCTTTTTAATATTTTATCAACATAAAAAAACCTTCTCTTAGATATTAGAAATCTTAAAAATTTAGTTAATAATTCGTTTAGTTTATATTGTTCTGAAATTTTGTTTATAGCGTTAAGCTGATTTTCTTTTTTATTTGTTGGGTCTTTTATTAAAGATCTAAAGTCTTCACTTGCTTCAATTAAATTAATAACTGAAGAAGAATGATCTTCTATCTCACTTAGCATATTGGTCTCTGTTGCTAACTCATAAAGGGCTAAAGAGTATCTGTCAGCTGATGTTTCGGAAAAACCTTTATTTTTGCTCAACTTTTTATCCCTTATAAATAATTGAAGATTTGTTAAAATTCCGTTTTAATTAACATATGACCCTAAGCTCTTCAAGTCACACATTGTCTAAAAGTGTTATTTTTTGTCCATTAATTGAAGTTTATTGGGTCAACATCAACCGTTAGTTTCATTCCGGTAGGAAATTTGAATTTTCCTATGATTTTTGCCAGGGAATTTTGGACTTTAAGAGATTTTGGTCCTCTAACCAACAATCTAACTCTAAATTTTCTTTTTAACCTAAATATTGGAGCATTCACTGGTCCGAGAACTCTACCCATAACTGAACTTTCTATAAAATCTTTAAATTTAAAAGCTTCTTTTTCAAGCTCTCTTTCATTGCTTCCTGTAATTATCAGCGCAATAAATCTTTGAAATGGTGGTAGATTATTTTCTCTTCTGATTTCAAGTTCTTTATTCAAAAATATATCTGGATCTTTATTAGTGATATCTGAAATCATTTTAGTATTTAAATTATAAGTTTGAAAATAAACAGTTGCGGGTTTTCCTGTTCTTCCAGCTCTTCCTGAAAGCTGATGATATAATTGAAGGTTTTTTTCTGCACCTCGCAAGTCGTGACCTTGTGATGATAAATCAATATCAACTACAACAATACAATTTAAATTTGGGAAATGAAATCCTTTTGAAATTAATTGGGTTCCAATTAAAATTTGAATTTCATTATTTATAATTTTTTCTAAACTTTCTGATGAATTTTTTTTATTCATAGTGTCACTAGAAAAAATCATAATCTTTTTTGTAGGAAAATTTTTTTTTACTTCTTCTGATATTCTTTCAACACCTGGTCCACTAAAAATAAAATCACATTTTTCTTTTTTTGAACAATCTCTATCTAATAAAGTTTTATAACCACAATAGTGACATAATAAATTTTTTTTATTCTTATGGTATACCAAATTTATTGAACAATTTGGACATGAATAACTGTTAAAACATTTTTTACATAAAACATGGGGAGAAAAGCCTCTTCTGTTTAAAAAAAATAAAACTTGGTCTTTTTTTTCAAGATGAAGATTTACTTTTTCAATTATTTTTTTTGAAATCCACGATTGTGTTTCTAGTTTAAAATTATTTAAATTAATTATCTCATAATTGGGTAATGATGCATTTAAGTATCTTTCATCTAATTTTGACAGACTATATTTACCTTTTTTAATATTATCATAAGTTTCAATAGATGGCACTGCTGTAATTAAATTTATTGGGATATTTTCAAAAGATGCTCTGGAGATCGCCATATCTCTTGCATTGTAAATTACTCCTTCATCTTGCTTATATGACTGGTCATGTTCCTCATCGACTATAATTAATCCTAATTTTTTAAAAGGTAAAAACAATGAAGACCGAGCACCAATTACAACTTTAATCTTATCATTGGCAATTCCACTCCAGATTATCTGTTTATTTTTTTTTGTAATTCCTGAATGCCAGACAGCAGGTTTAAATCCAAAAAATTCTATAAATTTATTTTGAAACTGTCCCGTTAATCCAATTTCAGGCAGTAAAATTAATCCCTGAAAACCCTTGTTAATTATTTCTTTTAAGGCCTCAAAATATACCATAGTTTTACCAGATCCTGTTGTACCTTGTAAGACATGAACTCTAAATTTTTGATTAGAAACATTCATTTTTTTCAAACAACTTTTTTGATTTTTTGAGAGTTCAATTTTATTTTCTTTATTATCATTTTTAAATTGCTCATAAAACTCACTTGAAATTTTTTCTACAGCATCACTACTTAATAATAACAATTTTAAAGCCATACCTTTTGGAATTATGTTATATTCTGAAAACCAGTTTAAAAATTTAATTGTATTTTTTTTTAATGAAGGAACATCTAACTTATTTAAAACTTTCTTAATTGCAAAATTTTTATTTGTTTTTTTTTCAAAATCATCCCAAACCACTCCAGTAACTTTTGACTTTCCAAATGGTACAATCACATAATCACCTACTTTTAGATTTAAATCAGAATCGTATGTAAAAGGGTGATTAAAGATGTTGGGTATAAGAATCGGCACTTTCATATTATTATAATATGAAAATATTTTAAGAGTGTATTGCTCTTTTATCTACTGATAAAGCTGCTTCTTTTACTGCTTCT
>JAPYTV010000019.1 GCA_029941985.1 Candidatus Pelagibacter sp. | reverse complement strand
ATAATTGAAATCTTTTTACCATTTGGAGTATCTGCTGTTAAAAGTTCTATCACTTCTTTACGCCTAATCTTTCTTGGGCAGCTTTAGAAGTTGTGGAAAACTCAAATCTTAATTTTTCATCTGGTTTAGCATATTTGAAACATCCCCTAGCAGCTAATGCGCCTTCATGAAAGCCTGAAAGAATCAATCTAAGCTTTCCTGGGTAAGAACAAATATCTCCAATAGCAAAGATTCCCTCTTTATTAGTTTCAAAATTTTCTGTATTTACTGGTATAGTTTTTTTATCTAAATTTAAACCCCATTCAGGAATTGGTCCAAGTTGCATTATTAGTCCAAAAAAACCTAGAACATAATCAGTTTTAATTTCTTTTATGCTTTCATCATCATGTTTAATATTAATATTTTCAACTTTTTCTTTTCCTATAACAGAATCTAATTGATATTTTGTATAAATTTCTATTTTCCCTTCTTTTTTTAACTGAGTAACTTTGTCAATGCTTGCTTGCATTCCTCTAAAATCATCTCTTCTATGAACTAATACAACTTTTGATGAATTTGATAATTCAATTGCCCAATCAAGTGCTGAGTCTCCTCCACCAAAGATAGCAACTGTTTTATCTTTAAATACTTTTTTATCTTTAATTGAATAAAGTACTTGTTTGTTCTCATACTTTTCAGCGCCTTTAGTTGGAAATTTCCTTGGTTCAAAAGAACCAACGCCTGCTGCAATAATTATGCTAGATACTTCAAATTCAGTTCTTTTATTAGTTTTTACAATCCATTTTTTTTTAACTTTTTCTATTTTTTCTACCCTTTCATTTAAATGAAAATTTGTTTTAAATGGTTTTATTTGTTTAATTAAATTATTTGTTAGCTCCTCACCTGTGCACTCAGACACTGATGGAATATCATAAATAGGTTTGTCTGGATAAAGCTCAATACATTGACCTCCAATTTTATCTAGATTATCTACTACTTCGCATTTTAATCCAATTATCCCTAACTGATGAACACAAAATAACCCAACTGGTCCTGCTCCTATTATTAAAGTATCTGTTTTAATCATTTAATTTTGTTTTGATGGAATACTAACAATTAATCCATCTAATTCATCTGAAACTATTACTTGGCAACTTAGTCTACTGAATTTATTAGGTTCATAAGCCATATCTAGCATGTCTTCTTCTCCATCTTCTTTTTTAGGAAGTTTATCTAACCATTCTTCTTTGACATAAACATGGCAAGTTGCACATGCCATTCCACCTCCACAATCTGCATCTATTCCTGGAATATCATTTTGAACAGCACCCTCCATAACACTCAATCCATTAGAAACTTCTATGGTATGTGATTTTCCACTATTTTCTATATATGTAATCTTAGACATAAATATTTATAAAACACAAAAAAAATAGGGCAAGTAAATTAATACTTGTTCTATTCAATATTTAGAATGTAAAATTATCTAGATCTACCAGGATTTGACATAGCTGCCACCCAAATGATTAGACCGAAAGCAATCTTATTCAAAAAGTCAGCTGCATTGTAAATCACGGTTAGTGCGTTAGCATCAACGTCGCTTGTTAGGTAACCAAATACGTAACCTAATGGGTAAATTGCCCAACCTACTGTAATGATCATTCTCATAGCACCAAATGCAGTAATAAATGTTTTGTTACCACTTTTTTCTGCCCTTTTTCCTGCTTCACCTGAAAATATTTCATAAAGAATGTAGATCCATCCAGCCATACCAATAGAGAAACCAAATATAGAATTGATGTAACCTAATTCTCCTAAGAATCCTCCCACTAACATTACTACTGAACCAATTAATAATCTCCAGAATACTCCAGAATTTACTTTGCCTAATGCTGCTAGAACAAAATAGAATTCTAACATTAATAATGGAACTGTAATGAACCAGTCAATATATCTGTATACTGTTGGTGACTCACCGGTCATGACCCATGCTTCTCTCATATACATGTAGTTAATGAATGCAATACCAGTTACTAGTCCTGCTACAGTTATTGAAACTCTCCAGTTTGCTGGTACTGACCCTCTTTCTAAGAAAAAAAATACAGTAGCTGCTAAACATGCCATTGACACAAGCCAGAATGAAATTCCAACAAAGTCATCAGAAGCTAACAGGGCTGTTTCTGCATTTGCCACCCCTGAAACACTCATTAGAGCTACAGCTGTAAGAGTAAATAATTTTAGTTTTTTCATAAAAAACTCCCTTTTTATTTAGTTTTTAACTTTAGTTTATATAAACTAAACATAAATTAATCTTGAGCCAAAGTTGCAGGTTAACTATCAAATATAATTAGTTAATTGAAGTCTTATTTATATCTAATTTGTGTTGATTTTACTTAATTTTTAAAATTTAATGCAATTTACAATTTAATAAACTGATAAATATTAAAAAAAGAATCAAAGTTAATGTCAAAAAATTTTAAAGAAATATATGAAAATTCTATTAATAACGCAGAAAATTTTTGGAAAGAAATATCTAATGATATCTTTTGGTTTACAAAACCTACTAAAATTTTAAATAAATCTAATCCTCCATTCTATAAGTGGTTTGAAGATGGTATAACGAACACCTGTTATAATGCATTAGACATTCATATTGATCAAGGAAGAGGTGAAAAACTTGCTTTAATCTATGATAGTCCTATTACAGATAATAAAAAACAGTTCACTTATAAAGAATTAAGAGAAAAAGTTTCTAAGTTTGCTGGAGCTCTAAGAAACCAAGGAGTTAACAAAGGCGATAGAGTAATAATCTATATGCCAATGATTCCTGAAGCTGTAATTGCAATGTTAGCTTGTGGTAGAATTGGAGCAATTCATTCTGTTGTTTTTGGAGGGTTTGCATCTAATGAACTTGCGAGCAGAATTGATGATAGTAAAGCAAAACTCCTAGTAACCGCTTCTTGTGGTTTTGAACCAGGAAGAACTGTTGAATACAAACCGTTGGTAGATGAAGCTATTAAAATGGCCTCACATAAAATAGATAAGATGGTTCTGTTTCAAAGATCAGGGCATGATGTAAAGTTAAATGCTCCAAAAGAAATTAGTTGGAATGAAGCTCTTTCGAACGCAAAAGAAGTAGATTGCGTAGAAATGAATTCTAATGAGCTTGCTTATATTTTGTACACCTCTGGGACTACTGGGGTTCCAAAAGGAATTGTTAGAGATATTGGTGGTCACATAGTTGCTCTTAAATGGACAATGAAAAATATTTATAATATTGATACAGATGATGTTTGGTGGTCAGCAAGTGACATTGGGTGGATTGTTGGACACTCTTATATTGTTTATGCTCCTTTATTTAAGGGATGTACTACAGTTTTATTTGAAGGTAAGCCTGTAGGCACTCCTGACGCAGGTGCATTTTGGAAAATAATCTCTGAGTATAAAGTAAAATCTCTTTTTACAGCTCCAACTGCTTTTAGGGCAATTAAAAAAGAAGATCCCGAAGGTAAGTTTTTTTCTAAATATAATTTAAGCAAATTTAAATCCTTATTTCTAGCAGGAGAAAGGGCAGATCCAGATACAATTAAATGGGCTGAGAATCTGTTAAAAGTTCCTGTAATAGATCATTGGTGGCAAACAGAAACTAGTTGGGCTATTAGCTCAAACTGTACTGGGATAGAAATGATGAAAACAAAATATGGTTCAGCTTGTAAAGCGGTACCAGGATATGACGTAAAAGTTATAAAACCAGATCAAACATTAGCAAAACCAAACGAAATGGGAGATATAGTTGTAAAACTTCCCCTTCCTCCTGGAACGTTTCCAACATTATGGAATGCAGATAAAAGATACAAAGATAACTACATGACTAACTATAAAGGTTACTACGAAACCTATGACGCAGGTCATATTGATGAAGATGGTTACATCTGGATAATGTCTAGAACTGATGACATTATTAATGTTGCAGGACACAGGTTGTCAACTGGCGCTATAGAAGAAGTTTTATCTGAACATCAATCAGTTGCAGAATGTGCAGTGCTAGGAATTGCAGATAAGTTAAAAGGACAATTACCGATTGGATTAGTGGTTCTTAAAACTGGTGTTGAAAAAAATAACAAAACTATTTCAAAAGAATGCGTTCAAATGGTTAGGGATAAAATTGGTCCCGTTGCAGTATTTAAAGTTGTAATTGTTATCAAAAGATTACCAAAAACGAGATCTGGAAAAATATTAAGAGGAACAATTAGAAAAATTGCTGATAAAGAAGAATATAAAATGCCAGCCACAATTGATGATCCTGCAATTTTAGCGGAAATAAAAGAAGATTTAATTAAAAATAATATTTTAAAAGAATAAAGGTTTGCCATCAGGTTCTCCTAAAATTTGGCCATCTCTCATTTTGATCTGACCACCAACAATTGTTAAAACTGGCGTACCTTTAAATTCAAAATTATCAAAAGGCGACCAACCACATTTACTTTCAATATTTTTATTCTTAATTAAAATTTTCTTATTCATATCTACAATTGTAAAATCCGCATCAAAGCCTTCTTTGATAAATCCTTTATTCTTAATTCCAAAAATTTTTACAGGGTTTTCACAAACAAAATCCATTAATTGTTTAAGACTTAATTTTTCATTATTTACATGATTTAGCATTACTGGCATTAAAGTTTGAACACCTGGCATTCCAGATGGTGAATTTGGGTAATTTTTTTCTTTATTTGCTTTTAAATGCGGAGCATGGTCAGAGCCAATTATATCTAGAAAATTATTTCTTACACCGTACCATAATCTATCATAATGAGATTTATCTCTTAGCGGTGGATTCATCTGAGCATAAGTTCCTAATTTTTCATAACAATCTGGAGCAAAAATAGTTAAATGTTGAGGTGTAATTTCAAATGTAATATTCCCTTTATGTTGTGATAAAAAATCTATTTCCTGTTTTGTTGTTACGTGAAGTATGTGTGCTTTTTTTTTATAACGTTCAGCTATTCTAACTATTCTTCTAGTTGATGATATTGCACATTCTTCATTTCTCCATAAAGGGTGTGTAAGTACATCACCTTCTTTGATCATTTTTTTTCTCATATTCAAAATTTCTTCATCTTCTGAATGAACTGAAACAACTTTTGAGCTACTTTGAAATACTTTTTCTATATCGGCTTCATGCTGAACTAATAAATTTCCCGTTGAAGAACCTGCAAAAAGTTTTATTCCACAGCATCCTTCTAAATTTTTTAGGTCTGCTAGCTCAGAAGCGTTATCTGGTGTTGCTCCAAAATAAAATGCATAATTACAAAACATTCTATTTTTAGCTAGGCCCAATTTTTTTCTGAATTCTATTTTATTAGATGTTGGAGGATTAGTATTTGGCATTTCAAAAACAGAAGTAATTCCACCGACTATTGCAGCTCTACTACCTGAGTGTAAATCTTCAGCATCAGTTGATCCAGGTTCTCTAAAATGTACTTGAGTATCTATACATCCTGGTAAAACCGTTAAACCTACTGCATCAACTACTTCACTTGCCTTGTTACTAATCTTTCCAATTTCAACAATTTTGTTATCTTTAATACCTATATCTTGATTTTTAAGATCTTTATCTATGTAACAAGAACCATTTTTAATTATTAGATCTAACATTTATGCAAAAAGTAATTATATTATAATTAGACATCAATCAAATATGAATATTCAAAGTGTATATATTTTAAAAGATAGAGGGATTCTTTATATAAATGGCAAAGATGTAGATGAATTTTTACAAAACCTCATTAGTAATGACATTAAAAAAGTTAATAACACGAACAGTTGTTTCGCGTCACTATTAACTCCGCAGGGGAAATTTCTATTTTCTTTTATTATAGTCAAGCATAAATCTGGCTATTTTTTTGATTGCGAAAAATCTCAAGCTGAAGGTCTTTTTAAGCAACTCAGTGTTTATAAACTTAGATCAAATGTTGAAATTATGAATTTAAGTAATGAATTTGTTGTTGCAGCTTTCAATCATGAAAAGTTTTTATCATTTGAGAAAGCTAAAGATACCCCAGGAAATACAATTAAATATAGAGAGGACTCAATTTTACTAGATCCAAGAAATAAAGACCTTGGAGCAAGACTTATTATTAATTTAGAAAAACTTTATTTATCTCTAAAAAAACTAGAATTAAAAGACACTAATATTGATGAATATTATAAATTTAGTCATGAGTTGGGAATTCCTCAAAAGGATATGAATAAATTACAAAACAAGTTATTTGGTATTGAATGTAATTTTGAAGAACTTAATGGAATTGATTTTAAAAAAGGTTGTTATGTTGGACAAGAAAATACTGCAAGAATTAAATTAAAAAACAAGCTTTCAAAAAGACTTCTACCTATTCAGGTAATTAAAGGAGAGCTAAATGAAAATGCCTCAATTTATAGTGGTGATATAGAAATAGGGAAAGTATTGATTAATAATGAGCATCCATTTGCCCTAGTCAAATATTTAGATGATAATTTCAATGAAAAAAATGAATTTAAAAGTGAAAATGCTGTAGTAAAAATTAAAATACCTAGTTGGATTAAATAGTGCGTCAGAATAAATGAATGACAAGGTTCTTTCAAATTGATAGATTTTAATATGGAATTTACTCAAGAAGTAAAAAAAGCAACAGACCCTATATATAAAAAAATTTCAAAGGTTTTACCTGAAATTGAATGGCCTGTTCATGCTCCATATATTCATAAAATTAACCAATTAAAAAAAGAAAAGAACGCAGTTATACTTGCACATAATTATCAAACACCTGAAATTTATCATGGTGTAGCTGATTTTTCTGCTGACTCTTTAGCATTAGCTGTTGAAGCTTCCAAAACTTCTGCTGACATTATTATTATGGCTGGAGTTCACTTTATGGCAGAAACAGCAAAACTAATGAGTCCTCAAAAAAAAGTTTTATTACCAGACATGCGAGCTGGATGTTCTTTATCTTCTTCAATTACTGGTAAAGACGTAAGATTGTTAAAAGAAAAATATCCAGGTGTTCCTGTCGTATCATATGTTAATACATCGGCCGAAGTTAAAGCTGAAACTGATATTTGTTGTACTTCTGCTAATGCAGTAAAAATTGTAAAATCACTGGGTGTAAAAAAAGTAATATTTTTACCAGATGATTATTTAGCAAAGTACGTTGCTTCTCAAACCGATGTTGAAATTATCGCTTGGAAAGGAATTTGTATAGTTCATGATCAATTCAATGAAAAACAAATTCGTGATATTAGAAAAAGTAACCCTGGAATAAAAATAATTGCACACCCAGAATGCCCACCAGATGTAATCAAGGCTAGTGATTTTGCAGGCTCTACGTCGGGAATGATTAAATATGTTGAAGACAATCAACCTAAAAAAGTAATGATGGTTACAGAATGTTCGATGAGTGACAACATTCAAGTAGAAAACCCAAATGTAGAATTCATTAAACCGTGCAATCTTTGTCCTCATATGAAAAAAATTACTCTACCTAAAATTTTAGATTGTCTAGAAAACGAAACTGGTGAAATAATTATGGATACAGAAACTATAAACAAAGCCAGAATATCTGTTGAAAGAATGACTGCAGTTGGCAGATAATAAAAGTGTCTCAAATCAAATTAAGTAATTATTATATTAAGAATACTGTAAAACTTGCTTTAAACGAAGATCTTTACCCTTCTGGTGATATTACTTCAAACTTAATTAAAAATACAAAAGTTGTTAAACTTAAGTTAATTGCTAATCAAAAAGCTGTGATTGGTGGTTTAGAATTTGCAAAACAAACTTTTAAACTAATAGATAAAAAAATAAAATTTACTCTTAAAAAAAAAGAAGGTTCTTCTGTAAAAAAAAATGATTTAATTGCAATAATTGAAGGTAAAGCTGAAAATATATTAATTGGTGAGAGGGTTGCTTTAAATTTTATAAGTCATATCTCAGGTATTTCTACTAAAACTAATGAATTTGTTAAGTTGGTTAATAAAAGATGTAAAATTTGCTGCACTAGAAAAACAATTCCAACTTTAAGAGTTGTACAAAAATATGCTGTAAAATTAGGTGGTGGAGTTAATCACAGGTTTAACTTAAGTGATGAATTTTTAATTAAAGATAACCATATAGCAAGCTCTGATATCAAAACTTTAGTTTCTCTAGCCATTAAAAATAAGAAAGGTAGAAAAATTACTGTTGAAGTAGATAATTTAGATCAACTTAAAAAAATAATAGGTTTAAAATTCAATACAGTTTTGTTTGATAATATGAATATTAAAAACCTAAAGGCTGGAGTTAAAATAGCAAAAAAATATTATGAAACAGAAGCTTCTGGAAATATCAATTTAAAATCAATTAAAGCTGTTGCTAAAACTGGTGTTGATAGAATTTCTATTGGTAGTATCACCCACAGCTCTACTGCTGTAGACTTAAAATTAGAAATTTAATTTTTTTTAGTTAATTTTGCTTGTGCAGCAGCTAACCTTGCGACTGGAACTCTATAAGGTGAACACGAAACATAATCTAAACCTATATCTGAACAGAACTTAATACTTTTTGGATCTCCACCATGTTCTCCACAAATTCCAAGTTTAATTTTTTTATTTTGTTTTCTACCTTTTTCAACAGCAATTTCTATTAAATCACCCACACCCTCATCAATTGAAATAAATGGATCAATCGAGAATATTTTGTTTTCAATATAATCATTTAAAAACTTGCCACTATCATCCCTGCTTATTCCAAAAGTTGTTTGTGTTAAATCGTTTGTTCCAAAGCTAAAAAAATCTGCGTGTTTAGCTATATCTTTTGCTTTTAAAGCTGCCCTTGGTAACTCAATCATAGTTCCAACTAAATAATCAATTTTAACTTTGTTATCTTTTTGAACTTGTTCTGCTACTCTTACTACTAAATCTTTCATTATCTTTATTTCAGCCTCTGTAGATACTAATGGGATCATAATTTCTAGGAATGCTGATTTTATTTTTTTATTTTTAAGTTCTGTTAAGGCTTCAAAAATAGCTCTACATTGCATTTCATAAATTTCTGGAAATGAAATTCCTAGTCTACACCCTCTATGTCCTAACATCGGGTTTTGTTCATGTAATTCATTAATTCTTGATTCAATTTCTTTTAAAGGCAAACCTACAGCTTTCGCTACATCATTAATTTCTTTTTCTGTTTTAGGAAGAAACTCATGTAATGGCGGATCTAACAACCTTACTGTGACTGGTAAACCATTCATGATTTTAAATATCTCTGAAAAATCTTTTCTTTGATAAGGTAAAAGTTTTTCTAATGCTTTACTTCTGTCCTCTATTGTTTTTGATAAAATCATCTCTCTAACTGATAAAATTCTTTCTTCATCAAAAAACATATGTTCTGTTCTGCAAAGACCTATGCCTTCAGCGCCAAAATCTCTTGCTGTTTTTGTATCAAGTGGCGTTTCAGAATTTGTTCTTACTTTTAATTTTCTAAACCCATCAGCCCAACTCATTAATTTTGAAAAATCTCCTGAAATTTCAGGTTTAACTGTTGGCACTTCTCCTGAAATAATTCTACCTGATGAACCATCTATTGTAATTATATCTCCTTCTTTAATTTCTACAGATGATGTTTTAAAAGTTTTAGCTTCATAATTAATATCAATTTCGCTTGATCCTGAAACACAAGGTCTTCCCATTCCTCTTGCTACAACAGCTGCATGACTTGTCATTCCACCTCTTGAGGTTAAAATTCCCTTGGCCGCATGCATTCCATGAATATCCTCAGGTGAAGTTTCTACTCTAACTAAAATTGTATCTTGCATCATGCTATTTAATCTTTCTGCTTCGTCTGAAGAAAAAACAACTTTACCACATGCCGCGCCTGGTGAAGCAGGTAATCCATTTGCTATAATATTAATTGAACTTCTCTCATCTAGAGTTGGGTGCAATAATGTATCTAAAGAATTTGGATCTATTCTTAATACAGCTTCTTTTTTTGATATAAGTTTTTCTTTAACCATATCTACAGCAATCTTAACTGCTGACTTTGAAGTTCTTTTTCCTGATCTTGTTTGTAACATCCATAATTTTTTATTCTCAACAGTAAACTCAACATCTTGCATATCTTTGTAATGTTTTTCTAAAATTTCTAAAATTTTATCTAATTGTTTAAATATTTTTGGCATAGACTCTTCCATCGATAGCCCTTTTGATTTTGCATCTTTTCTAGCTTTTTTAGTTATATGTTGTGGAGTTCTTGTTCCTGCTACAACATCTTCTCCTTGAGCATTAATTAAATATTCTCCATAAACTTCATTGCTTCCATCAGATGGATTTCTCGTAAAAACAACACCTGTTGCACAGTCTTCACCCATATTTCCAAACACCATTGATTGAACATTAACTGCAGTGCCCCACTCGACAGGTATTTGGTTCAATTTTCTATAAACATTTGCTCTATTACTTTCCCAAGATAAAAATACCGCACTAATTGCTCCAAACAATTGAACAAATACATTTTGTGGAAAATCTTTTTTGGTTTGATCTTTAACTACTTTCTTAAAATCTTTAATTAAACCTTCCCAATCATTTTCATCTAAATCTGTATCTAAAAGTACACCTTTAGTTAATTTATAATTTTCAATTAATTCTTCAAAATGATAACTTTCAACTCCCATTACAACATTGCCATACATTTGAATAAATCTTCTATAACTATCTTTGGCAAATCTTGTATTGAATGTTTTATCTGCCAAGGCAATTACGGTTTTGTCGTTTAGGCCAAGATTCAAAATTGTATCCATCATTCCCGGCATTGAAACTCTTGCTCCTGATCTAACGGATAATAATAATGGATTTTTTAAATCACCAAATTTTTTCTTAACATCCTTTTCAATAATTTTTAACTCTTTTTTAACTTCATTAATTATTTTTGAATTTAGCTTTTTTTTATTTTTATAGAATAGATCACAGACTTTTGTTGAAATGGTAAACCCCGGTGGAACAGGCAATCCCATTCTTCCCATTTCAGAAAGATTAGCACCCTTTCCACCTAAATAAATTTTAGGATTCTTAATTTTTTTTAAATCTTTTGATTTAAAATTCAAAATCAATTTATTCATTAATTGGTCTCGATGTTTGAAAAGTTTATGTAATTATCAAAGGTTTTACATAACATTTGTAAAAGTTCCAATCTATTTTTTTTAATATTTTTATCTTCATCGTTAACTTTTACATTGTCAAAAAATTCAAAAATCACCTTTTTAGCATTGGCTAAATTAGTAAGAGACTGAGTATAGTTCTCATCTCTATTTATGTTTGTAAAATATTTCCTTAATTCATTGATTTTTTTTAATAAATTCTTTTCAAATTCATTTTTAAAAATACCTGGATCAGTTGTATTTGATAGTTCAAGTTGTTTATCTTTTAATTCACTATCTAGGATATTTGCAGCTCGTTTGTAGCTAGAGAAAATATCTTTCCCTACTTGTTTATTAATTAATTTATTTAGAGTTAATGCTTTTTTATATATTTTGTTTATATGGTCTACACCAAATGAATTGATGCTAGCTTCAGCTATATCAATACGAATTTCTTTTTCTTTCATATAGTATTTTAGTCTATCTAATAAAAAATCTATTAATTCTTCCTGCAAAGATTCATTAGATAATTCAAATCCCTGATTTCTATGCAATGAAATAGCGTAAGTAATTAGATCTTTAATTTTAAATCCTTTATTATTCTCAATCAGCAACCTAATAATTCCTAAAGCTGATCTTCTTAATGCATAAGGGTCTTTTGAGCTTGTTGGTTTCTGATTAATGCCAAAAAATCCAACTAAAGTATCAAGCTTATCAGTAAGTGCTAGAGCAATACTAAATGGTTTTTTTGGTATTTTGCCATCTATTCCTAATGGAAGATAGTGTTCACTTATTGCTAAAGATATATCTTTATCAAAACCTTGTGTTTCAGAAAAATGTCCTCCCATAATTCCCTGAAGCTCCGGGAACTCGCTCACTAAATCCGAAATTAAATCTACTTTACAAATAGAAGCTGATAACTCTACCTTTTCTTTACTTATTAATAATTTATCAGAAATCATTCCCCCAAGTTTTTTCATTCTTTGAATTTTATCAAAATACGACCCTAGTCCTTTAAAATAATTTATAGTTTTCAACTTTGAAACTTGTTTAACTAAATTTTGTGATTTATTTTTTTCCCAAAAGAATTGAGCATCACTTAATCTAGCTTCTACGACACTTTCGTTTCCTAATTTAATAAATCCTTTTGTATCTTTATTATTTGCAACCACCAAAAATGTATTAGTAATATCTCCTTTTTTATTAAATGTAGGAAAATATTTTTGATGATATTGCATTGTAATAATCAATATTTCTTTTGGAATATTTAAAAACTTTTCATCAAATTTACAAAGTAAAATATTTGGTTTTTCTACCAGTCCTGTAACTTCATCTAAGAGCTTATTATTTGACTCTATTATGATGTCTTTTTTTTTAGATACTTTTTGAAGTTTTTTTTCTATAAATTCTTTTCTTAAATTATGATCTATAATTATTCCTGATTGGTAAAAAAATTTTTTATAGCTTTTTAAATCTTTAAATATTTTTTTCTTATCCTCAAATTCTTTATCAATAAATGTTGTATTTGAAGAAGATAAGTGATGAAATTTAAAACTTAAGTTTTTCCCATCAAAAACAGCTAATATTGATTTTAATGGTCTTGCCCAATGAAGATTAAAATCTCCCCATTTCATTGATTTTTTCCATTGCATTTTATCGAGAATTAATGGAGTTTGTTCTTGCAATAAATCGATAGTATTTATTTTCTTTGACGGTTTTTTAAAAAAGTAAAATTCTCCTTTTTCTATTAACTTTTTAAATAAATTTTTTTTATTCATTTGATTAGATCTTAAAAAACCATCTATTGATTTTTCTGGGGCATTGACATTTGGTCCTTTTATTTCCTCAGCTTTTTGAGTTATTTCTTTAGTTAAACCTTCAAATGAGATGACAAGTCTATTTGGTGTTGAGTGTGATATACTTTTTTTAAAAATTATATCTTTTTCTTCAAATAATTTTTGAAAGCTATCCAATAAAAATATACGAGAATTTTTCTGCAAACCTGCAGGAATTTCTTCACTAAAAAGTTCTAAAAAAAACTCAGACATTATTCTGTTTGACTACTTAGCCAAATTTCTGCAACACCTTTTGTGATATTTCTAATTCTTCCAATATAACCAGCTCTTTGAGCCACACTAATAACTCCTCTTGCATCTAAAATATTAAATACGTGACTTGCTTTTAAACACTGATCATATGCCGGTAATGATAATTTTTTTTCTACTAATGATTTAGCTTCTAATTCTAACATATCAAACATTTTAAATAAGCTGTCTGTATTTGCGTGTTCAAAGTTGTAAGCTGAAAATTCTTTTTCAGCTTGATGAAATACATCTCCATATTTTACTCCATCATTGTTCCATGAAAGATCATAAACATTTTTCTTTTGTTGAGTAAACATACAAATTCTTTCAAGACCATAAGTGATTTCAACTGAAACAGGTTTACATTCAATTCCTGCCATTTGCTGAAAATAAGTAAATTGTGTAATTTCCATTCCATCACACCAAACTTCCCA
>JAPYTV010000018.1 GCA_029941985.1 Candidatus Pelagibacter sp. | reverse complement strand
CATCGACCCTCGGTTTAGAAAACCGATGCTCTATCCAACTGAGCTAAGAGCGCAAATAATAAGATAAACACTATATATATAGTAGAAATTTAATTTTTAAAAAGAAATTTTTTACAAATTATTAATAAAGTTAACAGCTCAACTCTACCAATAATCATAAATAAAATAAGATAATATTTAGTATAAAATTGCAAATCTTGAAAATTGAATTCATTAAGACCATAGATTGAAGAATTTACAGTGTTCATTAGAGTTAAAATAGATAATTTAAATGAACTTTCAATATCTATGCCATTCATTGTTAATAAGCTTGTTAAAAATAACAAAGAAATAATAAAAATTATTATAGATAAGAAATATTTATAAACTTCAGATTGTTCAAAAAAAATTTTGGTGAACAAAAGTTTATTAATATAAACGTTTTTTGGTCTTGTATAAGATAATATTTCGTTAATTGAAAATTTAAATAATGAGTATAGTTTTAAAAATCTAATACCAGAACTTGTTGAAAAAAATGATCCACCAATTATTAATAAAATCAAAAAAACAAAAGATAAATTTTTTGGACTATTTTCAAGGGAAATACCTATATTAGAAACACTACTAGTTAAAGATAAAAATAATTGACTAAAATTATTATCAAAATTAAAAAAAATTAAAAAAATTATTAAAACAGATAAAAAATAAAATAATAAATGCAAATCTTCATTAAAAAAATTTAAGTTACGGTTTCTTAAATGAATTAAGTTATAGCTTAAAAAAATACTAAAAAAAGATGTTAACATTAACAATGAAAAAACAATTATTTGTGTATTATTAATCAAAATATTTGACAGGTTATTTGTTGGAAGAAAACCTCCTGAAGCAATAATGGTCATTGCTAAATTTAATGAATTGAAAGTTCTTATATTAAAAAAATTTAAAATTACAAATATTGATAATGTTAATATGCAATATAAAATAAAAATTTTATACGATTGTTTTAAGGTTTCAGATTTATTAAAAGATATAAAGTTTGTTAATGATTTTTTAAAACTATTATCAAAAATGTCAATTAATAGAATAATAGAGAATAAAAAATAAAGTCCACCAATCCATTGAGATGAAGATCTCCATATAATTAGACTTTGGTCTATATGTTTAATATTGTCAAAAATAGTAAATCCTGTTGAAGTAAAACCGGATATGGCCTCAAAGTATGAATTAATAAAGGTTATATTATATATACTAAAATAAAAAGGAATTGATATTATTAAAGGTAATAAAAAATAACCTAATAAAACAGTTAAAATTTTTTCATAGATAGTTATTTTTTTTTCATCATTATCAATAAAATAAAATAACAAAGCGACAAATAGAGAGACAAATAGTGAATAAATATAACTGTTTAAATTTAGATATAAATTAAAATAATAAGAATAAATAATATTTAAAAATGAAAGAATAGAGATTATACCAAAAAATACACTCAGGTAAATGAATTTAAAATACTTCATTAAAACTAAATAGAACTTATACGAAACATGTTTTCAACAACTTGCAAAAAATTTTTTTTAGCTAAAAAAACAACTATATCTTCTTTTTTAAAAACAAAATTAGATCTTGGAATTATTACATTTTTACCTCTTAAAATTGCTCCAATTCTAATTTCATCAGGCAAATTTGAATTTTTTAATTCTTTATTAATTAATTCTGAAGTATCAATTATTTCTGCTTCAATCACCTCATATTCTCCATTCAATATGCTGTATGCTGTTTCTATACTTCCTTTATGAACGTGCTTAAGAATACTTGATACAGTATTCATTCTTGGGTCGATTAAATCATCAATTTTTAATGAAGATTGTAATAAAGAATAGTTTGATTTATTTATTAAAGCCATAGTTCTTTTATTATTTAAAGCATCTTTATCTTTTGAAAATTTTTCAACTAAAACACTAACCATTAAATTGTCTTCATCATCATTGGTAAGTGCCAATACAGTTTCTACTTCATCTATATTTGCTTCTAATAAAGTATCTTCATCTAAACCATTACCATTTATTATAATTGTGTTGTTAAGTTCATTTGCAATAAACTCAGCTCTCTCTTTGTTTTTCTCAATAATTTTAACTCTTGCTGATTCGAAGCTTTCTTCAAGATTTTTAGCTAAACTTAAACCAATGTTACCACCACCTATAATTAAAATTTTATTTGAAATTTTTTCATTATGACCAAAAGCTTGTAATGTATCAGACATTTGTGATGCATTTATTATTAAATAAGCTTTATCACCTTTGTGCATTACATCATTTTTCTTTAGGATAATATATTTATCATTTCTTATAACTCCCATTATGTTGGCATCAAGTTTAGGAAATTTCTTAGTTAATTCATTTAATTTAATATTAATTAAAGGGCAGTTTTCATTAATTAATATTTCAAGTAATCTAATTTGATTATTGGCAAATGGAACATTATCCAACGCACCAGGAGCTTCTAATTTTCTTTGTAAGGATTTTGCTATTTCAATTTCTGGTGAAATGATTACATCAATTGGCAAATTCTCTTTGTTATAAACTTTTGTAAATTTTGGATTTAAATAGTCTTGAGATCTTATCCTTGCAATTTTTTTAGATACATTAAAAATAGAAAATGCTATTTGACAAATAAGCATATTAATCTCATCACTACGTGTTACAGCTATAATCATATCTGCATCTGATGCGTTTGCTTTTTCAAGTATAGAGGGATAGCTTGCTTTACCTACAATTGATTTTACATCTAAAACATCATCAATTTTTTGTATATCTTCACTAGACTGATCGATAACTGTTATTGAGTGACCTTGTTCACTAAGTAGTTTAGCGATGGTAAAACCTACTCTACCAGCACCACATATAATTATATTCATTTAGTTTAATTCCTTAATCCCTAATCCTTTAAGTTTTCTATGTAGGGCGGATCTTTCCATACCAATAAAATCAGCAGTTTTTGAAATATTTCCATTAAATTTTTTTAATTGAGTAGATAAATACTCTTTTTCAAAATTTTCTCTAGCTTCTTTTAATGGTACAGATAAAAGGTTTTCTGATTTAGAAATTTCATTACCTGGTGTTTTTAAAGATTCCTTAATTATATTAGAAATCTTTTCATGAGTATCTGGAGATAATATAGCTATTCTTTCAATTAAATTTCTTAATTCTCTAATATTTCCTGGCCATTCGTAATTAATCAGATAACTATTATTTGTGTCTATATCCAACTTTTTAAGATTATAATTAAAAGCAATTTTCTGTGCAAAATATTCAATGAGTAAAGGTATATCAGAAGTTCTATTACGTAATGGTTCTATATTAATCTCAAATACATTTAGTCTATGATAAAGATCTTCTCTAAAGTTACCTAATTCAATTTCTTTTTTTATATCTTTGCTTGAAGAACAAATAATTCTTACATCAACTTTAATATCATGATTACCATTAATTCTTTTAAATTTTTGATCAGTTAAAACTCGTAAAATTTTAGATTGTGTATCAAGAGGAATTTCAGAAACCTCATCAATTAAAAGAATTCCTCCGGTTGCTTTTTCAAGGACCCCATACGAAATAGCTCCATTATTTTTTTCTTCACCAAATAATTCAAGTTCATATTTTTTAATATCCAATAAAGCTCCATTAAGAATAATAAATGGTCCAGTTTTACGTTTTGAGTGTTTATGAATTTTTCTTGCTATTAATTCTTTACCAGTTCCTGTTGGACCATTAATAAATATTCTACTTTCTGAAAGTGAAATTTTATTAATTTGATTTTTTATATTTTCAATGTTTGGGCTATTACCAATAATCTCATATGAATAAAAAAGTTTGCTCTCAAATTCTTTATTAATATTTTTTAAATTAATATTTTCTACAGCTCTATTAACAAAATTTATTAATCTTTCTTGGTTAAATGGTTTTTCAATAAATTCAAAAGCACCAGATTTAAGAGCTTTAATTGCCATTTCTACATTTGCATGTCCTGTAATTATAATGACTGGAATATTTTTATCTTTAGTTTTTATATGTGAGAGTAATTCTAAACCATCATTATCACCTTTGTCTAATTTAACATCAATGATTGCAACATCTGGTAATTTTTTGTCAATTTCGTTTAATGCCTGATTATAATTTGCAGCTAGTCTTGTCTTGTAACCTGCATCAATAATCAGATCATTAATAATATTTCTAATGTCAGAATTATCGTCAATAATTAATATTTCAATACTCATTTTTTTAAAAATTTAATCATAATTTTTGCACCATTTTCAATAGACATAAAGTCAATTGAGCCATTGTGGTCATTTATTATTTTATTAACTATAGCTAAACCTAAGCCAGTTCCCTTTTCTTTTGTTGTAAAATATGGGTTCAAAATATTTTTGATATTTCTAGTAAGAATTCCAAATCCTTTGCCATTATCAATAATAATAAATTCTATATAATCATTCTTATCGTTTATTTCTATATCAATTTTTCTAACAAAATTAGTATTATTTAGGTATTTTTCCTGAATACTTTCTATTGAGTTCTTAATTAAATTAAAAAAAACCCTACTTAATTGTTCATTATCAGAGTTAAATATAATTTCATTTTTGTTATGATTAAAATTTATTTCTATATTATTTTCCAATTCTTTTAATAATTTAATATTTTCATTAATTATTAAAACAAGATTATTGTTCTTTAAAATTGGCTTAGGCATTCTAGCAAAATCTGAAAATTCATTAACCAAATTTTCAATTTGTTTTATTTGTTTGATAATTATTTTCAAATATTCATTAAAATTCTTCTTTTCATCACTTGAAATCATTTCTAAATATTTGTTTTGCAATCTATCTATAGTTAATTGAATTGGTGTAAGGGGGTTTTTAATTTCATGTGCAAGTTTTCTTGCCAAATTTTCCCACGCCTCATGTCTTTCAGTAATTAATAGTTTTTCTTGCTGTGTTTTTAATTGGTTAATCATCAAATTGAAGCTTTCATTTAAAATTTCCATATCTTTATCTGTTTTAATTATTGGTACTTTAATATTCAAATTACCTTTTCCTATACTTGATGATGCTATAATCAAATTATTAATAGATCTAAAAAATCTTGAAGAAAATCTTATTGCAATAGAAATTGATAAAAATAACAACAGTGAAACAATAACTAAATAAATAAGAACAAATGAAATTTTTATTCCTGTTTGTTTATTTAAGACTGTATAATAAAAATTAACAGCGTCTCGGGACTCGGTTAAATAGTTTGAAATTTTTTTATCAAGATATTTTACTATATATAAATACTTACCTTTATAATTTGTAAGTTTAATAATTGATGCAGACTGATTTTCATAAACATTTATAATTTTTAAAGGTCTGTCGTCATTTTCTATCATCTCTAAAGCTTGTTTTAAAGGAGGGGTATACTCTTGTGACTTGTTTAGAGTGGTTAAATATAATTCACCATTTGTATTAATTATATGTACTTCGTCCATACCTCTAATTAATTTTTGTGTATTTAAAAAATTTTTAAATTGATTAATGTTTGAATTTAAAAAACTTGCATTTTTATTTAAATCGTATGCTATGAGAATTATTTCTGATTGTGTTTTAGCTTTTACTTCTTCGGTGTAACTTTTTGCTATTTCATATGAATTATTTACAGCTGTTGTAACCTTTTTATCCAAATATTTATCAAGCGCATAAGATAATAAAAATAATGAAAATAGAGAAATTAATATTGAGGGTATTAAAGTAAATAATGCAAAAAAAGTTATATATTTTCGATTTGATTTAGAACCACTAACATCAACATCAACCTTTAAAGAATTTTTTACCTCTAAAAAAATTGTTATAAAAAACAATAATAACAAAAGTATATTGACAATTAAAAGTGCCTGGAGGTTTGAGTCGCTTAATTTAATAAAACTTTTATCTATAAAGGTTAAAAATGTTACAAAACCTAAAGATAATGTTGTTATAAATATAAGCGTAATAAATAAATTTTTTTTGATAAAATTGATCATTATGAGATAACTAAACTATTATATAAATTAATCATGAATAATTGTTTTATAATACTGGCAGGAGGTGAAAGTAAAAGATTTAATTCTAAAACACCAAAACCATACCACATTTATAGAGGAAAACATCTAATAGTTCACTCAATAGATAAAGCTAAAAAATATAAAAAGATTAATAAAATAGTAATAGTAATTAATAAGAAACATAGAAATTTTATTAAAAAATTAAATATCATAAACGTCAAAATCATTGAGGGTGGAAAGACCAGAGCTGACTCTGCGTATAGAGCACTTAAAAGTATTAAAAATAACAATATTAAAAATGTAATGATTCATGATGCAGCAAGACCAAATTTTACAATAAAATTATTAGATAAATTATTTAAGGAATTAAAATCAAATGATTGTGTTGTCCCAGCAATTAAAATTAACGATACAGTTAAACAAAAAATTAAAAATACAATTATTAATTTAAACAGAGAAAATATTTATTTAACACAAACACCTCAAGGTTTTAATTATAAAAAATTATTAAAATTACAAAATAATAAAAGTTCAGAAATTACCGATGATGCCAATTTATTTATAAGTGCCGGTAAAAAAATAAAGATAATAAATGGAGATCCTAATAACAAAAAAATTACAGTAAATTCTGATATTAGAATAGACAATTCCACTAAATATGGAATTGGTTTTGATGTACATAAATTGGTTCCTAGAAAAAAATTGTATTTAGGTGGAATTAAAATTCCTTCACCAGTTGGTACATTAGGTCATTCAGATGGAGATCCAGTTTTACATGCTATAATGGATGCATTACTTGGCGCTTGTAACATGGGTGACATTGGTGAAAAATTTTCTGATACCAATGAAAAATTTAAAAATATTAGATCTACTATTTTATTAAAAAAAGTTGTTGAAGAAATTAAATCTAAAGAATTTATAATAAATAATATTGATATTAATATAATTACCCAAAAACCAAAATTACAAAAATATAAAAAAAAAATGATTAATTGTATTAAAAAATTATGTGAAATATCTAATTCACAAATAAATATAAAAGGCAAAACAGCGGAAAAATTAGGTGTGATTGGAAAAGAAAAAGCTATAGCCTGTGAGGTAATAGCTTCGGTAATAAAAAATGATTAAATCATTCAATTCATTATTTGTAACAATGTTTGGTTTAGGGAAAATTAAGTTTATTCCTGGAACTTTTGGATCTTTAGCGACAACAATAATTTTGTTTTACTTATTTCATATATTAAATACTTCATCAAACATTATACTAATAGTTTTAATAATAATTTTTATTTATTCTTTTTTTGCTGTTGCAAGTTATATTAAAAATAGCGAGAATAAAGACCCTGGAGAAATAATAATTGATGAATTTTTAGGACAATCCATACCTATTTATCTTTATGAAATATCCCATGGCACTACAAAAGAAAGTGGTGAAGCTTTAATTTATTATTCGATATTTTTTATTCTTTTTAGATATTTTGATATAATAAAACCATTCCCAGTAAGTTTTTTTGATAAAAACTTCAAAAATAGTTTTGGAGTAATTATGGATGATATTTGTGCTGGACTCTATGTGGTCTTATCGATGGTATGCTTCATAATAATTAAAAGCTACATTTTATAATGATGAAGTTAGCTAATAAAGTTGTAAAAAAATTAATCAAAAAAAAACTAAAGATTTCATTTGCAGAATCTTGTTCAGGTGGAATGCTATCTAGTTCAATTACCTCAATAAGTGGTTCATCAAAAATATTTGAAATGGGTTTAATCACTTACTCTAATCAAGCAAAAATAAATATTTTAAAAATTCCAAAACAAATCATTAAAAAGCATGGAGCTGTAAGTAAACAATGTTGTTTTTCTATGATTAAAAATTTAAGTAAAATTTGTAAATCAAATATCTATATATCAATAACTGGAATTGCAGGACCTAACGGTGGAACGAAAAAAAAACCGGTAGGATTAGTCTATATAGGAGTAAAAAGGATAAATATTGTTAAAATAAATAAGTTTTTATTCAAAAATAAAGGAAGAATAAGTATTCAAAGAGCTACTGTAAGAAAATCACTTAATTTGATTTTAGACATCATTAAATAGTTTACTTGCTCTTTTCTGAAAAGCATCAGCTATTTTATCTAAACAAAATTGAAAAGATTTTGTCATAATAATATTTAAAAATTTATTTTCAATTTCAAAATCAATATCAAAAAAAATTTCTGTACCACCTTCATAATCATTAAAATTCCAAGTATTTTCTAAGTATTTTAAGGGGCCACCTATGTTTGTAACTTTAATGGAATTGCTTTTTTTATTGTATTGAATATCGCTTTTATAAGTATCTTTGAGAGGACCCTTTCCAATTGTAAGATCTGCAATTATTAATATTAAATCTCCTTGTTCATTTTTTTCGTAAACATGAGCATCAATACAAAATGGTACAAATAGTGGATATTTTTCAATATCAAGAACAAGATCAATCAACTGTCCTTTACTACATGCAATTAATCTCTTAACTGAAGCTTTAGGCATTTAATTTTTTAATCTATTTTTTTGTAATTGAGCAAAATCCTCATCTGCATGGTAAGATGATCTTGTTAAAGGTGTAGAGGAAACTAATAAAAAGCCTTTAGATTTGGCAATTGTTTCTAATTCTTTAAATTCATCAGGATGATAATAACGATCTAAAGGGTGATGTTTTACAGAAGGTTGTAAATATTGACCTATTGTTAAAAAATCTACATCAGCAGCTTTTAAATCATTCATAACTTGCACAATCTCTTCTTTGTTTTCACCTAACCCAACCATTAAACCTGATTTAGTAAAAATATTTTTATTAACAACTTTTGCATTTTTTAATAACTCTAAAGATGAAAAATATCTAGATCCAGGTCTTACTTTTAAATAAAGTCTTGGTACCGTTTCTATGTTGTGGTTGAAAACATCGGGATTTGCTTCAAGCACTTTTTTATAAGCATCACCCTTTCTAAGAAAATCTGGTGTTAACACTTCTATTGAAGTGTTAGGATTTTTTTTTCTAATTTGATTTATAACTTCATAAAAATGATTTGAACCACCATCTTCAAGATCATCTCTGTCAACAGATGTTATAACTACATGTTTTAAGTTAAGTTTATTTACTGCTTGCGAAATCTTAATAGGTTCTAATTGATCTAATTTTCTAGGCTTACCTGTTTTAACATCACAAAAAGCACAAGCTCTTGTGCAAGTGTCACCCATAATCATAAAAGTTGCATGTCGCTTACTCCAACATTCAGTAATATTTGGACAATTTGCTTCCTGACAAACGGTTACTAAATTATTATTGTTAATAATAGTTTTAGTTAAAAAAAATTCCTTACTATTAGTCAATCTAGACCTTATCCAATCAGGTTTTTTTTGGATTGGATTAATTGGTTTATTTACTTTTTCAGGGTGTCTAATTGTCATTTTTACTAATTATATAAAGTGTCTCGCCTTCTTCTCCAAATAAAAACTTTTTTCTGATTAATATTTCAACATAATCTAGGTCCAAATTATCACTTAGTAACGAATTTTTAAATTCGAAGTTTTTAATCTTGCTCGTTAGTTCTGATTCTTGATTTTGTAGATTAACTAAAATTTCTTTTTTTTTAAAAAAGGAAAAAAGTCCTCTATCTCCATCTAGTAAATTAAAAAAGAAATAAAAAATTAAAAATGTAGAGATTAATAAAAAAAAATTTTTTTGTATTTTGTCAAACATCAACGAATCTTATTCATTCTAACATTGTTTCCAAGTTCTTCTTCAATACGTATTAATTGGTTATATTTAGCTACTCTTTCAGATCTTGCTAAAGAGCCAGTTTTTATTTGATTAGAATTGGTACCAACTGCTAGATCAGCAATAAATGTATCTTCACTATCACCAGATCTGTGTGAAATGATTGTTTTATAACCAATAATTTGTGCAAATCTTATAACATCTAATGTTTCGGAAACAGTACCAATTTGGTTTAATTTTATTAAAATTGAATTTGAAGAACCATTTAAAAAACCTTTTTTTAATCTTTCAAGATTAGTTACATAAAGATCATCCCCAACAATTTGCACTTTATTTGTATTTATAGACTTCATTAATTTATTCCACGCTGTCCAATCATTTTCTGCAAAGGGATCTTCTATTGATTTAATTTTATATTTATTGATTATTTTTTCATATTCTTTAATTGATTTGCCTACAGATACATAACTTCTTGAGTGAATAGAATATTTATTATTCTTAAATAATTCATTAGCGGCAACATCAAGGCATATTGATACATCCTTACCATTTTTAAATCCAGATTTTTTAATAGCTAATACAATTAAATCTAATGCTTGATTGTTGTTATTAATCATGGGTGCAAATCCGCCTTCATCACCAACTGATGTTGATAAACCTTTTTTTTTAATTAAATTTCTTAAATTGTTTATAACAATAAAACAAATTCTCATAGCCTCAGAAAAATTTTTTGCTTTATCGGGTCTAATCATAAACTCTTGAATTCTCAAACCATTATTAGCATGTGCTCCACCATTAATAATGTTCATCATTGGGTATGGTAATTGAAAGTTTTTTTTAATTAAAAAAGTTTTATACAAAGATATTTTTTTTATTTTTGCTGAAAGTTTTTTTACAGCTATTGACACAGCTAAAATTGCATTTGCTCCTAAATTACTTTTTTGCTTTGTGCCATCAAGATTTATTAACAACACATCAATACGTTCTTGATCATGAATATTTTGACCTTTTAATTTTTTTGAAATTTTTGTATTTACTAATTTAACTGCACTTAAAACACTTTTGCCTAAATACTTTTTATTATTTTTATCTCTTTTTTCATAAGCTTCATAAGTACCTGTAGACGCTCCAGATGGACAAATAGCTGAAGAGCTTAAATTTTTAGAATAAACTTCTGCCTCTATAGTTGGATTTCCTCTGCTATCAAAAACTTGACGAGCTCTTATCTTTAAAATTTTACTCATTTATTTTTTAATTAAATTATCGATTTCAAAAAGTTGAGATAATAATTTTTCTAATTTATCTAATGGAACCATGTTTGGGCCGTCAGAAGGAGCATTATCAGGATCCTGATGTGTCTCAATAAAAACACCAGCAACACCTACTGCTACAGCAGCTCTAGCTAAATATTGAACAAATTCTCTTTGACCCCCACTTGATTCACCTAAACCTCCAGGTTGTTGCACAGAATGTGTAGCATCAAATATTATAGGGTAACCATTTTTTGCCATTATAGGCAAAGATCTCATATCTGATACTAAAGTATTGTATCCAAAACTTGCGCCTCTCTCTGTAACTAAAATATTATTGTTACCAGAGTCAGCAATTTTTTTCGTAACATTAACCATATCCCATGGTGCAAGAAATTGCCCTTTTTTGACATTAATAATTTTATTTGTTTTAGCGGCAGCAATTAATAAGTCTGTTTGCCTACATAAGAAAGCTGGAATTTGTAAAACATCTACATGATCGGCAACTATAGAACATTGTTCAGCATTATGGATGTCAGTTAAAATTGGTATATTTAATTCTTTTTTAATTTTATCAAAAATTGGCAAAGAGTGCTCAAGACCAGCTCCTCTTTTACCCTTAAGACTTGTTCTGTTAGCTTTATCAAAAGATGTTTTATAAATAAAACCCATACTAAATTTAGAGGTAATTTCTTTGATTTTACCGGCCATATCCATTGCATGTTGTTCAGTTTCAAGTTGGCATGGACCTGCTATTATGCAAATTTTATTATTATTTGAAATCTCTATATTTTCACAATTTACTTTAATATTTTTCATTTATGATTTTTTGAAGCCCTAATAAATGATGAGAATAATGGATGTGGAGCTAAAGGTCTAGATCTAAATTCTGGATGAAATTGAACACCAACAAACCATGGGTGGTTTTTTAATTCAATTATTTCAGGTAATTTTTTATCTGGTGATAAACCAGAAAAAATCATGCCATTTTTTTCAAACTGGTCTTTGTATGCGATGTTAACTTCATATCTGTGTCTATGCCTCTCTTTAATAGACTTAGATTTGTAAATTTTTTGGATCAATGAATTATCTTTTAATTTAGCTTCATAGAGACCAAGTCTCATTGTTCCACCTAAATCTTTATCGGTACCTTTGATTATTTTTCCACCTTTATTCCATTCGTTAATTAATCCTATGATGGGTAGACCTCCAGGGCCAAACTCACTTGAAGTGGCTTTTTTAATATTAAGTTTACTTCTTGCAAATTCAATAATTGCCATTTGCATTCCAAAGCAAATTCCTAAAAATGGAATTTTATTTTGTCTTGCGTATTTTATAGCTTCTATTTTACCGTTAGTACCTCTTTTTCCAAAACCACCTGGTATTAAAATTCCAGAAACATTTTTTAATTTATTTTTAATTTCAGAAAACTTTAAAATTTCAGAATCAATTCTAACTAAATTAACTTTTAAATTATTATGAATACCACCATGAGTTAATGCTTCATCTAAAGATTTATAAGCATCCTTTAAATCAACATATTTTCCTATAATAGCAATATTTATAGATTTTTTTGTATGTAAGACAGTTTTGGTAATTTTTTTCCAAGGATTTAAATTAACTTTTTTTCTTGTTTTAATTTTAAAATAATCAAGGACTTGTTTATCTAAATTTTCTTTGTTAAAGCTTATTGGAGCTTCATAAATAGTTTTTACATCAACTGTTTCAATCACATTTTTTATATCTACATTGCAAAATAAAGATATTTTTTTTCTTTGATTTAAAGGAATGGCTCTTTCAGATCTACAAATAATTATATCTGGTTGAATACCAATACTTCTAAGTTCCTTTACAGAATGTTGAGTGGGTTTTGTTTTAATTTCATCTGAAGCTTTCATGTATGGAACTAAAGTAAGATGAATAAATAATGTATTTTTTTTTCCTATATCATTTGCAAACTGTCTAATGGCTTCAACAAATGGAAGACTTTCTATATCTCCAACTGTTCCACCAATTTCACAGATAACAAAATCTTCTTTAGCAACATCATTTTTTATAAATTCTTTTATACGATCGGTAATATGAGGAATAACTTGAACGGTTTTACCTAAATAACCACCTTTACGTTCTTTTTTTAAGACATCACTATAAATTTTGCCTGTTGTGATATTATCCGTTTTTTTTGCTGAAATTCCTGAAAATCTCTCATAGTGACCCAAGTCTAAATCTGTTTCCGCACCGTCATCGGTAACAAAAACTTCACCATGTTGAAATGGACTCATTGTGCCAGGATCAACATTTAAATATGGATCTAATTTTCTAAGTCTTACTTTAAAACCTCTTGACTGAAGTAAGTAAGCTAGAGAAGCTGATGAAAGGCCTTTTCCTAATGAAGAAACCACGCCGCCAGTGACAAATATATATCGCGCCATGGAATTACCTTATATCTGCATATTACTAAATTGAAAAGTATTAATTGTTATTTTCTGGAATTTTAGGAGTATCGTCTGATTTTTCTTCAATTTTATCTAAAACTGATGTTGTTGGTGTTAATTCTCCTCTTGAAATTATTGTTAATCCAAGACTACAAATTATAAAAAACGTTGCAACCACAGCAGTAGCTTTAGTCATGAAATTTCCAGCTGATCTAGAGAACATAAAATTATCTTGAGAAACACCTATTCCAAGTGCCCCACCCTCAGATTTTTGAAGAAGTATTAAAAGTACCAAAATTACTGCTATCACTATATTCAATACTAATAAAATATTTTCCATGGGGGTTAATTAAAGGTTTTTTTAACTATATCAATAAATTTTTTTGCGTTTTGAGAAGCTCCACCAATAAGAAAACCATCAATAATAGCAATTTTTTTTAAATCACTTATATTTTTTTGATTAACAGAACCTCCATACAAGATTTTTGGAGATTTATATTTTAATTTAGTTTTAATTAAGGATTTAATAAAATTAATATTCTTTAATAGCTCTTTAGAATTCGGAATAATACCGGTTCCAATGGACCAGACAGGTTCATAAGCTATAATAATATTTGATAATTTATTTATATTTTTTAAACCAGACAAAATTTGATTAGTCAAAACCCTATAAGTTTTCTTATTTTTTCTTTCAGCTAAAGTTTCTCCAATACAAAAAATAACTTTTATCTTATATTTTAAGGCATTTTTAATTTTTTTATTTATTAATTTATTTGTTTCACCTTCAGTTCTATTTTCTGAGTGGCCAATAATAATATAATTAGCACCAATATTTTTTAACATTTTTGAATTTATAGAGCCTGTAAAAGCACCATAGTTTTCACTATGGTGACAATTTTGAGCTCCTATATCAATATTAGTTTTTCTTAGCTTATTTGAAAATGAACTCAACAAAGTAAAAGGAGGACAATAAACCAATTTATATTTATTATTTTTGTAAGATTTTGTAAATTTGATTACTTTATTTAATGTTTTTATTGATTTTAGATCACCATACATTTTCCAATTAGCTATAAAATACATATATTTATTTG
>JAPYTV010000017.1 GCA_029941985.1 Candidatus Pelagibacter sp. | reverse complement strand
CTGTTCTGCCAAATAACTTTACTTTATCTTTCATTTGATTTTCAACTAAAACATTCAAAATTTTTTTTTCTAAAGACTTGTTATTATTAATTTGATATTCAAATAGTTTTTTTTGAATGACTTTTAATCTTTCTTGTGATTTATTTTTATCAACTAAATCTAAATCATAAGCTACAGTTCCTGGTCTAGGACTAAAAACAAATGAATATGAATTTATAAATTTAATATTGTTAATCAATTTTATAGTATCTTTAAAATCTTCTTCATTTTCTTGAGGATAGCCAATTATAAAATCACTAGAAAATTCTATATTAGGATTGATATTTTTTAATTTTTTATAAATGTTTAAATATTCTTCAATAGTGTGTTTTCTATTCATTAATTGTAAAATTCTATTAGATCCACTTTGCACTGGCAAATGAACAAGTGGCATTAATTTTTTACTTTTTTTATAAGTATTTATTAGATCATCAGTCATATCTTTTGGATGTGAAGTCGTATATCTAATTCTCAATAACTCTGAAAAATTTTCTAGTTCTAATATTAAATCTGAAAGTTTAAATTCTTTATTTTTTTCCTTATATCTATATGCATTAACATTTTGTCCTAAAAGAATAATCTCTTTTGTGCCGCTCTGAATCAACTCTTTCGCCTCACCTATAATTTGACTAAAAGGTCTAGAATATTCTGGTCCACGTGTGTAGGGTACAACACAAAAATGACAAAACTTATCACAACCTTCTTGGATTGTTAAAAATGAAGATATTTTACTATCTTTATTTTTAATTTTACTAAGATAATTAAATTTTGAAATAGTATCAAAATCTGTTTCTTCTTTTTTTTTTTTACTCTCAGAATAATTTAAAATTGTATCATTAATTTTATGGTAAGACTGAGGGCCTATCACGATATCTATGTAAGGTTCTCTTTTTAACATCTCATTGTTTTCCGCTTGTGCAACACACCCTGCAACAATAACAATTGGTTTTTCTCTTGATCTAAAAATTTTTTTTACTCTTCCTATTTCATGATAAACTTTTTCTTTTGCTTTATTTCTTATGTGGCATGTATTTAAAAGATAACAATTTGCATCTTCATACTTATCTGTTTTTTCAAAACCAATCTTTTTGACAATATCGTAAATACGATTTGAATCATATTCATTCATTTGACATCCAAATGTTTTAATGAATATTTTTTTTATCATTAAGTTAGAATTTTTTCTTAACCCCATACAGCTCCAATTTATGATCTACTAAATGATAACCATATTTTTCTGCAATTTTTTTTTGTAACTTTTCAATTTCTTCATCAACAAATTCTATTATTTCTCCAGATTTAATATCTATTAAATGGTCATGATGACCTTCATTAAGCTCTTCATATCTGGCTTTGTCTCTTTTAAACTCATGTTTTGTTAAAATTCCACACTCTTCAAACAATTTTACTGTTCTATAAACTGTTGCGATACTTATCTTTGAATCAATTTTTAATACTCTATTATAAAGTTCATCCACATCGGGATGATCATTGGATTTGGACATAACTTTAGCAATAATTTTTCTTTGATCTGTAAGTTTAATACCCTTAGATAAACATTTTTGTTCAATATTTTCAGACATATTCAATTTTAACTTAAATAAATAGGATTAATCAAATTCTTTTTAATTTTAAATTTATCACATAAATATGGCACATCTTCATGATTAATTTTACTTAATTTATCAAAATCCGTGAAACTAAAACAATAATAATCTATCTTTTTTGTTAAGAATAAAGCTTTAATGATTGAAAGTGAATTTCTTATACCAGCAAAACTTCCAGGGCCTCTATTAACATAAATAGTGTTTATTTTATTAAGTGAACTCTTATTATTTTCTAAAAAATCATTAATTAATATAATTAATTTTTCAAAATTAATTTTGCTATTTTCATGACTACAAGTATAAATATTTTTATTAACTATGTGTGTTAAAAAAATTTTATCTCTAGCTGCATCTACAATTAAACTGTTCATAATTATAATTTTATTTACAACAAATTCTAAAGCAGATGAAATTAATATCAAATATTATTCTGAAGATATGGGTATTCTTACATTAATGTATCATAGATTTGATGAAAAAAAGTATCCATCCACCAATATCCAAATGAATATTTTTAAAGAACAAATTAAAATTATTAAAAGTTTAAATTACAATTTTTATGATCCTGGTGATTTTAAAAAAAATTTCCAAATACCAAAAAATGAAAAAAAAATTCTTATAACTATAGATGATGCTTTTTTGTCATTTTATGAGAACGCTTGGCCCTACTTAAAAAATAATCAAATTCCTTTTATTCTTTTTGTCTCTACCGAGGCTATAGGAAAAAATGGATATATGAATTGGCAACAAATTAAAGAAATAGAAAAAGAACCAAACGTATATATTGGAAATCATTCCCATTCACATGATTATTTAGTTAACTTTAAAAAAGAAGATTTTGTAGACGATATAAATAAAGCAAATAAAATTTTAATTAATAACCTTGGATATAATCCTATATTTTTTTCATATCCTTTTGGTGAATATAGTGAATATATGAAAAAATATATTTCTAAAAATTTTCAATTTTCTTTTGGGCAGCACTCCGGTGTGATAGATATAAATAAGGATCCACATGAATTGCCTCGCTTTCCAATAAATGAAAAATATGGTGATTTAAAAAGATTTAAATTTTTAATTAATCTTCATCCACTACAGTATAAAAATCTTTTACCTATTAACAAATATATAACCAACAAAAATAACCCTCCTTCATTTTCAGTACAATTTTTTAAAAATCAAAATAATATAAATAATATTAATTGTTTTTCTAATGAAGGTGATGAATGGAAAAAATCTAATATTTATATTAATGAAAATAAATTAAATATTCAATTTAGAGAAAAATTTATTTTTCGTAGAGGAAGAATTAATTGTTCATTAAATGATGAGGGAATTTGGAGATGGTTTGGAGTGCAATTTTCTATTAATCAAAATTAAATTAAACTCTCCAATTCAATACTTGATGGAAGTAATTTAGCATCATCAAAGTCTGTTAATTTATTTTGTTTTATAATCTGCTGTAAAATTTTAATATATTTTTTTCCCGTTTGCGCATATTTATCTAAATATTCTGAAAGAACTATGCTGTCTAACGCTTTACCTTCGTCTCTTAATTCTGCTCTTACTCTTCTAAAGTCTTTATAAGAAGAGTGTGTATTGAGGTTTCTATGATATGCTTTTACCGAAGCTTGTAAAACGTTAAATTTCATTACTTTATGAGTACTATCAACCTCGGCTCCAGCAGGCTTTATACCTTCGCCTGTCCAAGTCCATTGACCAAAAAGTGCATTTCCCTCTTGAGCAAACCTAGACGTACCCCATCCAGTTTCTTTTGCTGCTTGCGCAATTGCCATTGATATTGGAATTTCATCCATTCGAACTTTTAGTGTTGATAAATCTCTATTAACTACTCCATATTGTTTAAATTTTTGTTCTAGCCATTTTTTTTCACTATTTGTGTTATGACTTTTATTTAAAATATTAAAAAGTTTTTTTCGCTCTGATCTAATATAATTATTTTCTTTAATCACTAAAGGTAAAATAATCTGAATAAATAATTCTTTTCTTTTCTTTGTATTTTCTATCATTTTCATTTCCTCAGGTAGCAATGATAGTGAAACAGGTTTAACTAATTTTTTTTTTCTAACATCATCTAAATTATAATTTGTGTCTTTAAACAATTGTTTAATTGTTGAGGCACTTAATCTAACTGTATCAGTTGGTAATTCATCAAATTTAAAAACATCTTCAAATACATACTTTTCTATTATTCCTTCATCTATTTTAGATAATTTGTTAAGATTTCTATTATTTAAGATTTTTTTAAAATTATTTTTAGAATTGTTTTCAAAATCTTGAGAAAGTATTGTTTTTCCATTTATAAACTCAACAATAATTGGCATAACAAAAAAAATAGAAATTATTACTATACTACTTATAAACGTTCTTGATATACTATTTATACCACTTTTACTTAAATGGTTATTTTTTTTTTTTCCTCTTATAATAAAATTTTTTTCATTAAAATATTTATTTATTCTTGAAAAAGTTATTTTATTTTTTATCATATCTAAATTGCCACTACCTCTTTAACCTCTGGTAAATAATGACATAAAAGATTTTGAACTCCCTGTTTAAGAGTCATGGTTGAGCTTGGGCAACCAGAACAACTGCCTTGTAATTCTACTTTTACCACACCATCTTTAAATTCTTTAAATTTAATGTCTCCACCATCTTTAGCAACTGCAGGTCTTATCTTTGTATCTAAAATTTTTATTATTTTTTTTTCTATTTCGGCAAATTCTAAATTATTTTCTTCATCTAAATTCTTATCAATTACAAATTCTTTCCCATTTGAATAAAAATCATTAATTAAAGATATAACTATATGTTTTATATCTTCCCAGTTTATATTTTCTGACTTATTTATAGATAAAAAATCTGCACCTAGAAAAATTCCTGTTACTCCATTAATTGATAAAAGATTTCTAACTAGCTCATTGTTAACTTCTTCTTTTTTTACAATTTCAAAAGACCCATTATTAGACACAGGTTTTCCTGGAATAAACTTAAGTGAATTAGGGTTAGGTGTTATTTCTGTTTGAACGAACATACGTTATATATAGTGATTAATTATAATATTTAAACTAATTAATAAATTTTATTAAAAGCCTACTAATTCTTTAATTTCTCTAATTTTTTTTGAGGCAATTTTATCTGCTTTTTGAGATCCTTCTAATAAAATACCATCTAAATATTTTTCATCATTTAATAATTTTTTTATTTCTTTTGATATTGGTTCAATTTTTTCAATTAATATTTCTGAAAGTTTTTCTTTAAACTCAGAAAAGTTTTTTCCATCAAATTCATACATGGATTTTTCTAAATTTTGATTTACTAGACTAGAATAAATACCCAATAAGTTTTCTACTTCTGGTCTTTGTGATAAGTTGTTAGATTCTGATGGCATTGGTAAAGGATCTGTTTTTGCCTTTTTGATTTTATTCAATATTTGCTCTTTATCATCTGTAAGATTTATTCTACTTAAATCAGATGGATCTGACTTACTCATTTTTTTTAATCCATCTTTTAAACTCATAATTCTAGAAAATTCTTTTTGAATTAAAGGTTCGGGAAATCTTAAAAATCCTGGTGCATTAAAATCATTATTAAACTTTTGAGCAATATCTCTACACAATTCTAAATGCTGTTTTTGATCATCTCCTACCGGAACGTGTGTTGCATCATAGAGCAATATATCGGCAGCCATCAATACAGGATATGAATAAAGTCCAATACTAGCTTTTTCTTTATCTTTTCCTGCTTTTTCTTTAAATTGTGTCATTCTATTTAGCCACCCAATTCTTGAAACACAACTTAAAATCCACGCACCCTCAGAATGAGCTGGAACCATTGATTGATTAAAAATAATACTTTTTTTAGGATCTATTCCACTTGCAATAAATGTAGCGGCTGTTTCTCTTATATTTTTTTTTAATTCTTTTGGTTCTTGTTTGGTAGTGATTGCATGGAGATCTACTACACAAAAAATACACTCATTATCTTTTTGATTATTTAATTCTACAAAATTTTTAATTGCTCCCAAATAGTTTCCTAGATGAAGATTCCCTGTTGGTTGAACGCCTGAAAAAATTTTTTTGCTCATTAATTTAATACTTTAGTTTAATATCACTAGTTTTAAAAGCTTTGATCAAAACTGCAATTAGCAAATAAGAAATAAGCCCTAATAATACTGCACCAATTAAGTAGGCAGCTTTAAAGTTTTGCTCATAAGACATATTAGTATCAAAAAGATTAATTAAATAATTAAAAAATAACCCCATAATACTTGAGGCTATTAGAATTCTAATAA
The DNA here is from genome assembly GCA_029941985.1 of Candidatus Pelagibacter sp. Taxonomy (GTDB): domain Bacteria; phylum Pseudomonadota; class Alphaproteobacteria; order Pelagibacterales; family Pelagibacteraceae; genus Pelagibacter. The sequence goes on along the minus strand of JAPYTV010000017.1, from coordinate 8,790 downwards.
ATCTATTTATAAACAAAAAGTTAAAATTAAATAAATTATTCTTTTTTAGAAAAATAAATAATACAATTGAATTAAACCACGATGAAATACTTGTTGCGATAGGAATAATAATAAATCCAAAACTTTTAAAATAAAAAATACTAATTAGAATATTCAATAAAACTGAAATTAGAGATATATAAAATGGAATCTTGGTATTATGACGTGCAAAGAAAAAACTTGAAAAAACTTTTATTAAAGAAAATGCCGGTAAACCCAAACTAAAATAAAAAAGAGCTTTTGCAGAATTCTTAACTCCATCCTCATCAAACGTACCATAACCAAATAAAGCCGATACAATTTGTTCTGAAGCAATTAAAAGAGCAATGGCAGCAGGAATACTTAAGAATAAGCTTAATTCTAATGCTTTGTTTTGAATTAACATTATTTCATCTTTTTTCTCATTTTGAATATAGTTAGAAAGCTTTGGTAAAATAACCGTCCCTATAGCTATACCAGCAATAGCTAAATTTATTTGATAAATTCTATCTGCATAATAAAGATAAGAAACTGCACTTGCTTGAAAAGATGCAATAATAGTTCCAACTAAAATATTAATCTGCGTTACGCCTGAAGAAAATATACTTGGTAATAATTTTCTAAAAAAAATTTTTACCTTTTCATTTATTTTAATTTTAAAAGTAAATTTTGGTAAATAAAATTTTTTTACAAAAACATACAAAAATATTAACTGAATAATTCCAGATAAAGTAACTGCATAGGACAAATAATAAACAAGTTTATCATTTAAAAATTTTCCATAAAATAAAACTCCTATCAGCAGAATATTTAAAATTATTGGAGCTGCAGAAGCAATTGCAAATCTATTATGTGAATTTAAAATTGCTGAAAAAAATGATGCTAAGCTTATAAAAAACAAAAAAGGAAAGGTTATTCTAGTTAGATTAATTGCTAGCTCCATTTTTTGATTATCACCATCAAATCCAGGTGCTATCAAAAATACAAAAATGGGCATAAAAATCTCAATAACTATAACTATAAAAAATAAACCTAAAATTAATAAATTTAATATACTATTTGCAAATTCATCAGATTGGTCTTTCCCTTGTGAAAGTTCAGATGCATAGCTTGGAACAAATGCTGCATTAAATGTTCCCTCCGAAAAAAGTCTTCTAAACGTATTGGGAATTCTAAATGCAACAAAGAATGCATCGGCCAAAGGACCCGTACCAAGAAATATTGCAATCAATATATCTCTTATATAGCCAAGCACTCTGCTAATTAGAGTAAAAAAGCTAAATGTTCCTGTTGACTTTATAAGGTTCATAAATCATATTAGTCTTAAAATTGTTCCATTTGTATATCTAATTAACATAAATGAAAAAAACAAAAGTTGATCATTACACTGACAAAGAAGCTTTAGAGTTTCATAATAGTAATAAACCAGGCAAGATTGAGATTAACTCATCAAAGCCCATGATAACAAAAAGAGATTTGGCTTTGGCTTATTCTCCTGGGGTAGCTGCTCCTGTAATCGCAATTGCTAAAAATTCTGATGCTGCGTATGACTATACATCAAAAGGAAATTTGGTTGCAGTTATAAGTAATGGATCGGCAATTCTTGGCATGGGTAATTTAGGTGCTTTAGCCTCAAAACCTGTAATGGAAGGAAAAGCGGTTTTGTTTAAAAGGTTTGCAGATATAGACTCAATTGATTTAGAAATTGATTCTACTGATGTAAATGAAATTATTAATAGTATTAAAAATTTTTCACCAAGTTTTGGAGGTATAAATTTAGAAGATATTGCTGCTCCAGATTGTTTTATTATTGAAGAAAAATTAAAAGAAATTTTAGATATTCCAGTATTTCATGATGATCAACATGGAACCGCTATAATTACAACTGCTGCATTAATTAACGCACTAGATATAAGTGGTAAATCAATAAAAAAAATTAAAGTTGTGGTGAATGGAGCTGGAGCATCAGCAATGGCCTGTACTAACTTATTTAAAAATAGTGGTATGCCTCAAAAAAATATAATTATGATAGATCGAAAAGGTGTGATCCACCGTGGAAGAGATAATTTGAATCAATGGAAATCATCTCATGCGATTGATACTAATCATAGAACTTTGGATGACGCCATTAAGGATGCTGATGTCTTCTTGGGACTATCTGCGAAGGGGGTTCTCTCAAAAGAAATGGTAAAAAAAATGGCAAAAAATCCTATAATTTTTGCTTGTGCAAACCCTGACCCAGAAATTACTCCCGAAGAAATTCAAGAAGTTAGGGATGATGCAATTATTGCAACTGGCAGATCTGATTATCCAAACCAAGTAAATAATTTAATTGGTTTTCCATATATTTTTAGAGGAGCCTTAGATGTTAGGGCAAAAACTATAAATGAAGAAATGAAGGTTGCTGCAGCACATGCTATTGCCGAGCTTGCAAGACAGGATGTTCCTGATGAAGTTGTTGCTGCTATGGGTGGTGATAGACCTCATTATGGAAAAGAATATATTATACCATCAACTTTTGATCCTAGATTAATTAGTATAATTCCCATCGCTGTTGCAAAAGCTGCAATGGAAACTGGTGTTGCAAGAAAAGAAATAAAAAATTTTGAAATTTATAAAGAACAACTTAACCAAAGACTTGATCCTTCTGTTACTATTATGCAAGGAATTAATTCTCAAATTAAAAAAACAAAAAAGAGAATTGTTTTTGCAGATGGAGAAGATGAAAATACTTTAAAGGCAGCAATTGCTTTTAAAAATAGTGAACTAGGAATTCCAATACTAGTCGCAAAAAAAGAAAACATTCAACAAAGACTAAAGGAAATTGGATATAATGAAAATTTTGATATTGAAATTAGTAATTCAACTGACAAAAAAAAGAGAGAGAAGTACGTAGATTTTTTATTTAAAAAAATGCAAAGAGAGCAAGGTTTACTTGAGCGAGATTGTGATCGGCTAGTAAGAAATGACAGAGTAATCTGGGCTTCTTGTATGGTTTCTTGTGGAGATGCTGATGGAGTTGTAACGGGAAACACACGAAGATATGGAGCTTCCTTAGAAAAAATAACCAAGGTAGTGGAGCCAAGACCTGGCGAAATTATGTTTGGTCTTAATATGATTGTTAATAAAGGTAAAACTGTTTTTGTAGGAGACACAAGTGTACATGAATATCCTAGTTCAGAACAATTAGCTGACATAGCTATTTCATCTGCAAGAGTTGTAAGATTATTTGGTTTTGATCCTAAAGTTGCTTTTGTTTCTCACTCAACATTTGGTCAACCTCTAACTAGTAGAACTAAACATATAAAGAATGCAGTAAACATATTAAAAGAAAAAAATGTAGATTTTAAATTCGACGGTGACATGCAGCCTGATGTCGCCTTAAATGATCAATATAAAGAATTATACCCATTTTCAGAAATAGTTGGGAATGCCAATATATTAATAATGCCTGGTCAACACAGTGCAGCAATATCATACAAAATGATGAGAGAGTTAGGAGGTGCTAAAGTTATTGGACCTCTTTTGATAGGCTTGGGACAACCAATAGAAATTGCACCTTTAAGATCGTCTACTTCTGATATTTTAAACCTGGCCTCTGTTGCGGCTTATTCTGCTGGAGTAATTAACTATAATAAAAAAAATTAATTTTTTTGAATTCTTAAATCTTCAACTAAAAAAATACTCGCTATTACATCCTCAACATCAAGTATCTCTTTTGCTTCATTAATAACTTCTTTTCTTTCTTCGACTGTATGGGCAATTCCATAAATAAAAATCTTTTTTTTATATGTATCTATTTGATAATTTGTTGAGTTAACTTTTTTATTAAATATTATGGCAGTACGTAATTGAGAAGTTATTAATAAATCTTTTGCAGACTGTTTAAAATTAAATTGTTCTTTTATTTTAATATCATTTTTAACAGATCTTACTCCTGCGGTTTCCCATGCTAACTTAGTAATTTGAAGTTTCTCTTCTGCATTTTCAACTTTTCCAGTTAAAAAAATTCTCCCGTCTAAAACCTTTGTACTTACAGATAATATATAACTTTTATTTCTTATTATAAGTCTTGCAGATAAATTTTTTTGCATAACTGAGTCATCAATTTGCGTTCCTAAAGATCTTGGATCCAGTGCAAGGCTAACACCAGTACCAAAAATTCCTTTTGATCCTGTACCCACACATCCTGTAAAAATTAGAAATATAAAAAAAATTAAAATTAATCTATTTTTCATTTTTTAATTTTAAACAATAATTATAAATTATTTTTTTTGGAATATTACTATTTTGACTAATTAAATCAGTTATATCTTTTATACTTAATTTTTTAATCATTTTTTTAATAGTTTTTTTATCTGATTCTTCTAACTTTAGCGAAGTTTTTTTTATTTTTCCCTTTTCAGAAATTACTATGGTTAATTCTCCTTTTGGATTATCTTTAAAAGGTTTAAGAATATCAACTTCTGTTCTTATATATTCTTCATAAAATTTTGTCATTTCTCTGCATACCAATATTTTTCTTCCAGAAAAATATTCTTTAATAAATTCTACTGATTTATTAAACTTTCTTGGAGATATAAAAAATATAATTGAGCTATCTAAATTTTCTAAATTTTTAAAATCTTTTTTTAATTCATTATTTTTTTCTGGAAAAAAACCATAAAAAAAGAATTTCTCTGAAAATCCACTAATCGAAACTGCTGAGGAAACTGCCGAAGGTCCTGGCAAAGGAAAAACATTAATCTCATTGAGTAAACACTCATTAATAAGTATTGCTCCCGGATCCGAAACAGATGGTGTGCCCGCATCAGAAATAAGTGATACAATACAATTTGATTTTAATATCTCAATAATTTTTGATAAGTTTTTTTTTTCATTAAATTTATGGTTTGAAACGAGTTTTGACTTAATTTCATATTTATCTAGTAATTTTTTTGAAACGCGTGTGTCTTCACACAATATATAATCTGATTTTTTTAAAACATCTATTGCTCTTAATGTAATATCACCTAAATTACCGATAGGCGTAGAAACAATATATAGTCCACTTTTAACTTGGTTATTTTTATTTTCTGAATGTAGAATCATTAAATTATAATCAATATAATAGTAACATCAAAATGATTAAAATTATTAAAATTATATTACTATTATTTTTAACTTTATTGATTCCTATAGAAAAAATATTTGCTGATGAAAAAATTAAGATTGGTCTTCTTGTTCCATTATCGGGAAAAAATGCAGAAATTGGTCAATCTATAATTAAAGCTACTCAACTCGCTATTAATAAAATTAATAATTTTTCTATAGAAATACTTCCTAAAGATACAAAATCAAACCCTGAAGCTACATTAAGAAGTGCTAAGGAACTTGATCAATTAGGAGTTAAATTAATAATTGGTCCAGTATTTAATGATAGCTTAGTATACCTTGATGAATTGAAAGATATTACTTTTTTGTCACTTACCAATAAAATTATTGATAACCCTAAAAATATTATTAGTGCCGGCATAAATGCCTCATCTCAATTAAAAACAATAAAAAAATTTATAGAATTAAATGAAATAAAAAAAACTATTTTTTTAACACCTGATGTTAATTATAAAGATGAAATAAAAAAAGCTATATCTGATTCTAAAATAAAAATATTAAAAAATTATATATATAATTCAGATCCTACAAAACTTACAAACCAAATTGAAAAAATTACAAATTATTCAAGAAGAAAGCAAAACCTTAAAGATGAAATAACAAGACTAGAAAAATCAGATGAAACTAACAAAGAACGTTTAATTAAACAATTAAATAAAAAAGATACACTTGGAGGTGTAAAATTTGATTCAGTAATAATTGCAGATTTTGAGGAAAGTTTAAAAAGTGTAACAACATCTTTATTATATACAGATATTTCTCCTAAAGAAAAATATTTTATAACTCTTAATCAGTGGTTTGATAAATCGCTTTTAAACGAAACTAGCTCACAACCAATTTATTTTCCTTCTATAAATAAAAAAAATTATGAAGATTTTACAAAAGAATATTATAAAAAATTTAACCAATATCCAAATCAGTTATCTTTTTTAAGTTTTGATTTGGTTGGGCTAGTTTACTATTTAATATTTCAAAATAATTTAATTATAGATGAAAAAATTTTTACTAAAAAAGCTATGTTCAAAGGTAAAGTAGGAATTTTTGAAATAAAAGACAATAAAATAAACCATATACTTAATTTTTATAAAGTTGAAAATAAAGAGTTTAAAAAAATTTTTTAATCTTTTTAAAGGCTTTAAATCGATGATCTATTTTATATTTTTCTATTGATTTCATTTGACCAAAAGTTATTTTTCTATTTAATGGTATAAAAATTGGATCATATCCAAATCCATTTTTTCCCCTCATTAAAGGTGATATGTAGCCTTGAATTTTGCCTACTGATTGTATTATTTTTTTATTAGGCCAATAAATAGTTAATGAACAAATAAATCTGGCTTTGATTTTTTTAATTTTCCAATCTTCATCTTTTTTTTTTAATTCTTTAAAAACTCTATTTATTGCTTTAATAAAATTACTGTTTTTGCCTCCCCATCTGGCAGAATAAACCCCAGGATCTCCACCCAAAACATCAATTTCTAATCCAGAGTCATCTGATAGACAAACCATTTTAGATTTTTCTGAAAAAAACTTCGCTTTAATTAATGAATTTTCACTAAAATTTTTTCCAATTTCAGCTGGACTTTTAATTTTAAAGTCACTAGGAGAATAAATTTTAACGTTTTTTGGAAGCAAACCCTTAATTTCTATTAGTTTTCCTCTATTATTTGTTCCAACTAATAATTTTGTTATTTTTTTATTTAACATCTAGCAATTATCAAATTTCATACCATATAAGTCTCAATGGAAAAAGATCAAAACATCATTGTAGAAGAACAAAATGAAAAAATGGAAGAAGCTACTGAAGCTACTAATGAGGGGGAGAATCCTACAGAGAAAAAAGAGGAAATAAAAGAAATTACACCTGAAGAAAAAATTAAAGAACTAGAGGATAAAGTTATCAGAACTTTCGCGGAGATGGAAAATCAAAGAAGAAGATTTGAAAAAGAAAAAGTAGATGCTTTTGAATATGGTGGCTTTGCTTTTGCAAAAGAAGCATTAAATCTAATAGATAATTTAGAAAGATCAAAACAAATTTTAGAAAATGATGAAGCGTTAAAAGACACAGAAGCTTTAAAAAAAACTTTAGACCATTTTAATATTATTAATAAAGATATGGTTTCTATTTTTTCTAAAAATAACATTAAATCTATAGATTCTATTGGAAAAAAATTAGACCCCAACCTTCATCAAGCTATGATGGAAATTGAAGATGACCAAAAAGAGCCAGGTACAATTGTTCAGGAAATTCAAAAAGGATTTATGATGAAAGATAGATTATTAAGACCTGCTTTAGTTGGAGTATCAAAAAAAACTGAGAATAAAGTAGATAAAAATGAGGAAAATAAAGAAAAATTAGACAATAAATAATTTTCATCTGACTTGTAGATCAAAAATTAACACATATATGAGAGGTAGAATTTAAAATTATGAGCAAAATTATAGGAATAGATTTAGGAACGACAAACTCTTGCGTATCTATTATGGAAGGTAGTCAACCTAAAGTTTTAGAAAATGCAGAAGGTGCAAGAACAACTCCATCAGTAGTTGCTTTTACTGATGATGGAGAAAAACTTGTTGGACAACCAGCTAAAAGACAGGCTGTAACTAATCCTGAAAATACTATTTTTGCTGTAAAAAGATTAATAGGAAGAAATTTTGAAGACCCGACGGTAAAAAAAGATATTACTGCAGCTCCTTTTAAAATAGTAAATTCAGAAAAAGGAGATGCCTGGATTGAGACAAAAGGTCAAAAATACTCACCTTCACAAATCTCTGCTTTTATTCTGCAAAAAATGAAGAAAACAGCAGAAAAGTATTTAGGTCAAGAAGTAACTAAAGCTGTAATAACTGTTCCAGCTTATTTTAATGATGCTCAAAGACAAGCAACAAAAGATGCTGGCAAAATTGCTGGCCTAGAAGTTTTAAGAATTATAAACGAACCTACAGCTGCTGCTCTAGCTTATGGTTTAGATAAGAAAAAAGAAAATAAAAAAATTGCCGTTTATGATTTGGGAGGTGGAACATTTGATGTTTCAATTCTTGAATTGGGAGATGGTGTGTTTGAAGTAAAATCTACTAATGGAGACACATTTTTAGGTGGAGAAGATTTTGATAATGCTATTGTTGATTACTTAGTTAGTGAATTTAAAAAAGATAGTGGTATTGATTTAAAAACAGATAAATTAGCTCTTCAAAGGTTAAAGGAAGCAGCTGAAAAAGCTAAAATAGAATTATCATCAGCAGAACAAACTGATGTTAATTTACCTTTTATAACGGCAGATAAAACAGGTCCAAAACATATTAACTTAAAAATGACTAGAGCTAAACTAGAAGCTTTAGTTGAAGATTTAATTTTAAGAACTATACCACCATGTAAAACAGCTTTAAAGGATGCTGGTCTTAGTTCGAGTGAAATTCATGAAATAGTATTAGTTGGTGGAATGACAAGAATGCCAAAAGTTATTTCAGAAGTAAAAAATTTCTTTGGTAAGGATCCAAATAAAAGTGTAAACCCAGATGAAGTTGTTGCAATGGGCGCTGCTATTCAGGCAGGTGTATTGCAAGGAGATGTAAAAGATGTTCTTCTTTTAGATGTTACTCCCTTATCTTTAGGAA
>JAPYTV010000016.1 GCA_029941985.1 Candidatus Pelagibacter sp. | reverse complement strand
CAGAAGAAGGAACTATTAGAAAAAAATATGGAATTTCTATTGATAAAAATTCAGTTCATGGGTCTGACAGTGTTGAAAATGCTAAAATAGAAATAGATTTCTTTTTTAAAGACTAATTAAAAATTTTCAAGATAGCGGTAGGGTATAGTTTATGCTCTTGTTTAAGAACTTTTTTTGCTAAAGAAGTTGAATTATCTTTAGCTGTGATTTTAACTTTTTTTTGTATAATTATTTTTCCTGAATCTAATTTGGAAGTTACATAGTGGACAGAGCATCCTCCAAACTTATCTTTATTTTTAATTGCTCTTTCATGTGTATTTAAACCCTTATATTTAGGAAGTAGGGAAGGATGAATATTAATGATTTTTCCATTAAATTTTTTTATAAAATTTTTAGACAAAATTTTCATAAATCCAGCGAGACAAATAAATTTAATTTTTTCTCTATCTAAAAATTTTAGAATATTTTTTTCTGCAATACTATTATTTCTAAAATTTAAAACTTTTTTTTTTATCTTATTTTGATTAGCATACTTTAAAGCTTTGGTTTTATTAGTGTTTGAAATAACTAAATTTATTGCAATAGGACTTTTTTTGGTTTTAGAAAATTTAATTAAATTTTTTAAATTACTTCCTGTTCCAGAAATAAAAACAGCAGTTCTTATTTTGTTAAGACCAATCAATTTTTCCATTGAGTTTTACTTTACTTTTTCCAGGAATTATTTTTCCAATAATATAAGGCTTGTACTCTTTAGTAAAAAATTTCTTTACAATAGTTAAATTTTTTGGACTTATTATAAGACAAAACCCAACACCACAGTTAAATGTTTTTAACATTTCTTTATTTCCTATATTATTTTGTTTTAACCAGCTAAAAATTTTTTTAGTTTTAATTTTATTTAAATCGATATTAGCTTTTAATCCTTCTGGAATGACTCTTTTAATATTATCCTCAAGTCCACCTCCAGTTATATTGGCGCATGCATTAATAAGTTTCTTATCGATTAAATTTAAAACTTCTTTCACATAAATTTTTGTTGGTTTTAATAATTCTTTTTTTAAAAATTTATTATTTTTTAAATTAATCTTTTTTTTATTAAGAACATATCTTACTAGAGAATAACCATTTGAATGGATCCCGCTTGACGGCAGAGCTAAAACTAGGTCATTTTTTTTAATATTTTTTTTATCTAAGATTTTTTTTTCGTCAACTACACCTACGGCAAATCCTGCTATATCAAATTTCCCCTTTTCATAAGTGCCTGGCATTTCTGCGGTTTCTCCACCAACTAACTCACATAAAGAAATTTTGCACCCTTTAGTTATTCCTTTGATGATTGACTTAAGTTTTTTTAAATTAATTTTATTAATTGAGATATAGTCTAAAAATAATAAAGGTTTTGCACCCTGAACAATTAAATCATTCACACTCATAGCTACCAAATCAATGCCAATGGTGTCATATTTATTTAATGCATTAGCTATTTCTATTTTTGTGCCCACTCCATCTGTACAAGCAACAATTTTGGGTCTCTTAAATTTTTTTGGTATATTTGATATAGAACCAAAACCTCCTATATTATTAAACTTTTTTTTGCCTTTATTTTTTGATGAAATATTAGATAGAAACTTAACAAAATTGTTTGCAGTGCCTATATTAACACCACTTTTTTCATAGGTAAATTTTTGTTTTTTCATTAGTATAAAATATGCAAATTAAAAATAAATTATTACGATTAAAAAAACCATATATATTTTTTATTTCATATGCTCTATTTATAATCTTTTTTTCCACAAGTTTTTTGTATGCAAACACTTTCAAGATATATGATATTGAGATTTCAGCCCCATTTGAGTTAAATTTTAACAAGAATAAAGTAATTGATAATGGATTTAGAGCAGGTTTCTATAACTTAATTTCAATGATTACAATTTCAAACGATAGAGATAAAATAAAAAATATATCATTAAAAGAGTTAAAAGGCATGATTGATTCTTTTACTATAAGCGATGAAAGGTTTATTAATGACGAATATTTTGCAAAACTAGAAGTAACATTTAATAAAAAAAATATTTTAAATTTTTTAGAAAAAAAAAATATATTCCCTTCAATCCCAGTTAGAAATAAAGTATTGTTGATTCCAATATTAGTAGACTTAGATTTCGACAATATTTATTTATTTACAGATAATATTTTTTATCAAAAATGGAATAGTAGTAGTGAGAATTATCATTTATTAGATTATTTGTTACCAAGTGAGGATCTTGAAGATTTAAATATTATTCAAAGAAACTTTAAATCTATAGAAGATTATGATTTTATAAATTTAATAAAAAAATATGATTTAGAAGATTATATAATTACGATTATATTCAAAAATAAAGATGAATTAAAAGTCCTTTCAAAAATAAATTTAAAAAATTCATTTAAAGTAGATAATCAAGTATTTAAAAAAATAGATTTAAATGATGAAGAAAATTTTACAATAATCTTAGATAAATTAAAAACTATTTATGAAAATTACTGGAAAAAAAATAATGAAATTAACACATCTATAAAATTACCAATGACAATATCTATTAACTCTAAAGAATACAGTAAAATTCAAAACTTAGAAAAGATACTTAATAGCCTTGATTTAATATCTGATTTTTATATTTTAAAATTTAACAACGAAAATATTTTTTTTAGAATTATTTATAACGGCTCTCCCAAAACTTTTTTAAGTGATATGAAAAAAAATAATTTTAATCTAGTTATGAAAAACAATACATGGACCGTTGAATGAAAACTTTAAATCAATTATTGTTAGATTTTGATTATAAACAAAACTTTAAAGAGGATAATTTTTATGTTTGTAAAAGCAATTATTATACTTTTGAGTTAATAAATAAGTGGCCAAAATGGGAGAAAAATTTTTTAAATATAAATGGTGAAAAATATTCTGGTAAATCTCATCTAGCTAATATTTTTTTAAAAAAATTTAAAGGTATAAAAATAGAATCAAATTTATTGAGTAATGAAAATTTGAAAGAAATTAAACCATACCAAAATATTATTCTTGAGGATCTCAATTTAGATATAAATGAAAAACTAATTTATTCATTATTTAATATAATAGACCAAGATAATAAATTTTTAATTATAACCTCAACTCAACCTATTACTGAAATTAAATTCAAGCTAGAGGATCTTCGTTCAAGAACAAAAAATTGCCTTTTATCAAAAATTGAAAACCCTGATGATGAATTGATGTTTGCTTTAATATTGAAAAACTTATCAGATAGACAAGTCATAATTGATAAAAAATTGATTGATTTTATCATTAAAAGAGTAGAGAGATCGTATGGCAAAATATTTGAATTCATATATAAAATTGACAGGATCAGTTTAAAAAAAAAAAAATCAATTAATTTTAAAATTATTAATGAAGCATTAGAGGAACAAATTGAATAAATATAGAAGTCATAACTGTAGTGAATTAAAAAAAGAAAACAGTGGTCAAGAAGTTGTTTTATCTGGTTGGATCAATAAAAAAAGAGACCACGGTAATCTTTTATTTATTGACTTAAGAGACAACTATGGAATGACACAATGTATAATTGATAAAAGTAATTCTAGTTTTAAAGAACTAGAAAAAATTCAGCTAGAAAGTGTAATTAGAATAGACGGAAAAGTTATTGAAAGAAGTAACGAGACTATTAACCCAGAACTTCAAACGGGCGAAATTGAAGTCAACATAAATTCATTTGAAACACTTGGAATTTGCAAAGAGTTGCCAATGCCTGTTTTTAGTGATCAAGAATATGCTGAAGAAATTAGATTAAAATATAGATTTTTAGATTTAAGGAGAAAAAAAATTCATGATAATATTATTTTAAGATCAAAAGTTATTTCATTTATAAGAAATGAAATGTTTAAACTAGGGTTTTTAGAGTTCCAAACTCCAATACTTACGTCTTCAAGTCCAGAGGGTGCTAGAGATTTTTTAGTTCCTAGCAGATTAAATCCTGGAAAATTTTATGCTCTTCCACAAGCTCCACAACAATTCAAGCAATTAATAATGGTATCAGGATTTGATAAGTATTTTCAAATAGCACCATGTTTTAGAGATGAAGATGCAAGAGCCGATAGAAGTCCAGGCGAGTTTTATCAATTAGATTTAGAAATGTCTTTTGTTGAACAAGAAGATGTATTTAAAGTAGTTGAACAATTAATAGTAAATGTGTTTAAAAAGTTTTCTTCTAAAAAATTAATGCATGAAAAATTTCCTAAAATATCTTATGAGGAATCTATGCTTAAATATGGTACAGATAAACCAGATTTAAGAAATCCTTTGTTAATTTCTGATTTAACAAACATTTTTACTAGAGATGATGTTACTTTTGAAATATTTAAGAAACTTGTAAATTCAGGATCTAAAGTAAGAAGCATTGTAACCAAAAACACAAAAGACAAACCAAGAAGTTTTTTTGATAATATAGATAAATGGGCCAAGGAACAAGGTGCATCTGGTTTAGCTTATTTTACATTAGAAAAGGACAAACAAATTACTGCTAAAGGACCCGTTGGAAAGTTTTTTTCAAGTAAATCTTTAGAAGAAATTATGAAAATCACAGGAGCAAAAGAAGGAGATAGCGTATTTTTTGCATGTGGAAAAACTAGTGATATTGAAAAAATTACCTCTCAAGCAAGAGATAAAATAGCTAAAGATTTAGATTTAATTGACGATAATAGCTTTGCTTTCTGCTGGGTAGTTGACTACCCAATGTTTGAAAAAAATGAGGTAACTAATAAGATTGAATTTAGTCACAATCCTTTTTCAATGCCACAAGGAAATATTAAAAACTTAAATTTCGATAAACCATTAGATATAAAAGCTTACCAATATGACATTGTTTGTAATGGAATAGAGCTATCTTCTGGGGCGATCAGAAATCATATACCTGAATTAATGTACAAATTGTTCTCAATTGCTGGATATGAAAAAAAACAAGTTGATGAAAAATTTAGTGGTATGATTAATGCTTTAAGTTATGGAGCACCTCCACATGGTGGTATAGCACCTGGCATAGATAGAATTGTCATGTTGTTAGCTAATGAAAAAAATATAAGAGAAGTTACAATGTTTCCAATGAATCAAAATGCACAAGATTTGATGATGAACGCACCTTCAGAAGTAAATGAAGATCAATTAAAAGAACTAGGCTTAGCTATTAAAATTAAAAAATAGTATTATTTCTTACCTTTTAAACTAATTTTAATATCAGATAAATCTACAAGATTTTTTTTATAATTATTTCTTACAAAACCTTTGCTTGTAATATTTTTTACCATTTTTAAGAATTGATTTTGATCGTCTGTATTTTCATCATCAGAAACAGTTTTGTCTGATTCTCCAATAGTGGGAGTATGAGCCAAATCTTCTCTACCTTGGTATGAAATAGCTAATTCTCTAAAAATATAATCTAAAATTGATGAAGCGCTTAATATTCTATCATTTCCATGTACTTTGCCAGATGGCTCAAATTTAGTATCAACATAAGCACTAATAAATTCGTCTAAAGGCACACCGTATTGAAGACCTAAAGATATAGCTATTGCAAAGTTATTCATTAAAGCTTTTACTAACTCACCCTCTTTACTTGTATCAATAAAAATTTCACCTATTTTTCCATCCTCATATTCACCGGTATGTAAATATACTTTATGATCACCAATTGTTGCTTTTTGAATGTAGCCTTTTCTTCTATCAGGCATACTAAATCTTTTACTTACACCTTCATTAATTTTTTTAATAAAAGTTGTATTATCATCTTTTGATATAATTTTAGGTTCAGTTTTATCAGATATAATGTCTAATTTTTTAGTCTTTATCACCTTGTTATTAGGGTCTAGGTTTTTTGTCTTTCTAGTATCCAGCTTAACATCTAAAACCTCAAACTTTCCATCATCTCTTTTTTCTAAATTTGCTAATTCAGTTTCATTAATATCATCTAAATAATGGTTAACTTTGAAGCTACACGTATAATAAGTTTCTACTAAGTATTTTGCCATTTTTCCTCTAATTAAAATTTGTTTTGAATCTTAAGATAATTAATTTATATACAAATTCATACTTTAGTCTAATTTATATTATACAATCTTTAATTGAAGAAATAATAAAATTATATGTTGACACTTTTTAAAAAACTTTTCATCTGGTGGAATCAAGAGACTTTTGGAACAAAATTAAAAACAATATTTTTTGGAAAATTAGTTGGAAAAGATTCTTTTGGAAATAAGTACTACGAAAGCAAGTCAGGTAAGAGGTGGATCATTTATATTGATGAGGTAGATGCCTCAAAAATACCAAGTGAGTGGTATTCATGGATTCATTTTACAAATAACAATATAGAAAATAAACATGATTTAAAAAAATATGAATGGCAAAAATCACATCTGCCTAACCAAACTGGTACTGAAAATGCCTATCACCCAAATAAAAATAATGATGAGATTAAAAAAAAATATACTAGTTGGAAGAATTAATTTTTTTATAATTTTATTATATTTTATTTTTATAAACATAATTTCTTCAACGAAAGCGTTAGAAAATCAAGAAGCTCCTGAAGGTAAATTTATTGAGATAAAAATTCTAGACAAAGTTAGTTCTAAAAATAATCTTTTAAAAATAAAAATTGGAGAAGAAAAAAAATATAAAAACCTTTTAATAAAAAGTTTAAAGTGTAAAAATTCAGAATTTGATGATAATCCAGAAATTACAGCTTATCTTCAAGTTATAGATCTAGCAAGTAATAATAATGATGAAGTTTTTGTATTTAATGGTTGGACTTTTTCATCAGGTCCTACAATAAACCCCTTTGATCATCCAGTTTATGATATTTGGTTAATGAAATGTTACTAGATAACTTTTTCGTTATCTAACCAGCTAACATTAAAATTAGATTTAATAAATTTTTCATGACTTAGTAATTTTTTATGAAGAGGTATTGTAGTTGTTATACCTTCAATTACGAATTCATCTAAAGAACGGTTCATTCTTTGAATTGCTTCAGTTCTATTTCTGCCATGGCAAATTAATTTACATATCATACTGTCATAATACGGTGTTACTTTGTAACCTTGAAATATTGCTCCATCTACTCTTGTTCTAAAACCAGATGGTTGATGACACATTCCTATGATTCCAGGTGATGGTTGAAAATTTTTACTTGCATCTTCAGCATTAATTCTACATTCAATAGCATGTCCTCTTGGATTTATGTCACTTTGTTTTAGTGCTGTATCACCTGTAAATGCAATAAAAATTTGTTCTTTAATAATATCTATTCCAGTAACCATCTCAGTTACTGGATGTTCAACTTGAACTCTTGTATTCATTTCAAGGAAATAAAATTTTCCATCTTCATAAATAAATTCTACAGTTCCTGCACCTTCATATCCAATTTTGCTTACCATACTCACAGTTCTTTCAAAAAGATCTTTTCTAATTTCATCATTTAGAACTGGGCTTGGTGTCTCTTCTATTAATTTTTGATGTCTTCTTTGAACGGAACAATCTCTCTCATGCAGATGAATAGTTCTATTTTTACCAGATAATATTTGAACCTCTATGTGTCTTGGATTTTGAAAAAACTTTTCAATATAAACTTCATCGTTCCCAAAGTATTTTTGAGCTTCTGATTTAGCTGTAGAGAATAGTGTTTGAAATTCCTCTTCTTTGTGAACAATTTTCATTCCTTTACCACCGCCACCACCTGAAGCTTTAATTAAAACTGGAAACCCTATTTCTTTACAAAGTTCCTTGGCTTCCTTGATATCTGTCACACCACCTTCAGATCCTTGAATAACAGGTAACCCATGTTCTTTAGCAATTTTCTTTGCTTGAATTTTATCACCCATCATTTTTATTAATTTTGATGAAGCGCCAATAAATTTTATTTTATTTTCTTCTAACACTCTCGCAAAGTTTGCATTTTCAGATAAAAACCCATAACCAGGATGCACAGCTTCTGCTTTAGTAAGTTCAATCGCAGACATTAGTGCCGGTACATTTAAATAACTATTTGCTGGCTGATGAGATCCAATACAGACACTTTCATCGGCAAGCCTAACATGCATACTATCTCTATCAACATCAGAATGAACAGCTACAGTCGCAATGCCCCATTCTTTACAAGCACGTATAACTCTAACCGCAATTTCCCCACGGTTTGCAATTAAGATTTTTTTGAACATTAATCTAAGATAACAATAGTCTGACCAAACTCAACTGGCTGACCATCCTCAACACAAATTTCTTTTATAACTCCATCTGCTGTAGACGGAACATGATTCATCGTCTTCATAGCTTCTACGATCATAATCGTGTCACCTTTTTTAATTTTTTTTCCAATCTCTATAAATTTTTTAGCACCAGGTTCTGGAGCATGATAAGCAATACCAATTATAGGCGAAGTTATTTCTGTACCTGTAGTTATTTTATATTTAGTTTTGTTAGTCGTTGGTGCTGAAGCGGCAACACTTATTACTCGATTTGAGCTAGGTGAAGTAGATTTAGATACTTTAATTTTAGTATCTTTTTCAGTGTACTCTATTTCAGTTAAATTAAACTCATTTAAATAATCTGTTAATTCTTTAATAATACTTTTATCTATTTTCATTTTTTAATATGTTTTGCATTGCAATTATGGCTAAAATATAACCATTATCTCCTAAACCAAAAATACCACCAGTAGCAACATCACTAATCAACGATTTTTGTCTAAATTCCTCTCTTTTATATATATTGGATATATGAAGTTCTATAATTGGTTTTTTGTAAATATCTAAAGCATCTCTAATAGCAACAGATGTGTGAGTGAAACCTGCTGCATTAATAATTATGCCATCAAATTTATTTTTTGCCTCTTGAATAATTGTAACTAATTCACCTTCAATATTTGATTGTGAAAATTCTAGATTAACATCTAATTCTTTTGCTTTAGCTAAACAATTGTTTTTTAACTGTTCAAAAGTTGTTGATCCATATTGTGATTGTTCTCTTTCACCTAATAGATTAAGATTAGGACCGTTAACAACAAGTATATTATTATTCATTCAGCTTTTATATAGTATGAAAAAAATAAAAAAAATAAAAATTAAAATAAATGGTAAATTATCAGCAATTAATGATAATTTAAGTCTATTAAGCTATCTAAAAGAATTAAAAATACCTTTAAAAAAAGTAGCAATTGAATTAAATCACGAAATAATAGATAAAAATAAGCTAAATAAAACCAAATTAAAAAAAGACGATAAGATAGAAATTGTTCATTTTATTGGAGGTGGTTAAAATTGAAAAAAGATCAATTAACAGTAGCTAATAAAAAGTTTAATTCCAGACTGATAGTTGGAACAGGTAAATATAAAAGTATGTCAGAATGTGCAAAAGCTATAAAGCTATCTGGTGCCGAAATTGTTACAGTTGCAGTTAGAAGAGTAAATATTTCTAATAAAAAAAAACCACTATTAATGGATTATATAGATCCAAAAAAAATTACTTATTTACCTAATACCGCAGGATGTTTTAATTCAATAGAGGCACTTAGAACTCTAAGACTAGCAAGAGAAATAGGAGGGTGGAAATTAGTAAAACTTGAAGTTCTTGGAGACAAAAAAAATTTATTTCCAGACATGATTGAAACTTTAAAATCTACTGAAGTATTAACCAATGAAGGTTTTAATGTAATGGTTTACTGTAATGATGATCCACTAATGGCAAAAAGATTAGAGAATGCGGGAGCATGTGCGATCATGCCTTTAGCAGCTCCAATCGGTTCTGGTCTTGGAATACAAAATACAACAAATATAAAAATTATAAGAAGTCAGACAAAATTACCATTGATAATTGATGCTGGTTTAGGTCAAGCCTCAGACGCCACTATTGCAATGGAATTAGGTTGTGATGGTGTTTTAGCAAACACAGCAATAGCAAAAGCTAAAAAACCATTTGAAATGGCTTTAGCTTTTAAAAATGGAGTTATTGCTGGAAGACAATCTTTTTTAGCTGGCAGAATAGAAAAATTATTATATGGAAATCCATCTTCACCTAAAAAAGGAATTATCTAAACTGCTTTTTTGTAAAATTTCTTCTTGAAAAGAGATTTTTTTTTATAAGGTTTTTTTTTAATAGATTTATCAAAAATTTTACCCTCTTTTTCTTGCTCTTCAAGGTTTTTTAATTTTTCAAAGTGCTCGATTGTTTTGATTATTTTTTTAGTTTTATTTTGAAGGTTAATTATATATTCTGGTATTGTCAGTGTGTTATCAGCAATAATATCTATTTTTACTTTATTTTTATTTTCAAAATATTTTAGATCGTCAATAAAATTTTCTTTCATAAAATTAGATATTTTTTTACAAACTTTAAGTTCAACAAATTTGGCTTTATTCATAACAACTTCAACTTCTATTAATTTCAATATTTTTAGAGCAAAAGATTCATCTGTTAAAGTTACTTTCCATTTTACAACACTTTCTCTTAGTCTTTGTCTCGACATTTCTAAAAGTCCAAAATTACTAATTCTTCCAATTTGAATTCTTGCTCGATCTGTTCTACATTTTTCCTTCAGTTTTTTTTCAATCAATCTTCTATTTCCAAAACTCAACATATCAATAAAATCAATAATTATTAGTCCAGATAAATCTCTAATTTTTATTTGTCTTGAAATTTCTTCTGCAGCCTCAAGGTTTGTATCTAACGCTGTATTTTCAACATTTTTTTGTTTTATTGAACTACCAGAGTTAATATCAATTGAAACCAAAGCTTCTGTTGGGTTTATAACCAAATAACCGCCAGATTTTAATTTTATTTCTGTGTCGTACATCTCATTTAACTTTTGCTCAATATTTTCTTTAAAAAATAAAGGAACTTTATCTCTATATTTTTTTATTTTTTTAATATGAGAAGGCATCATCATCTTCATAAAAGTTTGTGCTTTTTTATAACCTTCATTTCCTTCAATGATTATATTTTTTGTATTTTCATCATACATATCTCTTAAGGTTCTTTTTATTATTTCACTTTCTTGGTGGATTAATGCAGGTGCAAGAGAGTTTAAAGCAAGATCTTTAATATTATTCCAAACTTTTATTAAAGACTCAAGGTCATAATCAATTTCATTCTTTGTTTTATTAGATCCAGCAGTTCTGACAATTAATCCCATTTCTTTTGGAATAATTATTTTATTTAAAATTACTCTTATTTTTTTTCTTTCACCAGGGTTAAAAATTTTACGTGATATCCCTCCACCCTTCGGTGTATTAGGCATCAATACAACATATTTTCCTGCTATAGAAATAAAAGTACTTAAGGCAGCACCTTTTTGACCTCTTTCATCTTTTGTGACCTGAATAAGTATTACTTGGTTTGGTTTTATAACTTCTTGTATTTTGTATCTTTTTGATTGAAACTTAGTTTCTGGTTTTTTAACTTCATCTATAGAAATAATTTCAGATATAACTTCTTCAGATGTAGAAACTTTAGTTTCTGATTCTGGTTTTATTTCGACAGGGTCATTAACTTCTAAATTACCTTCATTGATGTTTTTTTCTTCTTGTTCTTCACTTTCTTTTTGAAGTTTTTCTCTTACTCTTTCTTCTTCCTCTTTAATTCTATCTAGATCACTTTGAGGTATTTGATAATAATCTGATTGAATATCGTTAAAAGATAAAAAACCATGTCTATCTCTTCCGAAATCAACAAAGGCTGCTTGCAGAGAGGGTTCTACACGACTAATCCTACCTAGGTATATATTGTTTTTTATTAAAGTATTTTTTAAACCTTCGTACTCATAGTCTTCAATATTTTCGCCTGACTTAAGCACAACTCTAGTTTCATTGGGATGCGAAGCATCAATGTATAAATTTTTTTCCATATATTTTTAGCTAATTGTTTCATTTTTTATTTAATTTTGTATAAATTTTAATGCCATTACTTTAACAAATTCGTATATTAATTTATACTAAAATGAATAAAATTATTAGGAATATTGTTATATTATTATCTAGCTTAGTTTTATTAACAGGAATATTGATAATTTCAATTTTATGGGTATTTTCAAGTAATTTACCAGATTACAAATTTTTAAAAAGCTATAAACCGCCAGTTTCAAGTAAAGTATACTCTGGCGAAGGAGAATTGGTAAATGATTTTTCAACAGAAAGAAGAATTTTTGTTCCATATAAAGCAATACCAATAAAAGTAATCAATGCTTTTTTATCAGCCGAAGATAAAAATTTTTTTACTCACCCAGGGGTTGATGCAAGGGGAGTTTTAAGGGCTACAATTAATAATATTTCAAATATAGTTGCGTCGAGAAGATTAGAAGGTGCATCAACTATAACTCAGCAAGTAGCAAAAAATTTTTTATTAACTAATGAAGTTAGTTTAAATAGAAAATTAAAAGAAGTAATTTTAGCGTTTAGAATTGAAAGAGCACTTTCAAAAGAAAGAATATTGGAGTTGTATCTTAATCAAATTTATTTGGGAGAAGGGTCATACGGTGTTGCTTCTGCTAGCCTAGAATATTTTGACAAACCTATTAGTGAATTAAATTATGATGAAACATCCCTATTGGCAGCATTACCTAAAGCGCCCAGTAGATATAACCCTTATAAAAATATTGAATTAGCTAAATTTAGAAGAAATTTAGTTTTACAAAATTTGTTTGAAAATAGCCACATTAATAAAAAAAGTTATGAAAAATTTATTAATAATGAAATTTTATTAAAAAAAAGAAAAAAAATATTTTTAGAAGATACTCGCTATTACGTTGAAGATATAAGAAAAAATGTAATTGATAAGTTTGGTTATGAAAAAGTATATAAACAAGGTTTAAATATTAATACTCCAATTAATTTAAATTTGCAGAAAATTGCTACACAATCCTTAAGGAATGGATTAATACGTTACGATAAAAGAAAAGGTTGGAGAGGATCAATATTAAATAAAAAAAATTTAAATAATTGGTCTGATAATTTAGAAAAATTTAAGTTAGAAAGGTCAATTAATTGGAAATTAGCAATAGTAAAAAAAATAAAAAAATTTTCTGTAGAAATTGAAACTGATAATAAATTAAAAGGATTTATAAAATATGAAAATATCTCTTGGACCAAAAAAGAATTAAATGAACTATTTAAGCTTGGTGACATTATCTACGTAGAAAATATTGACGAAAATAATTATGCATTAAGACAGCTGCCAGAGGTTAATGGAGGAATTGTGGTAATGGATCCATTTACTGGAAGAGTTGTTGCATTAAGTGGAGGTTTTAGTTTTAAAAAAAGTGAATTTAACAGAGCTAGTCAAGCATCTAGACAACCTGGATCAGCATTTAAACCATTTGTTTATGCTCTAGCATTAGAAAATGGATATACACCTTCAACTTTAATTCTAGATGCCCCGTTAGTTTTAGAGCAAGGTTCAGATTTAAAGATGTGGAAACCAGAAAACTATGGAAAAAAATTCTATGGACCATCAACATTAAGAATGGGTTTAGAAAAATCTAGAAACTTAATGACTGTAAGAATAGCAAAAGATCTTGGTTTAAAAAAACTAGTTAATTTTTCCAAACAGTTAGGTATATACGATAATCCTAGCGAACTTTTATCAATCTCATTAGGCTCTGCAGAAACTACATTATTAAAATTAACTTCTGCTTATTGTTCTTTTGTTAATGGAGGTAAATTAATAAAGCCAATAATGATAGACAGAATTCAAGATAGTGAAGGAAATACAATATTCAATAATGAGAAAAGAAAATGTATAAATTGTGATCAAATATCATCTTTAAGTAATAAATATCCAAATATAGAGAATAAATTTCCGCAAATATTTTCTCCAGAAACTGCATATCAAATGACTTCAATATTAGAAGGTGTGGTTCAAAGAGGTACAGGGAGAAAATTAAAAAATCTTAATCTGGATATAGCTGGAAAAACAGGAACAACAAATAAAAATACTGATACTTGGTTTATTGGCTTTACTTCAAAACTTGCAGTGGGTGTATATGTTGGTTCAGACAACCCAACATCTTTAGGGAGATATGAAACTGGAGCAAAAACAGCATTACCAATATTTAAAAGTTTTATGAAAAATGCAATTAAAAAGAAAGAGGCAAGACCCTTTAAGGTTGCAGATAATATTTTAATGATGGTTATAGACCCTTTAACTGGTCAAAAAGCTCAATTTGTATCTAAAACAACAATTATAGAATCTTACAAAAAAAATATTACAACAAAAGAAAATTTTATAAATTTAGATATTAATAATAGATTAAAAAATAATAATATATTAAGGTTCTATTAATGGAAAATGAATATTTAAATCATAAGAAAGAAATAGAAAAAATTAATCAAAGAATAAAGGAGTACCTTTGAGAAGAATAATATATACTCCATTCTAGAAAAAAATAACAAAAAAATGCTAGAAGCCAATTTTTGGCAAAAAAAATCAAACTCACAAAAAGTAATTAAAGAAAAAAAACTACATGAGGATTTAATTCATTCTTATGATTATTCTGTTAAATCATTAAAAGATTTAGATGAGTTAAATGAGTTAGCTTTTAAAGAAAAAAATCAATCTATAATTAATGAAGTTCTAGAAAATACTAAAAAATTAAAAATTTTAACAAAAAAAAATGAAACAAAATGTTTTCTTTCAAATGAGAGTGATAGCTTAGATTGTTATATAGAAATACACGCGGGAGCAGGAGGTACAGAAAGTCAAGATTGGGCTGAGATGTTAAGAAGAATGTATTTAAAGTGGTCAGTAAACAAAGGTTTTAAATCTCAATTAATAAGCGAACATAAAGGTGATGAAGCGGGAATAAAATCATCAACAATTAAAGTTGAAGGTGATTATATTTATGGATGGTTAAAATCTGAGTCAGGAATTCATAGATTAGTAAGAATATCTCCATTTGACTCAGGTGCAAGAAGACATACAAGTTTTGCTAGTATATGGATTTACCCAGTCGTTGATGAAAATATTGATGTTGAAATTATAGAAAAAGATTTAAGAATTGACACCTATAGATCTAGTGGAGCAGGAGGACAACATGTAAATACAACAGATAGTGCCGTTAGAATTACACATATGCCTTCAAAAATTGTAGTCCAATGTCAGAATGAAAGATCTCAACATAAAAATAAAGAAACGTGTATGAATATGCTCAAAGCAAGATTATATGATTTTGAAATTAAAAAAAGAGAGAAAGAAAATCAAAGCAATCAATCTTCTAAAGCAGAAATAGGATGGGGCCATCAAATAAGATCTTACGTTCTTCACCCGTATAGATTAGTCAAAGATAACAGAACTAATTTTGAAAGCTCAAATCCTGATAAAGTATTAGATGGAGAAATAGACGATTTTTTAGAAAG
>JAPYTV010000015.1 GCA_029941985.1 Candidatus Pelagibacter sp. | reverse complement strand
TGAATACCAATATATCCAGTTGATCCAGCGATTAATACATTAAGCTTAGGCATTTAATATTATAACAGTTTAGAATTAAAAAAAAATTATCTTTTAGAAAATTGAAAGCTTCTTCTAGCTTTTTTACGACCAGGTTTCTTTCTTTCAACTGACCTAGAGTCTCTCGTAGTGAGTTTTTCGGTTTTTAATGCAGATTTAGAATCTGGATCAAATAAAAGTAAAGCTTTTGATATGCCGTGAACCATTGCTCCAGCTTGACCTGTATGTCCTCCACCTTTAACACTACATCTAACATCATAATCAGTTGCCTGATTTAATATTTCAAATGGTCTAGTAATTTGCATTTTATGACTATCGTTTGAAAAATATTCATTAAATAATTTTCCATTAACATATATTTTACCAGTACCTTTTTTTAACCAGATTTTAGCTATAGATTTTTTTCTTCTACCTGTTGCGTATTTACTATCTTTAAAATCTAATTTAATTTTAGGTTTTTTTGAAGTTGTTTGTACAGATGATTCCATATTAGTTTCTAATTAAATTTTTACTATTTAGTTTATTTAAATCTATCGTTGTAGGATTTTGTGCTGCATGAGGGTGATCTCCACCAGCATAAATTTTCAATTTAGTTAATTGTTTTCTTCCAAGAACGCCACCGGGTAACATTCTTTTTACTGCTAATTTTAAACTTTCACCTGGTTTGTTTTTTTCAAGTAACTTTTCAGGTGTTATTTCCTTAATTCCCCCTGGGTGTCCTGTATGTTTGTAATACTTTTTATCTTTAAACTTATTTCCTGTGAACTTTGCTTGTTCAATATTTTTTACAACAACAAAGTCACCATCGTCCATATGGGGAGTGTAAGTAGTTTTATTTTTACCTCTAATAATCATAGATATAACAGAAGCCATTCTTCCAACTACAGCATTTTTTGCGTCTATTTCAAACCAATTACTAGTTATTTCACTACTTTTTAGAAATTTTGTCATTGTGGTGGGATTAATACTTATTATTAATTATAAAGTCAATTTTATATTTAGCTTGTAATAGTAGTTTATAATGATATCTTGTTTCTGCCGATTTGTTCCTATTGCAGGCTTTAATTGCTAAAAAGGATTTTTTACACACATATTCGGTAGGCATTTGAACTATATTGTGCGCCTTACATCAAGTTAAAGCACTAAAAAAGGAGAACTAAGATGAGTACAAAAAGACAAAACCCAGAAACTATCGCTATACATGGCGGTGATTATAGAAGTGATCCAACAACCAAAGCTGTAGCAGTTCCTATTTATAGAACTACCTCTTATCAATTTGATAGCACTGAACATGCTGCAAATCTCTTTGCATTAAAAGAGTTTGGAAACATTTATACAAGAATAATGAACCCAACAAATGATGCGCTTGAAAAAAGATTAGCTGCATTAGAAGGTGGATTAGCTTGTTTAACAGTATCATCAGGTCAAACGGCTTCAGCATATGCAGTTTTAAACGTTGCAAAAGCTGGTGATAATATTGTTAGTTCTACAGACTTGTACGGTGGAACAGTTTCTTTATTTACTCACACATTAAGTAAACTTGGAATTGAAGTTAGGTACGCAGACCCTGTTGATCCTAAAAACTTTGAAAAAGCTATAGATGATAAAACTAGAGCTTTTTATGGTGAAACTTTACCAAATCCTTACCTAAGAGTGTTTCCTATTAAAGAAGTATCAGAAATTGGTAAAAAACATAACATACCATTAATAATGGATAATACGGCATCCCCTGTTATTTGTAAGCCAATAGAACATGGTGCAGCAGTTGTTGTTTATTCACTTACAAAATATATAGGTGGTCATGGTACAGTTGTTGGAGGAGCATTAATTGATGGTGGTAACTTTGATTGGACAACAGATCCTAAAAGACAACCTAATTTTAATGAGCCTGACGCAAGCTATGGAGGAGTTGTGTGGGGTAAAGCAGTGCCTGAATTAACTGGTGCAAATGTTTCATTTGCAGTAAGAGCAAGAGTTACTCTTTTAAGAGATCTTGGTGCAGCTTTAGCACCAGATAATGCTTTTGGATTCATTCAAGGACTTGAAACAGTAGCTCTTAGAATGAAACAACATTGTTCTAATGCAGAAAAAGTTGTTGATTATCTAAAAGGCCACAAAGAAATATCTAAAGTTATCTACCCTACTAATCATGAAGGTGAAATAGCGAAACGTGCTAAGAAATATTTATCTGGTGGCAATGGTGCTTTAGTAGGCATTGAACTTAAAGGTGGTATTGAAGCTGGTAAAAAATTTATAGAAGCTTTAAAAATGTTCTATCATGTCGCTAATATTGGAGATGCTAAAAGTTTAGCTATTCATCCGGCAACAACAACACACAGTCAACTAAATGAAGAAGAACTTATAGCCTCAGGCGTAACACCAGGATATGTGAGATTGGCTATTGGTATAGAACATGTTGATGATATTATAGAAGACTTGGATCAAGCCTTAAATATATCGTCTAAAGGAAAATTAAAAGCTGTTAGCTAGAATTAGTATTTAAATATAAAAAAAAAACACTAGAACTAACTAAAAAAATAGAACTTATTTGGTGCATAGATGATAAAAAAATTTGTGCTCCAAATAACAAAGTCAAAATTCCTAAAATAATTTGTACTAATAATAAAAAACCTATTATTTTTATTATGAAAAAGTAACTTGTTATCCTATTTTTATATACTTGCATTAGAATAAATAAATAAAATCCAAGAATAAAATAAGCTAAATTTCTATGCATAAATTGAACTAAAGAAGGATTACTAAATGAACTGACTGAAAATAAATCAATAAACTTACTATCATCAGGAAAATAACTTGTCCCCATTAAAGGCCAGGAATTATAAATTTTCCCAGCATCCATACCTGAAACAAATGCCCCTATAGAAATTTGACTAAAGATAAATAATAAAAATATTACTGGAATAAGTTTATTTAATCCATTTTTAGAAAAATTAAGATTTTTTAATTCTAAATAATTCCAAAAAATTAAAGAAATTATTAAAAAGGCTATTAACAAATGAATTGATAATCTAAAATGACTTACATCAATTCTATCAACCAATCCACTAGAAACCATATACCAACCTATAAAACCCTGAAAACAAATAAGGATGAAAATAAAATAAAGATTTCTTAAATTTTTAAAACCTATTCTAAAAGAAAAATATATAAGTGGTATCAAAAAAGATATACCTATTAATCTTCCAAGAAAACGATGCATCCATTCCCACCAAAAAATAATTTTAAATTCTTGTAAAGTCATTGAATAATTTTGCAACTGAAATTCAGGGATTTTTTTATATAAATCAAAATATTTAATCCATTGAGTTTCATTTATTGGTGGTAAAAAACCAGAAAATAATTGCCATTCAGTTATGGATAAGCCTGAGTCGGTCAATCTAGTTAGACCACCAACTATTATCATTATTGAAATCATACAAAACATTGTAGCTAACCAAAAAGAAATATAATATTTTAATTGTTTATTCTCTATGTACATATATGAATAAATATATTAATTATTAATAAATCCAATTGAATAAATGTCGCCAAAAAATAAAATAAAATTAGGTATACTGAGGAGAAAATTAGATAATCTTGATAATGGGCTATTAAAAGTTATTAAAAAAAGATCTAGCCTAGTAAATGAAGTTTTAAAATTAAAAAAATATAAAAGTGAAATTGTTGATAAAAAAAGAATTAATTTTATTCTTAAAAAAATTAAAAAAAAATCAATAAAAAAAAATATTGATCCTAAAGTCACTAATCGAATATGGAAAAATATGATTTGGTCTTATATTGATTTTGAAAAAAGAAACTTCAAAAAAAAATAATACTATTTAAAATAATACTATTTGCTGTGAGGTGGTAATTTTTTTTCTACAAAAACTTCGTGTTTTCTAGTTGAAGGATTATATTTTTTTGCTTTTAGTTTAATTTTTGCTTTTTCACCACCAGCAGGCTTTTTAACATAATAAAAGAACGGACTATCTGGTTTTGTTTCAGGTACCAATCTAACTTTTACGTGAGTTTTTTTAGCCATTATATTTTAAATTTTTAATTTGTTTTATTAAATTAGATATTTTTTTAAGTTTATTTCTAATTTTATTATCTGCATTTATAGGATTATTTGATAATTCGTCAAGTTTTAATGATTTATTAGAATTTAGAAGTTTTTTAACACCATTAATAGTCATTCCTTGATCTTTAAGTAAGTATTTAACTTTTCTTAAAATTTCAATTGTATCACTATTATAATATCTTCTATTACCAGATAAAATTTTTGGTTTAATCTGTTTAAATTCTTTTTCCCAGAATCTTATAGTATGGGTGTTTAATGTTCCTTTTTTCTTATTAACAAGGTCCAAAATTTCAGCAACTTCTCCTATTGTTTTATAGGCTGTGTCAGGTTTATAAATCATCTTTAGAATTTACTAGATCTTTAAATTCTTTAGAAGCTTTAAATAAAACAACATTTCTATCAGAAATCACCTTTTTTTCTTTAGTTAAAGGATTTCTACCAATACGGCTTTTTTTATTTCTAATTGAAAAAGTTCCAAAATTTGAAATTTTAAGCTTATTTTCTTTTTTTAAACTTTCGATAATTGTTAATAAAAAATCATCAATTAAATTTTCAGAGATTTTTTTTGAAAATCCAATTTGCATATATATTGAATTTATTAAGTCTCTTTTAGTTAAATTTGTTCTCATAACTAATTAATATTGTTTCTAATTTTTTTTATTAAGTCACCTTTAATAATTCTACTACAAACACTCAGGGAATTTGAAAAACCAATATAATCTGTTCCTCCATGACTTTTAATAACAGGTGAATCTAAGCCAATAAAAATAGCACCGTTATAAAGTCTAGGATCAAAACGTTTTTTAAATTTTCTAAGATTAGAAATATTTAATAATGAAGAAATTTTACCTATTATACTTCCAGTCATAGCTTTCTTTAATTCACTTGTAATAAAATTTGACGTTCCTTCAGCAGTTTTTAAAGCAACATTTCCAGTAAAACCATCAGCAATTATGACATTTACATCACCATTCATTAACTGGTTTCCCTCTATATACCCCTTAAAATCAAAGTCTAAATTTTTTTTCTCACTTAATTTTTGGTATGTTTCTTTAATTATTTCATGACCTTTAATTTCTTCAGATCCTATATTTAATAAAGCAACTTTTGCTATATCATTTGGGTATAGAGACTTAAACAAAGAAGATCCCATTATTGAAAAATCAATTAAATTTTTAGAGCTACATTCAATATTTGCACCAAGGTCTAGCACTACACTCATACCTTTTTTATTTGGCCACAATGCTGCTAACGCTGGCTTATCAATATCTTCTATCATTTTGAGATTTAATTTAGCTATTACTAATAAGGCACCTGTATTACCTGCTGAAACAACTATGTCTGATTTTTTATTTTTAACACTTTCAATAGCAAGCCACATACTAGTTTTTTTTCCTCTTTTGGCAGCTTCTAATGGGCTGTCAGTTCCTTTTACAACATCTTGTGTATGAGTTATTTCAAAAGTGTTTTTTGGTAATTTGTTGTTAATTATATTGGTTATCTTATTCTGGTCGCCAAATATTTGATAAAAAGTATCATTGTTATTTTTGTAATGATGAATTATTCCTTCAATAGTTTTTCTTGGAGAACCATCCCCACCCATTGCATCAACTGCAATTTTGATTGCTTTATTCATTTTAAAAAAATTTTAGTTATTATTCCTTAGGATCAAGGACTTGTCTACCTCTGTACATGCCCGTTTTGAGATCCAAATGATGTGGCAATCTATATTCACCAGATTTTTTATCTTCAACAATATTCTTGGATGAGAACTTCATATTCTGAGCTCTTCTCATTCCAGTTCTTGACGGTGATTGTTTACGTTTTGGTACTGCCATAATAATTTAGGGTTTAACTACACCTTTTATATAAAAATTTAAAGTATTATTTAACAAATTTAACCTATATTTTTCGAAGTAATCAACTAAAAAATGGTAGTCGGCGCTATTATTTATGAATTCTTTCAATATATCTATTTTTCCATTTAAAGATAATTGTTCCCAATCATCGATTTTGCCTATCATGCTATAAAAAAGATTCAAATAATCCTTCATTTTTTTATTTATAGACTGATCACCATAACCTATTTCCCTGATACTTAGTTCTAGTTGTTTAAATAAATAATCATAAATTTCCTGTAAAATTTTTTTTTCATTGTTTTTTTTATAAATCTTTAAAAAGAAGGCAAAATGAAGTAAAAAAAATATTAAACGGTCTGAAAAAGTGTCCTGTTTATCAAAATTTTTATATAAATCTTTATTTCTAGTTAAATTAACTAAATTATTGTAAATATTTATATATTTAATATTCATGAAAAAATATTTATTGATTATTGTTAGTTTTTTTTTTATTACAAATTGTTCGCTAAATAAAGTTATAGAACATCATGGTGTACATTTTCTAGAGAAAAAACAAGAAAAATTAACACTTAATAGTTCAAATAAAAATGATATTATAAAACTATTAGGGGCTCCTTCAACAACTAGCACTTTCGATAAAGACTTATGGATTTTTATTGAGCGAAATACCTCATCATCAAGATTAACTAAACTTGGTAAAAAAAAATTATTAGATAATAATGTATTGGTCTTGGAAATAGACAACAAAGGTATTCTGATTGGAAAAATATTTCTAAATAAAAATAATATGCAAAAAATTAAATTTTCACAACATTTTACAAAAATGTCTGCATCAAAACAATCTTTTGTATACGATTTTTTAAATTCAATGAGACAAAAAATTAATGACCCACTGGGAAAGAGGGGTTCTATAAAAAATTAGCCTGCTATAACCGCTAATAATAATAAAGCTACAATATTAGTAATTTTAATCATTGGATTAATAGCTGGCCCTGCTGTATCTTTATAAGGGTCACCAACAGTATCACCAGTAACAGCAGCCTTATGAGCTTCTGAACCTTTACCACCATGATTTCCATCTTCTATATATTTTTTAGCATTATCCCATGCTCCACCACCTGCCGTCATTGAAACAGCAACAAATAATCCTGTTATAATTACACCAAGCAACATTGCACCTACAGCAGCTAATGCTGCAACTTGACCACCTATAGAAAGAATAACAAAGTATAGAACAATTGGTGATAAAACTGGTAGTAAAGAAGGTATTATCATTTCTCTAATTGCAGCTTGAGTTAGTAGATCTACTAGTTTTGCGTAATCAGGTTTTTGTTTACCTTTCATAATTCCTGGAAATTTTTTAAATTGTCTTCTAACTTCAACTACAACAGCTCCACCTGCTCTACCAACTGCTTGCATTCCCATTGATCCAAATAAGTATGGAAGCATTCCACCAATCAATAGTCCTACAACAACATAAGGGTTTGATAAATCAAAAGTAACTTCTATGTTTTCTAATTTAGAACCTGCAACTGTAGAAAAATATTTTATATCTTCGACATAAGCAGCAAACAAAACTAAAGCACCCAAACCTGCAGAGCCAATCGCATAACCTTTTGTAACAGCTTTAGTGGTATTACCAACAGCATCTAATGCATCTGTAGTTTTTCTAACGCTTTTAGGTAGTTTAGACATTTCTGCTATACCACCAGCATTATCTGTAACTGGACCGTAAGCATCTAAAGCAACAACCATTCCAGCTAATGCCAACATTGTAGTAACTGATATTGCTATCCCATAAAGACCTGCAATAGAATTTGTTACTAAAATTCCTGCAACGATAATTAATGCTGGAACTGCTGTGGCTTCCATAGAGACAGCTAAACCTTGAATAACATTCGTACCATGCCCTGTTGTAGATGAGATTGCTATACTTCTTACTGGTTTATAGTCAGTTCCAGTATAATACTCTGTAATCCAAATTAATAATCCAGTAATAACCAAACCTACTATTCCACAATAATACAAACTCATACCATTAAATGTTTTTCCACTTACGGTATATTCATTAGCAAAACCAATAACATAATCAGTTACTGGATATAAAATAGCTAATGAAGCAACTGCTGATACAACAAAACCTTTGTATAAGGCATTCATAACATTTTTGCTTTTTCCTAATTTAACAAAATATGTTCCTAGTATTGAAGTTAAAATACATGCACCTCCAATTGTTAAAGGATAGATCATCATATTCATATCGCCATGAAAGAATATTGAAGATAAAACCATTGTTGCAACAATAGTCACAGCGTAAGTTTCGAATAAATCTGCTGCCATTCCTGCACAGTCACCAACATTATCTCCTACATTATCCGCAATCACTGCTGGGTTTCTAGGATCATCTTCTGGAATTCCTGCTTCAATTTTTCCTACTAAATCAGCACCAACGTCAGCACCTTTTGTAAAAATTCCACCACCCAATCTTGCAAAAATAGATATTAAAGAAGCTCCAAAACCAAGAGCTACTAGGGCATTTACAATTTCTCTTTCATTTATACCCATTTTCAATAAAAAATAATAATAAACAGTAATTGATAATAAAGCCAATCCAGCAACAAGCATTCCTGTAACTGCACCTGATTTAAATGCAACAGAAAGACCACTTGCTAAACCTTTTTTAGAAGCTTCAGCAGTCCTAACATTAGCTTGAACAGAAACCAACATGCCGACATAACCTGCTATACCAGATAAAGTTGCACCTATAAAATAACCCAAACCAACTAATGGACTAAATACTAAGCAAATGATAACTAAAACAACAACGCCAACCACAGCTATTGTTTTGTATTGTCTTGATAAGTATGCTTTTGCTCCTATTTGAATTGCAGATGCAATTTCTTGCATTTTTGCATTACCAGCACTTAAGCTAATAATATTTTTACCAGTAAAAAAACCGTAAACGATTGAAAGAAAACCTGCTGCAATTGTGTAAAGTAATATTGTTTCTACTGATGTATTCATAAAGCCTTTTTGGTTGTTTGGTTGTTAAAAATTTTATTGTTAAAGAGCGGACAATACAAAAAAAGCTATAAAAGGCAATATTTAACTTACTAAAACTTATGTAAATAACCTTTGTTTTTAACACTAATTACTGTGTCATTATGATCAACTATTGATGATTTATGAATATTTTTTTGAATTAATCCAATTCTAGTTATTCTCACACCTATCTTTACAGAAGTTTTCATAATGATTCCCCTCTTGGATTTTGGGGCTGTAAAAAGAACCTGGTAATCATCACCTCTAGAAATGTAGTTAATTTTTGATAATTTTTTAAGATTCAATATTTTTTTAAGATTATTAGAAATTGGAATACTTTTTAAGTGAATTTTATATGACAACCTTTGAGCATTAATCATTTTATCAAGATCAGATAGTAATCCATCAGAAATATCAATTGAAGTATTAGCAAACTTCTTAAGTTGATCTACTAATTTTAATTGAATATTTGGGAGAAAATATTGATTTGTAAAATACCTACTTAATGAATTATTAAGTTTAATTTTATTTTTTAAAACTAATAAGCCCAAATAACTATCACCCAAATTTCCTGAAATATATATATCATCATTAACCTTAGCCCTGTTTCGAAAAATGACATCATTAGCAAAACCAACCGAGGTAATTGTAAAGCTTAATTTATTTGAAAAAACAGTGTCTCCCCCACTTAAAAATATTTTATATTTATTTTGTTCTTGATTGAGTGATTTACTAATTTTTGATAAATTAGATTTAGAAAAACTTTTTTTATTGCCAGAACCAGAAATAAAATAATACTTTGGTTGGACGCCTTTGCAAATAAGATCAGAAATTGATGATCTTATTATTTTTTTAATTACAAGATCTGGTTTTTTAAAATTTATAAAATGATTTCCCTCTACATAAGTATCAACTGAAATAACTAATTTATTTTTTTTATCAAAAAATACATCATCATTAAGATTTAAAGAACTTGCTGATTTTTTAGAAAGTTTTTGAAAATAATTTCTTATTAATTCAAATTCATGCATTTAAAATTCTAATTTTTTTTGCAATTTTATCTAGTATAGCATTCAAATATTTTGTTTGAGAATCTTCTAAAAAAAAATTAGAAGCATCTAGATATTCTTTAATAATTATTTTAGTTGAAATTTTTGGTTTATATAAAAGCTCAAATATAGCTGATTTTACTATTACTTGAAAAACTTTATCTAAATTAGTTAATTGTAAATCATTACTTAAATGATTTTTAACTTCTTCTTTAATGATATCGTCTCTTTCTATTGTACCCAAAACGACATCTTTGATAAACTTTTTAAACCTATGTTTTGAAAAAGTTAAATCAGCATCATCATTAAAGAATTTGCCATATAGTTTTTGAATAATTATAACTCTAGGACTTTGATTGGGATTATAAGGAGTTCTCATTATGATTGAGACAAAACAGATATTACAGCAAGGGCGGCTTCTCTACCATTTTTTTTTCTAACTATAGCTTGTTTCATATTTAAACAGGTAATGATTCCATTTCCTATTGGTTTTTTGTTATCTACAGAAAGCTTCATTATAGCTTCAGTAGATGCTTTGGAAATAAAGTCAAAATGAGGTGTTTGACCTTTTATCACACAACCAAGAGCTAAAAAACCATCATATTTTTTAATATTTTTTGAAATTGTTACAGGTATTTCAAATACACCCGGAACATAGATGATCTTAACTGTGCTTGATTTTGGAATTAAATCTTTTGAACTTTTAAGTAATCCATTTGATATATTTTTATAATAATCAGCAATAACTATTAAATATTTTTTTTTCATTTGATTATTTCTTGTTTTGTAATCTTTATACCATAACCCTCTAAACCAATAACTTTTTTAGGAGATCTTGTTATTAGTATCATATTTTTAATCTTTAAATCTTTAATTATTTGAGCTCCAATACCATAGTTTCTTATAAGTTTGTCGTTACCTTTTTTATAGAAATCTTTATTTTTATAATCTTTAAGAGTTTGAGTAACTGATTTCAAATTAGTATCTTTTATAAAAACTAATACACAATTATTAAATTTTTTAAAATAATCTAATGTATTACTAAAAGAGTTTGGTAGCTGTTGATTAAATAAATAGTTTTGTACAACATTTGAAGAAATAACTCTTACACGTGGTGTAATACCTTTTTTGATATTTCCTTTAATTAATGAAAAATGCTCAGATCCGTCTAATAAATTTTCATAAATTCTAATCTTATATTTTTGATTTTTAAATTTAATATCTGACTGTTTTTTTAATTTTATTAATTTTTCTTTTTTTAAACGATATGCAATAAGGTCCTCAATTTTTCCAATCTTCAATTTATGTTTATTAGCAAAATTAAATAAATCTTGTCCTTTTGCCATTGTGCCATCTTCATTCATTATCTCACATATAACAGCAGAATTATTTTTCTTTGCTAATTTTGAAATATCTACAGAAGCTTCTGTATGACCTGCTCTAACTAAAACACCCCCATCTTTAGCAATGATTGGAAAAACATGGCCGGGTGAAACAATTTCTTTTTTGTTTACATTTTTTTTTGAAGCAACCTTAATTGTTTTAGCTCTATCTTTAGCTGAAATGCCTGTTGTTATTCCTTTTTTAGCTTCTATTGAGACTGTAAATGCAGTTTTATTTCTAGATTGGTTAACAGGTGACATTAAAGATAAATTTAATTTTTTTGCTTGAATACCATCCATTGCTAAACAAATTAAACCGCGACCATACTTTGCCATAAAATTTATATTCTTAGCGTTTGAGTCTGACGTAGAAATTATTAAATCGCCTTCATTCTCTCTCTTTTCATCATCAACCAAAATAAACATATTACCATTTCTAGCTATACTAATAATATTTTCTATTGGCGTAAAATTATTTTTTTTCATTAAAATAGTTCATAACGTATTTAGATAGGATATCTATCTCTATATTTACATAACTATTTTTTTTTAAGCTAGATAAATTTGTAAACTTAAAAGTATGTGGAATAATCCACACATGAAAACCTTTTTTAGTAATCTTAGAAATTGTAAGTGAAATACCATTTAAACATATAGATGCTTTTTCAATAAGATTTTTTCTTTCTTTTTTAAAAATTTCAATATTAATTAAATAAGATTTATCAATTTTTTTAATAGAAAAAATTTTTCCCATTGTATCAACGTGTCCTTGACATATATGACCTGATATTTTTTGCCCATATTTTAAAGGCAGTTCGAGATTGGTCTTATCGTTAACTTTTAAAAATTTAAATTTGGATCTTTGGAGAGTTTCATCCGAAAGATAAAATTCCATTATCTTTTTTTTAATACTTATTAATGTAAGACAAACACCATCACAAGATACGGAAACACCGACATCTTTGTTTGTTAATTTTAAATCAGATTTTATAAAAATATTAACACCCGTAGCTCTTTTGTTAATTTTTTTAATAATTCCTTGCTTAAATATTATACCGTTAAACATATTATCTTTTATAGAGTGTAATTGAATCTTTACCTAATTTTGTATTAATTTTTGATTTAGTTTTATAATTTTGTGACAAATTTTTAAAGCAATTAAAATCTTTATAGGTTACTAATTTTGATAAATTTTTTGAGCTTTTAAATAAATAAAATTGATTAAATAATTTATTTTTTAAAAAACTATTAGATAGGTCGTTTCCACCTTCAATTAGTAGATTTCTACATCCTAAATTATAGAGTTTCTTAAGAATTAATTTAAGATCAAAGTATTTATCTTTAATCAAATTAGATTTTATTAA
This sequence comes from Candidatus Pelagibacter sp., assembly GCA_029941985.1. Classification (GTDB taxonomy): domain Bacteria; phylum Pseudomonadota; class Alphaproteobacteria; order Pelagibacterales; family Pelagibacteraceae; genus Pelagibacter. The sequence goes on along the minus strand of JAPYTV010000015.1, from coordinate 3,178 downwards.
CTGGACACCCTTTTTTTTAAATATAGAGATTTTTATCTTATCTGCATTTTTATAAAAGATAATGGTATTATCTTTAGTCGCTGTTCTGAATATATAAGAACTAGTTTTCATTTCTAAATTATTATCTAAAATTATTCTTTTTGGAGAAAATTTATCTAAACCTTTAAGTCTACAATTTAGTTTAGGATTATCTTTATTTAAAGTTTTGTATGAAATCATTAATGAATCATTTTTGTATCTTAAAAAATGTGTCCATTTATCTGAATATATGTCGGTAATTTTCTTGGTTCCTTTGCTATAAATAAGATTGTTTTTTGAAATTGCTATTTTTCCAGTAATATAAGGAATCATATTTCTTCTGTTAAAAAAGTATGGAGTATAAAAATTACTTACATCTTTTTTAAGTAAACCTTTTTTAACATTAATATTTTTTGATTTTAAAATTTTAAAACTTTTTCCTTTAACATTTTTATCTATGTCATTTATTGAATATAAAACTTCACTTATCTTATTTTTAATTATTTCATTAGTACATGGTGGGGTTTGCCCGTAGTGATTACATGGTTCAAGAGTTACATACATTTTTGAACCTTTTAAATTTTCATTTGAATTTTTTATAGCATTATATTCTGCGTGTGGAATTCCATTGTATCCAGTTTGACCAATTGAAATAATCTCATCATTTTTAACAATAACACAACCAACAGAAGGATTTTTACCTGTTAAACCTTGACGAGCACTTGCTAGTCTCAAAGCAAGATACATATATTGATTATCTTTTTTATTAAATTTATCTTTTTTTGTAGACATCTAGCTTGTCCACGAATTGAACAAAATCTTTTTCTTCTCTAAAGTTTCTATAAACAGAGGCAAATCTTACATAGGCTACGGGGTCCAAATCTTTTAAACCTTCCATAACCATAGTACCAACTGTCCTAGTTGAAATTTCACTTAGTCCTAATTCTTCTAGTGCTCTTGAAATTTTACTAATAAGTTTTTCTGCTGTTTCTGTATCTATTGGTCTTTTTTTTAGAGCTATGTAAATTGATTTAGACAATTTATCTCTATCAAATGTTGACTTTCTTCCATTTTTTTTAATAACCATTATTTCTCTAAATTGAACTCTTTCAAAAGTGGTAAATCTTGCGCCACACACACATAATCTTCTTCTGCGAATTGCTGTACCATCCTCCGTAGGTCTAGAGTCTACGACAGATGTTTCACCTTTTTTACAAATTGAACAAATCATTTATTTTAAATTCTTATATATTGGAAAAGATGAACAAAGTTCAATAACTTCATTTCTTACTTCCTCCTCAATTTTGCTATTATCATCAGGGTTTTCTGACAAACCTTTAATTGTTTTAGTTATTAATTTCCCAACTTTTTGAAATTCTTTTAAGCCAAAACCTCTTGTGGTTGCAGCTTGAGAACCTAGTCTTATACCTGAGGTAATCATTGGTTTTTCTGAATCAAATGGTATTCCATTTTTATTACAAGTAATATTAGCTTTAGAAAGACTTTCAGCTGCTGTATTGCCTTTTACATTAAAAGGTCTTAAATCTACTAACATCAAATGTGTATCTGTACCGTCAGAATAAATTTTAAATCCGTTATTCTTAAGTGTCTCTGATAAAATTTTAGCGTTGGCTAAAACAGATTTTATATATTCCTTAAATTCAGGTCTTAGAGCTTCTAAAAAGCCTGCAGCTTTAGCTGCAATTATATGCATTAGTGGTCCGCCCTGATAACCTGGAAATACTGCTGTATTAATTTTTTTTGCTAAATCTTCATGGTTCGTTAAAATAATTCCACCTCTTGCACTTCTAAAAACTTTATGCGTTGTAGACGTAACTACATGAGCATATTCACATGGATTAGGATAACCTTTTCCTGCAACTAAGCCTGAAAAATGTGCCATATCAACCATAAGATAAGCTCCTACTTTATCAGCTATATCTCTAAATCTTTTAAAATCAATTATTCTAGAGTAAGCACTTCCTCCTGCAATTATCAGTTTAGGCTTATTCTCTAAAGCAAGTTTCTCTACATTATCATAATCAATAAGCTCTGACTCCTTATCAACATCGTATCCTATTGCATTGAACCATTTACCTGACATTGAAATTTTTAATCCATGTGTTATGTGGCCACCAGAATTTAAACTCATACCCAAGAATGTATCTCCAGGATTTAGTAATGCTAGAAATACTGCTCCATTAGCTTGAGCTCCTGAATGAGGCTGGGCATTTGCAAATTTACAATTAAATAATTTTTTAAGTCTCTCAATAGCTAAATTTTCAGCTGCATCAACATGCTCACATCCATTGTAATATCTTTTGCCAGGGTAACCTTCAGCATATTTATTTGTCAAAACTGAACCTTGCGCTTCTAATACTGCTTGTGAAACAATATTTTCAGAAGCAATTAATTCAATGTGTTGTTGTTGTCTTTTTAATTCATCGCTAATTGCTTTATATAGTTCTGGATCAGTTTTAGATAATCCATCCTCAAAAAAACTTTTATATTTATCATTTAAATAGTTTTTTTCACTAGACATAGTTAAATTTTCTTAATTCTTTTTGCGTGTCTACCACCTTCAAATTTAGTGTTTAAAAAAATACTAACACAATTTAAGGCATTTTTTTTTGTTAATAGTCTTGATCCTAATGTAATGATATTTGCGTCGTTATGCAATCTTGATAATTTTGTAGATTTTAAATTAAAACATTGGGCTGCACGTATATTTTTATGTCTATTTGCTGCAATATTCATACCCATTCCGGATCCACAAACTAATATACCAACATGATTATTGTTAATCTTAACTTTTTTAGCAACTTTGTGCGCGTAATCAGGATAATCAACTCTACTGTCATTCTCCGGACCTAAGTCATTGTATTTAATTTTTTTCTTATCTAAATAAAGTTTAATTAATTCTTTTAATTTATGCCCTGCATGGTCTGATGATATAAATATTTTTTTCAAACTAATTAAATTTGTGATCCAAAACACACGCAACTAAGTGAATTCTATTTTCTTCTCCACCATTAAAAGCATTATGATATTTTGTATTATTTGTGATCCAAACAGAGCCATCAGCTGGTAAATGTTTAGCTACATTGTCAATAACCATTATAGAGCCAGGATTAGTAATTATAGGTATATGTAATCTTGG
>JAPYTV010000014.1 GCA_029941985.1 Candidatus Pelagibacter sp. | reverse complement strand
TGCTAACTAAAAAACAAAAAAACCTGCTTTTATTTATCAACAAGAAGTTGAGAGCTGGAGGTGTTTCTCCATCATACGAAGAAATGAAAGACGCTCTGAATTTAAAGTCAAAATCAGGAATACATAGATTAATAAGTGCTTTAGAAGAAAGAGGTTTCATTAGAAGACTGGCTCATAAAGCTAGAGCTTTAGAAGTAATTAAACTTCCAGAAACTGCTTCTGCTAATGATATATATAATAGTTTTTCACCAAGTGTAATCAAAGGTGGTTTAGATAAAGAAAATACTAATACACAAGAAATGGAAATACCGGTATTAGGAAAAATTGCTGCAGGTACACCAGTTGAAGCAATTCAAAATGAAGTTTCTAGAATACCACTTCCAAGTAATCTTGAAAAAAATGGTCAATATTTTGGTTTAAAAGTTCAAGGTGACTCAATGATTGAAGCAGGAATTAATGAGGGTGATACAGTAATTATCAAGAAAACAGATACAGCAGATAATGGTAAAATTGTTGTTGCGTTAATTGATGAACATGAAGCCATGCTAAAAAGAATTAGAAGAAAAGGTAAAACTGTAGCTCTTGAAAGTGCTAACAGAAACTATGAAACTAAAATTTTTGGCCCAGACAGAGTAAAAGTACAAGGAATTTTAGTATCTTTATATAGAAACTTCTAAGAAAATAGTTTAAACATTTCCAATGTCTAAAGTAGCAACAAGATTTGCTCCATCTCCTACAGGTCCACTTCATATTGGTGGTGTGAGAACAGCATTATTTAATTGGTTATATTCCAAAAATCAAAAAGGGACTTTTCATCTTAGAATAGAAGATACGGATAAAGAACGATCTAAAAATGAGTTTAAAGTTCAAATTATTAAATCTTTAAAATGGATTGGTATAGAACATGATGGGGATGAATATATTCAATCAACTAAGATTAATGATCATATAAATGTTGCAAATGAACTACTAAAAAATGGTAATGCATATAAATGTTATTGTTCAAATGAAGAAATAGAAGAACAAAAAATAAGAGCAAAACAAAAAAAACAGCCATATATGTATAATAGAAAATGTAGAGAACTTAATGAAAAGAATGTTGCAAAAGATATTAATTCAGTTGTAAGATTTAAGAGTAAAATTGAGGGCTCATCAACATTAAAAGATTTAGTTCAAGGAAATGTTGAAATAGAAAACATTACAATTGAGGATTTTATCATTTTAAGAAATGATGGAACACCCACTTATAATTTGTCTGCATCTGTTGATGATCATCAAATGAATATGACACATATTATTAGAGGTGATGATCATAAAATAAATACTTTTAAACAAATTCAAATATACTTAGCAATGAAATGGAAACTTCCATCTTTTGCTCATATACCTCTAATTCATACAATAGAGGGTAAGAAACTATCAAAAAGAGATAATGCGTCTACCTTAGATGATTATTCAAAAATAGGGATAATGCCAGATGCTTTAAGAAACTACTTACTAAGACTTGGATGGTCTTACAAGGATAAGGAAATATTTACTTTAGAAGAAAGTATTCAATATTTTAACCTCGAAGGTATTGGTAAATCACCATCAAAATTAGATATAAGTCGCATTTTATCAATGAATGAACATTATATTAAAACTATTGATGAAAAAGAACTTTATAAACATCTAACTAAATACTGTGAAATATATAAGGAAAAGATTAATTCAGATAAAGAAAAAAAAATTAAACCATCTTTAGGATTTCTTAAAAATAAAGCCAAAACGTTAGAAGATATATACAATAATTCTAAATATATTATTTTTGATGAAGTTAATTTTAATCAAGAAGATTTAAAACTTGTAGATGATAAAGCAAAGAAAATTATATCTAATTTTTCAAATAAAGTTTCAAAATTAGATAATCTTAGTAAAAAAGTATTGGAGCCAATTGTAAATGATCTTATAAAATTAAATGAAACAAACTTTAAAGGAGTTGGTCAACCTTTAAGAATAGCACTAACAGGTTCAAAATTTGGACCTGGTGTTTATGATATAATTATATCTCTGGGTAAAGAGGAAGTTATCAAAAGATTAGGTGATAAGATACTTAGCTAAAATTGAAGATGCTTCACTAGTAGAAGATGATTTTGATCTAATTTCTTCTAATGTTTTTTGACAGACATTAATTTGTTGCTCCATCATGCTTTGGTTCTTCAAAAAATAAAGAACAGATTTGTAGATTTCTTTAGCATTACATTCTTTTTGGATTAATTCTGGAATAACTTCTTTATTATTTATTATATTAATAATATTAGCATATTTAATCTTTACCAAGAACTTTACAATCATAAAATTCAAGAAATTCATCTTATAAATTATTATTAATGGAACTCTAGCGTTACAAATCTCTAAAGAAACAGTTCCAGATTTAGAGACAGCAAAAACAGAACTTAATAATATTTGAGATTTTATATTTTCATCAGAAATTACCTCAGTATTATTTAAATTTGAAATTTTAAGTTTATCTTTTATAAAATTTTTATTTTCCTCAATTGTATGAAACACAAAAACATAATTTTCATTTTTTTCATTCATTAATTTGATAAAATCAATCAAAATAGGTAAAAGTAAATTAGTTTCTGAATATCTACTGCCTGCAAATAGAGAAATAATTTTTTTATCCTTAGGTATCATGTTTGATAAATCAGTTTTATTTTTATTATTTGTTTCAAGCATAGGATGACCAACAAAAGTATTAGTAATATTTTCTTTATCAAAATATTTCTTTTCAAAGTTAAACAATAAGAGAATATGGTCTAAAAATTTCTTAAATTTTTTTATTCTACTCTCTCTCCATACCCATACTTGTGGAGCTACATAATGAACTGTTTTAATATCATTATTAATTTTCTTAACTCGTTCAGCAACTCTAAGAGTAAAGTCAGGACTATCTACACTAAATAATATATCCGGATTAAATTTGATAGCCTCGTCAACAGTTCTATTAATTCTATTTCTTATTTTAAAGATATTTAACAAAACACTTGTAAAGCCGATATAAGTAATTTCTTTAAGGTCAAAAATTGACTTTATTCCTAATGAATTTAAGTGTGTTCCTCCAACACATAAGTATTCAATATCTGGGTTACTTTGTTTAAGTTTAGATATAACTGTCGAAGCAAGTTTATCTCCTGAAGGTTCTCCTGTGACTACAAATATTTTTTTCATTTTGCGCTGATAAACATTTTGTTTTTATTAGCAAAACTAATACATTTAGTTTTATCTAAAAATATATTTTGTTTTGCTTTTAATATAATTCCTTTAATTCCTGCCCTTTTACAATCTTTTAAAGTATCAAGTCCTATAGTAGGTAAATCTACTCTTAGATCCTGTTTCTTCTTTGGAAACTTGATTAATATACCTTGGGAATTTTTAGACCTCTTTATTAATTGAAGCATTTTTTTTGTGCCTTTAGATGTTTCTTTGGCAATAACACTAGAATTTCTAATTACTAAACCTTGTGCATGATTATGAGCGTTTAGTCTGACTAACGATTTAATTCCTCTACTTATAGAGTTTAAATCATTCTTATTTACTTTTAATTTTGTATGTGTGCCTTTTGATAAAGTAAGTTCAAGATTAAATGTTATTGAGCTAATTACTTTTATTTTTTCTTTAGCTAAAATATTAATTATTTCTTTTAAAATTGCGGCGTCACCAAGTTTTGAAGCTTTTACAATTCTGGGTATATAATAAAGACCTTTAAGATCTAGTTTTAGTTTAGAAAATTGAGGTTTATTAATTTTTCCAGCAAAAAGAACTTTTTTACATTTCTTTTCTTTAATTAGGTTTATTATTTTTCCAAATTGGCCAATTGAGATTGAATATGAATTTTTATTGCTTTTAAATTTTCTATTTTTAGATAGATCAATAATAAAATAATTTTTTTTTAACTTTATTATCTTATTTAGTATTTTTTTAGGAAAATCAGTATCACCAAAAAATAGGCCTATCATTTTATTTTGAGAATGGAGTACAAATTGGACGTTTTTTATCTTCATTTATAAACTCTATAACATCATTTACTAAAGAGTTGTCTTTAAACGATCCATTTAAATTGTTTAAATTATCAGTTAATTTATTTGTCTTAAAAATTTCCTTATAAGCTTCTGATAAAGATAATATTTTTTTATTGGGTGTATCTTTTCTTCTTAATCCTATTAAATTTAATCCTTGAAGAAAATTTCTATTACCTATTGAAAGTCCATAAGGAATTACATCATTAAGCACACCAGTCATACCACCAATCATTGCCATTTTACCAATTCTTGTAAATTGTTGAACAGCTGAGTTCCCACCAATAATAACTCCATCTCCAATACGAGCATGACCACCTAGTGGCACATTATTAGCTATAATTACATTATTTCCAACATTACAATCATGCGCAATGTGAGAAGAAATCATAAATAAACAGTTATCACCGACTTTAGTTTCACCTCCGCCGCCTGCAGTTCCGGGATTAATAGTAACATACTCTCTGATAGTATTTTTATTTCCAATTATAAGTTTTGTTTCTTCTCCATTATATTTTAAATCCTGGGGATCATTTCCAATAGATGCAAATGGATAAATTTTATTACTTTTTCCGATTATAGTGTTTCCTGAAATATTTACATGCGAATGAACAATAGTATCACCTGATATTTCAACATTTGGACCAATTACACAATATGGTCCAATTTTTACATTTGAAGATATTTTTGCATTTGAGTCTATATCGGCAGTTTTGTGAATCATTTATTTATTGTTCTTAATAAATTGTTTTAAACTTTTTGCTGGATACCCCATTACTTTAGAATTATCTTGTACATCTTTAATTACACCACTACCACCTCCTATTTGAACATTATCACCAATCTTAAGATGTCCTGAGATACCTGCTTGACCACCAATCATAACATTGTTTCCCAAAGTAGAACTGCCGGCAAACCCAACTTGTCCAGCTATAATACAATTGTCCCCAATTTTATTATTATGAGCTATATGTATTTGATTATCTAAATAGGTATTTTTACCAATCACAGTATTTGACATGGAACCTCTATCAATAGTGGATCCACAGCCTATTTCAGTATTTTCATTAATAATTACTATTCCAATATGAGGATATCTTAAATTTTTATTTTTATTGGGAAAAAAACCAAAACCTTTTTTACCAATAATACATCCATCAAGAATATTTACATTATCTTTAATAATAGTATTTCTAACTATAACATTAGATCCAATTGAACAATTATTAGCAATAACAACGTTACTTTCTAATATTGTGTTATGACCAATTAAACAATTTTTTCCTATTTTAACATTTTTGCCAATTAATATATTTTTTCCAAATTTGACTTTTTTTTTAAAAATCGTCTTATTAATATCTTTAACATTTGCATCAAAATCATCATTAACAGCTTCGGGATAAAACGTTTCAGTAACTTTAGCAGTAGCAATCAAAACATTATCAACTATTATTTTATTACAATTATTGGGTAAAATATGAGAGAGATTTTTTGTAGTAATACAGAATGAAGCCTTTGTAACTGATGCTAATGCTTCGTATTTTTTAGAGTGAAAAAAAGTAATATTGTCTTTTTTAGATGTAACTAAATCTTTTACATCTGAAATCTTTATTTTAGTAAAATTTTCAACATTGTCTATTTTAGATAATTTAAGAAGTTTATCTATTTTAAATGGACCTTGATTTTTAAAAAATGGATTAATCATTAATAAAGTTTTTTATCAAAACTATAATTAATTACTTATCAAGAATTGTTACTAATTATTTTCTATCGACTATTGTTGCAGACCATTGAGCATCAGCCATTTTTTTTCCTTCTACAAAGGCTTCGCCTTTATATTTCCAGACTCTACCATGTGATCTTATTGCCTCTATATTTAATTCTAATTTACAATCTGGTATTACAGGATTTCTAAATCTAGCTTTGTCAACGCCCATTAAAAAAACTAGTTTATTTTCATAAGTTTCTTTATCTATGCCATGCGCTGTTAATGCAGCAGCAGCTTGACCAAAAGCTTCAACAATCAAAACACCAGGCATTACAGGTTGTCCAGGAAAATGTCCTTGAACAAAAAAACTATTTTTTTTAACATTAACAATTGCTGTTGCAGAAAAAAGCTTTTTAATATTAATAAGTTCATCAATTAAAAGCATGGGCTCTCTATGTGGCAATAAATCAATTATATCATCTTTATTTAAAGAATTTTTCATGTGTATTTTAATTTAACTTAATATTTTTGATTTTAGTATCTAAAATTTTTAGTATAGTTTTGGTAATATCTAATTCATTTTTACCAACTATAATATTTTTTTTGTCCATAATAACAGATGCTGAATTTTCTTTTGCATAATCTATTATTATTGGGGTTAATATTTTAAGTAATGAAGTATGTGCTTCAACTCTTTTTTTTGATAAAGTATTGATAGCATCTTTTTTATTTTTATTAAAATCTAAAATTTTATTTTTAAATAATATTACTTTTTTTTGATATTCATTTTTATCAAGAATTTTTTTTTGAATAATAATTTTAGACTCTTCTGTTATTAAATCTTGTTCTTTTTTTTTAAAAGTATCTGTATTTATTTGACTTATTTTTTTAAGTTGTTTGGTTATAGATTTTCCAGCTAAAGAATTATTCATTATATAATCCATATCTAAATAATAAAATTTATCGTAAGCGTTAATTGAACTAGTATAAAATAATAATAAAAAAAATATTAAATATTTAGGTATTTTATATTTCATTAAAAGCTTGTACCAATATTAAATCTAAATGATTCAGTAACATCGCTTGATTCTTTTGTAATAGGCGTTGCTAATGAAAAATTTAAAGGTCCTATTGGGGTCCAAAGATCAACAGCGATACCAGTAGAACTACGAATTGCACCGTTATCACTTAATGTACTATTATAATCAACCCCCCAAATATTAGCAGCATCAAAAAATAGTGTAAAATCTGTGTTTTGATAAGAAGGTAAGATTTGTGGTAGCGTTGTTGATAAATTAACTGCAGAAACATAGTTACCACCTACAAAATCACTATTTTCTATTGGACCTATTTTTCCAGCCTCAAAACCTCTTAATCTCTTACTCGGAACATACAATCTTTTAGATATTCTTACATCCTCATTAACTAAAGTCTGAACTGTCTTTCCATAAAAAGAAATTTTACCTACCATATTAGATGGAAGCGATTGATATTTAGTAATTGTAATCGAATTTACTATTTCATAATTTTCTGATGCTAGTGGCAATTCTTGATAAAATGTAGTTTTATATCCTTCTGTAGGCCTAAATGCTTGGTCTCTTAAATCATAATTTAATGAATAGTTAAAATATAAATCAAAATAATTACCTTCTTGCTTTTTTAAAGCAGACGAAGCTGTACTGTTAGTTTCTAGTTTTTCAATAGAAGTTGAAAGTTCTGGTTTAAAATAAAGATTTTCATATTGTTGAAAAGATGTTCCTAATGAGAAACCCATTTCAGAAGTTTTATATCCAAAATCAGCTAACTTATCTTTTTTGACACTTTTGATTGAAGTAAATAATGTATTGTCTGTGTCATTAAAATTTGGTTTTGCATAAATAAAATAACCTTTAATAGAATTTTCACTAACCTGTACACTCGTATCGAGTGAAATACCCTTACCCAAAAAATTATTTTCTTTAATTCCACCACCAATTGACCCTCCTGAAGTACCAAGACCCGCACCTAAAGAAATTTCTCCAGTAGGTTGTTCTTCTACAGTAAGATCTATAATTTTTAAACTAGGATCGGAGCCTTCTGATATTTTTGTTTTAATTGTACGAAAAAGTTTTCTTGCTTTTAAATCATTAATTGATTTATTAAATAAAATTTCATTGTAAGGGTCACCTTCATCTACAATAAAGGAATTTCTAATAACTTCTTCCAAAGTAAATTGGTTACCAAGAACATTAATTCTTTCAACATAAAATTTTTCTGTTTCAACTAAAGTAATTGTAATATCAAGTTTATTTCCACCAATAATATTTTCTGTTAACGAAGCATCAACAAATTCATATTTTTTAGAAAGTGCAATTTTATCGACCTCATCAAGAATTTTATCAATTTTGTTTAATGAATACAATTTATTTTCAAGTTTACTTAGAAGTTTATTAATTGATGCGAAATATTTTAGTTCATAATCATCTGGAAGTATTAAATTAAGCTTATTGAAAGTAAATTTATCACCAGATTGAATGTTAAAAATTAATTTAAATGATCCGTCATTAGTAAATTCAACAAATGAGTTTTCAATTTTTACATTATAATATCCTTTGTTTTTATAATATGCTGCAAGAAGTCTTTTATCTAAGTTGATTCGTGAAGCATCAAGATTAGATTTATTTCCAGTTAAAAATTTCCAGAATTTATACTCTTCACTAGTAATAACATTTCTTAATTTACGATCTTTTATTTTTTTATCACCAATAAAACTTACTTGTGAAATTTTAGCTTTATCGCCTAAATCAATATCATAAATCAATCTAACTGAGTTTTGTTCATCATTTTTTATTAAAGAAGTTTTAATATCAGCAAAATAATAACCAGCACTTTTAACAGTATTTTTAATTATGTTTATATCTTTTAAAAAAGTTGACTCAACATATGATTTTCTACTTTTGAGTTCAATAATATCCTTTAAAGTTTCTTTTAGCTTTTTATTTTTTATTCCATTAATTTCTAGATCTTCAATTATAGGATTCTCTAAAACATTTATAGTAAGAATATTATTATTGACTGATAATTTGATATCTTTAAAAAAATTAGTTAAGTAAAGATCCTTTAAAAGTAAATTTAATTCATTTTGATTATAATCATTATTAATAACTATATTACCAAAAACAATTATTGACTCCTTAGATAATCTTTTATTTCCCTCAACAACAATTTCTTTAACTATTTGTGCAAATAATAAATTAGCAAAAAATAAAAGGAAAACATTAATTTGTAAAATTTTTTTAAACATTGTTTCTTATATACGGAATGACTTAATTTTTAAACTTACATAATGACTCAATTGGGTTATTTGTTCAATATTTTTAGGTATAATTTTTTTATATTTTGTAAATTCCTTATTATTAATAATTTTTAACATGATTTTAGAAATATCTAAAAATTTTATTTTATTTTGTAAAAACATATGAACTAATTTGTCATTCACACTAACAATTACTGTTTCAAATAAGGAATGATTATTAGGTAAATTATTAAGAATTTTTAAAACAGGAAATTTTTTTATATTAGTTTTTTTAAAATCAAGATTATTAATAATAGATAAATCTAAATCCTTAGATTCAATCTTTTTTTGAAAATTTGGATATAGTGAATTAAATATTGGTATGGTCATGTTTGTATCGTGTATTAATATTTTAGTTAACCCATTAGTAAACTTGACTATTGCATGAACATAAGATTTTGGATGCACTAAAATATTTAATTTTTTATAATCATAGTTAAAAATTTTTTTAGCTTCAATAACTTCAAAAACTTTATTCATCAATGTAGCTGAATCAATAGTGATTTTTTTTCCCATTTTCCAATTAGGATGTTTTAATGCCATTTTAGGTGTAATTGATTGGAATTTATTTAAAGGATAATTATGAAATGGTCCACCAGACGCTGTAATAAATATTTTTTCAATATCTTGGTTTCTAGCTTTGTTAATTAATGTCCAAATTGAAAAATGCTCAGAGTCTATTGGAATAAATTCTGTTTTATTTTTTTTTAATTCATTTTTAATTAAAGGCCACCCACAAATAATGGCTTCTTTATTAGCAATAGCAATATTTTTTGTAAACTTAATTATTTTTAATGTTGGATTTAATCCATCAAGTCCAGAGATGGCATTCATTGTGTAATCAATATTTTTTTTTTTTAAGATTTTAGTTATTGAACTGAAATTATTATAAATATTAATTTTTTTATTTTTTAAATTATTCTTTACGGTTAAATATTGCTTTTTATTTGTAACTATTATATTTTTAACATTAAATATTTTTACTTGCTTTAATAATTCTTTAATATTTTTGTCAACAGTAAGAAGAACAATTTCAAAATTTTTTTTATCTTTTTTTAATATATTTATAAGAGTTTTACCAATGAATCCTGTAGATCCTAAAATAACAATTTTTTTTTTCATATATTTAAAATAGTTTAAATAATAAAAAGCCTATTGGAACTGAAAAAAGAATTCCATCTATTCTATCAAGAACTCCTCCATGACCAGGCAACAAATCACTTGTGTCTTTAACTTTTGCTTTTCTTTTTAACAATGAAATAAATAAGTCTCCAATTTGTGATGTAAGAGAAATCAATAATGTAATTATCAATAAAGATAAAATATTATAATTTATTAAATTTTGAAAAAAAAATGGAATTAATGATAGTGAACAAATAAATGAACCGATAGATCCAGATATTGTTTTATTAGGGCTAATTTTAGTTAATTTTTTACCCTTAAATATTATACCAAATACAAATCCTCCTATGTCAGAACTAATTGTAACCAACAATGAGTATATAATAAATATTTCTAAAATTGAATTTTTTGAATTAATAATTAAAGCAATTAAAGTAAATAATGACAAATATAATAATGAAAAACTCTTACAAATAAATCTTAATAATTTATCACCAAAATTATCTTTTATAAATATTTTTGAAATCAGTCCATAAAATTCTATCCACGCAATCAATGAAATTATTATTAATGAAGTAATCAAGATATATGAGTAAAAATACATAAGAGTTAAAAGAGCGAATAAAACTATAGATGTAAATGTTCTTTTTGTTAATTCTTTACTAATCATATACTTCCAAAATTTCTTTTTAATAATCTAAATTTATTTAATATTTTTTTATAATCTTTTGTATTAAAATCTGGCCAAAGTTTTTTTTCAAAGAAAATTTCTGTATAAGCTAGCTGCCATAACAAAAAATTACTAAGTCTATTTGTGTCACCAGTTCTAATTAATATATCTGGATTTGGTATATTTTTTGTATACAAATGATCTTCAATACTTTTTTCAGTAAAAGTTTTTTCATTTTCATTAATAAGCTTTACTGCATTTATAATTTCACTCTTTGAACCATAATTTAATGCAAGATTTATTTGTAATTTCTTATTTTTTGATGTTTTTAGCTCAGATTCTTTTAACAATTTTTTTAATTTAGATGTGAATAACTTTTGATCACCAATAATTTTTAATTTTATTCCATTTTTTATTAACTCATTTATTTTTTTTAATAAAAATTTTTCTAGTAAATTAAATAAAAAAAATATTTCTTTTTTAGGTCTTTTCCAATTTTCTGTTGAAAAGGTATAGAGTGTTAAATATCTAATTTTTGATTTAAGAGTTTCTTTTATTATAGTTTCAATGGTGTTTAAGCCTTCTCTATGACCGGCATTTCTAGAATTTTTATATTTGATACCCCACCTACCGTTTCCATCCATAATGATGGCAACATGATTAACAGGGTTCATATTGTCATTATTTCTTTTTCTTTAGATGTAACTTTTTCATCAATTTTTTTAATATGTTCATCGGTGAATGTTTGTACTACCTTTTCAAATTTTTTTTCATCGTCTTCACTAATATCTTTATTTTTAAATAAACTCTTTAAATCATCATTTGCTTCTCTTCTAATATTTCTAATGGAAACTTTGCATTTTTCTCCCATTGATTTAATCATTTTTTTAATCTCGTTTCTTCTTTCTTCACTTAAATCAGGTACAGGTAACCTTATCAACTGACCATCAATTTGTGGGTTTAATCCTAATTCAGATTTTTTGATTGCAGAATCTATAAGTGAAACGTTATTTAAATCCCAAACTTGAATATTTATCATTCGTGGCTCTGGAGTTGTTATACTGGCAACTTGATTAATTGGCATTTGTTGCCCATAAACATCAACCTTAACTAGGTCTAGCATATTTGCATTTGCCCTACCTGTTCTTAAAGAGGTTAGTTCTTTAGCAAAAACCTCAATTGTCTTATCCATTTTTTGGGCATATGTTTTATCATTAAACATTTATTCACCAATTTTTAATCTATAAAAATCTTTAATCTTTAAATCAGCTATACTAAGTTCTTTTACAATATCTTGCACCTTTTTTTTAGGTTCCATAACCCATGCTTGAGATAATAAAGCATTCTCTTCTTTAAATTTATTAATTTTGCCAAGAGAAATTTTTTGTGCAATCTCATCGGGTTTACCAGAGTTTTTTAATTCTTCTTCAATAAGATTTTGTTCTTTATCTAAAACTTTTTTATCAATTGAACCTGAGTCTAAAGCAATAGGATTCGAAGCTGCAACATGCATAGCAAGTTGTTTTCCAAAAGATTTTATATTATCAGATGAGTCTGTTGTTTCGATAGAAACTACTACAGCAAGTTTAGATAAATTATCTTTTACAACAGTATGAAGATAATTAAAGTTTTTTGCACCCGAGTGATTAAAAGTTTTAACCCTTCCTATAGTTATTTTTTCTCCCATTTTTGCTATTAACGCAACGAGGCTATCCTCAACTGTTTGTCCATTACTCATTTTAGATTTATTAAGTTTATCTAAATCTGAGTCATTAGTATTATTTAACTCACTTATTTCTTTTGCAAATGAAACAAAATCATCATTTTTAGCAACAAAATCAGTTTCACAATTTAATTCAATAACTGAAATTTTTTTTTCATCACCACTAGTTGCTACAACACCATCTTTTGCATCTCTGGTCATTTTTTTAGAGGCTTTTGATATTCCTTTAACTCTTAAGATTTCTATAGCTTTATCAATATTACCATTAGATTCCTTGATTGCAGAATTACAATCTTTAAATCCCGCACCAGTAACTTCTCTTAATTGTTTTACTTTTTTAATATCACTCATATTAATTCAATTTAGTTTTTTTTGTTGCTGCTTTGGCAAACTTTGCATCTAATTTTGCTCTATCAATTTCCTGATTAGTTTTTGTTGATTTTTCTTTAACTTCTTTTTCTTCAGTTTTTTCTTCAGTTTTTGTTGGAGCAGCCTTTTTTGCATTTTCAATAGTTTCTTTGAGTAAATTACAATAAAGATCTATAGCTCTTCTAGCATCATCATTTCCAGGAATTGGAAAATCTATTCCGTCAGGATTAGAGTTACTATCCAAAATAGCTATTATTGGAATACCTAATTTTACAGACTCTTGAATTGCTAAAGATTCATAGTTTGTATCAATTATAAAAACTAAATCAGGAACTTTTTTCATTTCAGCAATTCCACCCAATGATCTTTCAAGTTTAGCCTTTTTAACACTCATTTTAAGTAATTCTTTTTTTGTAAAACCTCTATTTTCAGAAGCTAAATCTATTTCATATTTTTTCATTTTTTTAATAGAACCAGATATAGTTCCCCAGTTAGTAAGCATTCCACCTAGCCATCTGTAGTTAACAAAATATTGACCTGTTTCTTTAGCTGTTTCAGCTATTGCTTCTGAGGCTTGTTTTTTTGTTGATACAAAGAGTATTTTACCGTTATTAGCTATTGTGTTGAAAACTTTTTCTAGAGCTATATTAGTTAGTTCTAATGTTTGTGTTAAATCAATAATGTGAATTGAATCTCTTTTTCCAAAAATATACTTCTTCATTTTTGGATTCCATCTCAAGGTTTTGTGACCTAAGTGAACACCTGCTTCTAATAATTGTTGTATTGTTAAACTTGGTATCTTCATATTTATTCCCGGTTAAGCCACCACAGTAATTTCCACTTAAGGACCGGAGGTATAAAACCACAAACTGTGTGCGTGTTAATTTAATTTAACTGTTACTTACAAATATTTTAAAAAACAAACAAGCTATTTTTAGTGAATAATAGTTGAAATATCCTCATTTCTAAGGGTATTTATAGATTTTCTATCGATATTACGTTTATTTTTTAATTTAAAGACTAATTCTTTACTTTCTGAAGTAAGATTAATTTTAACTTCGGTTAAACCTTCATTTTTTATCGAATTTGAAATTTTATCAATTTGTTTAATAGTTTTAATATTAAATATAATTTCAGATACTGGTTTATTGAATAAATCTTTAAGAGGAGCTATTTTCTGTACATTAATTCTTTTAAATCGATTTTCATCATTAGAAATATTTTTTAATAAAGTTATTATTAAAGAATTTCCTTCAATTAATATTTCGCGATTTAATTCAAGTATATCTGAAAAAACAAAAAGTTCAAATACACTTGTCAAATCTGTAAATTTAATTACAGCATAAGAATTACCTTTAGCAGTTTTTCTTTCTTGAATTTTTAAAAGTGTAGCAGCAATGTTTGCTTTTTTATTCTCCTCGTTAGAATTAAATTTTATATAATCAACAATATTATAATCATCAAAAATTTCTTTAAATTGATTTAATGGATGATCAGAAATAAAAAAACCTACTGCTTCAAATTCTTTTGATAGTCTATCTTCAAATTTCCAATCTTCAATATTTAATACAATATCATTATCTTGTTCTTTATCAGAGGTAAAAAGATCAATTTGATTTGCTGCCTTATTTTCAAAAATACTTTTAGTCTTTAATATAAAATTAGGTATAGAATTAAACAAAGCTTGTCTATTAATGTTAATATTGTCAAAAGCTCCAGCTTTAACCAATCCTTCTAATTGGAGTTTATTAATATCTTTTGGGTTTATCCTATTTAAAAAATCATTAATTGATTTAAAATCACCATTTTCTATTCTTTCTTTTATAATGTTTGAAACAGCCTCATATCCAACACTTTTGATTGCACCTAGGGCATAATAAAAATTATTTTCATCAAATTGAAAATCAGCAAAACATTTGTTAATATCGGGTCTTACAATATTAATATTTAACCTTTTAAGTTCTTCATGAAATTCACTTAATTTATTTTGATTAGAAATATCCATTGTCATTGATGCTGCAAAAAATTCACTTGGATAATAAGTTTTTAAAAGGGCAGTTTGATAGGAAATAATTGCGTAAGCAGCTGCATGACTTTTGTTAAAACCATATTCGGCAAATGGTTCAATCTTCAAAAAAATACTTGCAGCAACTTCTTTGTTAATTCCATTTTTCAATGCTCCTGCAATAAAACCTTGTTTTTGTTTTTCTAATTCAGCTCTTTTTTTTTTACCCATTGCTCGTCTTAAAATATCTGCTTCACCAGCAGTAAAACCAGAAAGTGTTTGCGCAATTTGCATTACTTGTTCTTGATAAATTATAACTCCATATGTTGGTTTTAAAATACCTTCAAGTAATGGATGTAAATAATCAGGTTTTTGTCTGCCGTGTTTACAATCATTATATATAGGTATATTGTTCATTGGTCCTGGTCTGTAGAGAGCTACTAAGGCAATAATATCTTCAATATGATTAGGTTTCATTTGTAATAAAGCTTCGCGCATACCTGAACTCTCAACCTGGAAAAGACCTACAGTATTACCGGATGACAGAAGATCAAAAACTTTTTGGTCTTCAAAATCTATATTTTCAATTTTAAAATCTTTAACTTTTTTATTTATTAATTTTTGAGTTCTATTGATTACTGTTAATGTTTTTAAACCTAAGAAATCAAATTTAATTAATCCAGCATTTTCTGCCGAATACATATCAAATTGTGTTGAGGGTAATAGCAAATCGGCAGAAGAGTCTTTATATAGTGGAACTATTTCTGTTAATTTTTTATCAGCAATAACAACGCCTGCTGCGTGAGTTGCAACATTTCTATTTAAACCTTCCAATTTTAATGAAAGGTCTGTTAATTTTTTAACACGAGGATCTTCGTTAACTAATTTTAGTAATCTAGGTTCACTATTTATACATTCGGTAAGACTTTGAGGTCTCGATGGGGCGAATGGAATCATTTTAGAGATGCTATCAACAAAGCCGTAAGGTAATCCCAAAACTCTTCCCACATCTCTAATAACCATTCTTGCTTTAAGTTTTCCAAAGGTAATTATATGAGCGACGCTGTCTTTATATTTTGTGGTTAAATATTTAAAAACTAGATCTCTTTTTTCTTCACAGAAATCTATATCAAAGTCAGGCATTGATATTCTATCAGGATTTAAAAATCTTTCAAAAATAAGATTAAATTTAATTGGGTCAACATCTGTTATTGACAAACACCATGCAACTAAAGAACCCGCTCCCGAACCTCTTCCAGGTCCAACTGGAATATCATTATTTTTTGCCCACTTAATATAATCAGAAACAATTAAAAAATAACTAGGATATTTCATTTCAATAATAATTTTTAATTCATGATCTAATCTATCTTTGTATTTGAGAAACTCATTATTTTGACTTAAATTTTTATTTTCAATTTTAAAAAGTTTTAAAAACTTTTTTTTTAAACCTTCCAATGATTCATTTTTAAGTATTTCATCAGCACTACCTCCTTTTTCAGAGCTTATATTTGGTAATACTGGTTTAGAAAATTGAGGTCTAAAGTTACATCTAAAAGGAAGATTAAAATTATTTTCTAATGCTTCAGGTAAATCAGAGAAAAGAGTAGACATTTCTTCATCTGATTTAAAGTAATGTTGATTGCTATATTTAATTCTATTTTTTTCATTAACATATGTTTTTGATCCAATACAAGTTAATGCATCATGAGCTTCATGCATATCTTGATTTAAATAATAAACTTCATTTGTAGCAATAATGGGTATTTTAACTTCTGATGATTTAATTAAATTAAATTTTTCGAAAGCAATTTCATTTAGATCACCATGTCTTTGTATTTCTAAAAAAAATCTATCATTAAACTTTAATGATAATTCTTTATAAAACTTTACGATTTCTTCAAATCTACCTTTTTCAAATAATTTTCCAAAAAATCCATGTATTGTTCCTGATAAAAGTAACACACCATCTGTATTAATTAGTAATTCCTTAATATTAAGGTTTGGATCAGAAAGAGCATCATTTTCTAAGTATGACCTTGATGATAATTCTATAATTTTTTTATATCCACTTTCGTTAAGAGCTATTAAAGGCAAAAGTCCCGTAGTGTCTTCATATCTAAAGTTAATTTGTGTTCCTATAATTGGTTGTGTTCCAGCTTTGGATATATTTTCAGCAAATTCTAATGCACCACAAAGATTAGAAGTGTCTGAGAGTCCTAAACTTAGTATTTTATTTTCTTTACAATAATTTTTTAAATCATCAATTTTAATTGCTCCTTCACAAATAGAATATTGTGTATGTACTTTAAGGTGATTAAATTTTTGATTATTTGATTCTGGCATTGATAGTTTTGATATTACCATCAATTATTTCTAGTTTACAATCTGCCATATTGGCAAAAAATCTATTATGAGTTGCATAGAT
>JAPYTV010000013.1 GCA_029941985.1 Candidatus Pelagibacter sp. | reverse complement strand
CAGGAACAAATGTTATGCCTGCTTGTTGTTTCCAATCATGAGGATAAGCAGCATAGAATATTACACATTTTTCATCACATTCGTATGCTATATGATTGTCTTTTGGAACATAAAGTACATCTCCTGGATTACAAATAAAAGATTCACCATCACACGTCAGACGAAAAGTTCCTTCCATACAATAGATAATTTCATCACAAGTTAAATCCCATGGTACAGAAACTTTGTTTAAAAAATTTAATCCACCACACATAGTGTTACTTACTTTACTAGTTACAAACGGTTTAATGTAGCTCTTTCCTGGCTCCAAAGTATGAAGTCTATTTTCAATATCTTTAAACTTATATAGTTGTGGTTTTTTTGACATTCGTATTTCCTTTCTGTTTTATACTTTCACTGGTTCGTTTAACTCTACTTTATATCCATCTGGGTCTTCGCAAAATGCTATAACTCTGGTTCCATGCTTCATCGGACCTGGTTTACGAGTAATATTTATTCCAAGTTTAGCAAGATCTTCACAAGCTTTGTAAACATCTGGTGTTTCTATACATACATGCCCCCATCCATTACCTTTATCATAATCATCTTTTTGATCCCAATTATGAGTAAGTTCTAGACATGGAGATTCTGTTTCAAGACCATAACCAATAAAAGCATTAGTGAATTTACCTTCAGGATAATCTGTTTTTCTTAAAATTTTCATACCTAAAGTTTTGCAGTAAAAATTAAAAGAAGCCTCAAGATCTTTAACTCTTATCATTGTGTGTGCAAGTCTATATCCATCTAGATTAATTTCCTTAGACATTTTTTTTCCTTTTCATTTTTTTCCCTGATTTCATAGTTGAATCTATTATAAGTTTTTGAAATGCTTTCACTCCTTTTTCCCAAACAGGAGATAAAAGTCCACCTTCATCTGAAGCTGGCGAAGATCTGCCTTCTTGTAGTCTTTCACACATTTCATGATCTTCTTTATGCACACTCCACCAAATATTTTTTATCATATCGACCTCTTCTTTACCCATATTTTTACCATCAGTAGTATAAATTATTCTTTTTTGAGATGTTATACCTGAGCTTATTGGTACATTTAGATAAACCCCAACTTGATTAGGAAAGTAAGTTCCTATTATAAAATTTGGAAAAAGTGACAAGTAACGTGAAGTAACAGATAAAGCTTTACTATTTTTGGTATCTTCTTCTTTAACATCAACACCACTTCCATAACATATACCATCAACTATAGTATAATGATCTTTTAGAGGCTGATTAGTTGTTGACTTATGAACAAATTGAACATGATAGGGTTCTATAAAATTTTCAATAAGAAATTTCCAGTTAGTATTTATTTTTCCAAAATCTAAAGTTGCAGCATATTTTAATTTTGATAAATCAATATCATTAAACTTATTAATAAGTGGCTTAGCATATTTTGCAAATTTTTTTGCTTTTCCATTAAAATTAATGAAAATCCAATCATGCCAAATATGAATCTTAATTTTTTTTAATCCGTGATCTGAGAAATTAAATCCTTTAGGCTGATGTTCATTTGTACCACCTATATGTGGAGCAGCTTTTAATCTTCCCTCTAAGTCATAACTCCAAGAATGATAAGGACAGCGAATAATTTTTCCAACATTTTTTTTTTCATCAACTAATTTTAAACATCTATGGCTGCACACATTATGAAAAGCAGTTATTTTGTTGTTATTATCTTTAACAAGAAGTATAGGCTTATCAGCAATAAATAGAGGGTTCACATCACCTGGCTTTTTAAGTTCATGAACAAAACCAACAAACAACCAACCATCAGACATTACTGTATTACATTCTTTTTTCCAAAAATCTTCATCAGTGTAAGATTTTGCTGGTAAACCAAATATAGTATTTAGATTTTTAGACTTTTTAATTTTAACCAAACTTTTCTCTCTTGACATACGCTATATAGTTTAAAAACAAATTATTTATATTGAAAACCCTATTTTAGAATATTAAGATTTACAATAGAATAGTTTTAAAGAGCAAATAATATGAGTAACAATAATTTTAATGATCTAGATTTTAGAGGATACAAACAAGCAATTTTATCTAAAATTGATGAGGGTCTAGCTCGCACAGATTCAAAAACTCTCTGTGGAGAATATCTACGGCGTTATTGGCACCCTGTAGCTTTAACTTCTGAGGTTAGTGAAACTCCTAAGGCAATTCGTATTTTAGGTGAAGATTTAGTAATATTTAAAACTACCAAAGATAATATAGGTTTAGTTCATAAAGCCTGTCCCCATAGAAGAGCATCAATGGTTTATGGAAAAACTGAAGAAAGAGGTATTAGATGTTGTTATCATGGTTGGTTATTTTCTCCTGACGGTAAGATTATTGAGACACCTGGTGAAAACCCTGATTCAATGTCAGCAGAAAAATTAAGAGAAACATTTAAACTTGGAGCTTATCCTGTAATTGAATTTAATGGTTTGGTATTTTCTTATTTAGGACCAATGGATAAGATACCAGAATTTCCACATTATGACTCATTTGAAATACCAGGTAATATATCTAGCCCCTATCGTATAGATTATAACTGTAATTGGATTCAGGTACTTGATGCAATTATGGATCCTGTTCATACTTCATTTTTGCATGGACAAAGTTCTGGAATTCAATTTTCCAAAGGCTTTGCAGAAGTTGGTGAAATAGATTTTTATGAAAGAGGAATTCAATACCTGGGGTGTAACACTAGACGAATAGATGACAATGTTTGGATTCGAGTGAATGAATTAATTTTACCAAACTTTACTCAAGCTGGTGCTGCTTTTGCAGCAGACGGTACAAAAAGTAAATATTTTGGAAGAAGTTCTTTCACAAGATGGGTAGTACCTGTTGATGATTATCATTGTGTAGCTTTAGCATGGGCAAACTTTGGTGATAGAGGAGATCCAATAGAATATAATAATCAAGAGGGGTTTGAGAGAATCGAAGCTGGTGAAATTTCAAATAGAACTTTAGAAGAAAAGCAAAAAAATCCTGGTGATGCAGAAGCAGTTGAGGGAATGGGATCAATTAGCAGTCACAAAGGAGAACATTTAATGCCAACTGATCGAGGAGTTATGATTTATAGACGAAGAATCAGAAAGTTAATTAAAAGTTTAAAAGAGGGAAAAGAGCCACCTCAACCACAAAAAATAAAAGGTGCAGTTATTAGAACGAATGGTCAGGATACAGTATTAAGAGCACCTAAAAGAAATAAAAATGATAAAGAATTTGTTAAATTGATTTGTTCATCAGTAATGAAAATGCAGTTTGATCTAGAGGATATACCGTTAAAAGAACGTGATAATAATATCATAAATAATCTTCATAAAATGGAAAAGAGTGGAAATTTTGACAGACAATAAAAAGATTAAAATTCACATTAAAAATAACCATGGACGTTCTGGTACTTTTCCATGTGATCTAGAAGGTGAAAAAAATTTTACTATAACTAAAGAGCATCTTGATAAAGCCTTAGAAAATGAACCTAAAATAAAAAAACAAGTAGAGTTTTTTATTGATTGGGATGAAGATAATTTTAATTCATCTATATCTAGTTCAAAAATTTTACTTACTTATGATTTTCCAACTTCTAATTTTAAAAAAATTGCTCCCAATTTAAAATGGATTCATTGTACAGCCGCAGGTGTAGAGCATTTATCTCCTTTTAGTTGGGCTTCTAAGGAATTAATAATAACTAATAGTAGCGGGATTCACGCCAAGAAGGCAGGAGAGTATGGGTTAATGAGTGTGTTAATGCTGCAAAATCATATGCCCAGAATTATTACAAACCAAAAAAATAAAGAATTTGTATCTTTATTCAGTAATCCAATTTCTGGAAAAAATATTGTTCTTGTTGGCACAGGTTCGTTAGGGTCTTCAATGGCCAAGCTTGTAGAACCACTTGGTGCCAATATTATAGGTGTAAATAAAAAAGGAAAACCTGTAGAAGGCTGTTCTAAAATCATAACGATTGAAAAAATAGATACAGTGCTTCCAGAAGCAGACATTTTATATCTTGCTTTACCAGAAACTTCAGAAACTAAAAATTTGATTAATAAAAAAAAACTAGATTTGCTAAAACCAACTTGTGGAATTGTAAATATTGGCCGTCAATCAGTATTAGATTATGATGTACTATGTGAAAAACTTAATAAACGAGAAATAGCGGGTGCGATACTTGATGTTTTTACACCAGAACCAATAGACAGTAATTCTAAACTTTGGCATACTCCCAATCTTGTTATTACACCACACGTATCTTCTGATGATAATGGAAATTATGTAAAAATGACTTTAGATTTATTTGTTAAAAATTTAAAACTTTTTATAGAAAATAAAGAACTAACAAATCAGGTTGATAAAAATCTGGGCTATTAATTCATCATTTTAAAAGTATTAATAAAGTCTGGTCTCAAAACGTATTCAGAGTTGTTCAAATATTTAATTTTTTTTAAAACTTCTAATCCATAAAGAACTTTACCAACAGGAGTATATTCACCTTCAAATAATGGTTCATCTTGAAGAATTATAAAAAATTGGCTATCCTCAGTATCATTTTTAAAAGTTCTAGCTAAACTAACGCTTCCCTTTGTATATTTAAACTCTCCTTCTAATTCAGACTTAATAGTTCCTAATCCTGATTTACCAGTACCTATTTTTCCATAGTTTAATTTATTTTTTTTCCCAAACTCTAAGTCTCCGGCTTGAACCAATTTATTTTCTATTACTCTATGAAAGGCAATATTATCATATGCATTTGAATTTATTAAAGTTTTGAATCTTTTAACTGCATTTGGAGAAATATTTGGATAAAGTTCAATAATTACATCACCACATGGTACATTAAGGATTGCAATATTTTGAGGATTTTTAAATTCAATTTCATTTGGGTTGTGATTTTTAACAAATAAACATTTATCTCTAATACTTAAAAAAGAAGTTATAACAAAAATTCCAAGTAAAATTAAGAATATTAAAATAATTTTTTCTGATTTTGAGGCTTTAATTTTTTTTATCATTAATCAAAATTTAAAATTACTATCTATCATTAATATTTTTTTTTTTATGAATATTTCTTTTTTTTTAAGAACTGGATCATCTTTTGATTTACTTATCTTAAAGAGTAAGTGTGAAAATACTTCCGCCATGTCCTCCGAGGCAGTTGACTGTGAATATTCTGTTAAAAATCCATCAGTATTTGTATAAGTATTAAGTCTTAATTTTTTAGTACACGTTGAACATTTAGAATATTTAAAATCTTTATTATTAAACTTTATCCATTCTTCTTTATTAAAGAGTGATTTATAACTGTCATTAATAATATGAAATATCTCATGATGAATGACTCTTTCAAAGTAATTTTCATCAAATTTAATATCTAATATTAAAGTTTTCATTATGCTATCTGGAATGCCAGCAGTATTAATTCCAGAAATTGATAAATTTTCACACAAAACAACATATTTAAGATTTATCTTCTTTAAGAATCTAGCTGAATATTTACTTAGATTTTTATTAATTATTTGATATTTTTGATCTAAAGTTTTTTTATCTGAATTAAAACAAGAAATATTTTTTTCAACTCCAAGTCTAAATGGTTTCGAAGCATAAAAATATTTAAGATTATTAGAAGAATTTAATTCAAAAATTTCTAAATTAGGAATTTTAATTAATTGGTAAATTGTATTAGCTTTAACAGGCAAAATTAAAATAAAAACCAGCAAAATAACTCTAAATAATCTCATCTATTAAATATAGATGTTATTCCAAATTAAAAGAATGTGGTACATTTTATTTATAAATGAAAAAAACTAGAAACAAAAATCCAGTTCAGCCTGTTAGCGGAACTAAAGTCCCAAGATTTGCAGGACCATCTACATTTGCAAGGTTGCCTGAATTAAGGGATGTTGAAAGTTGTGACGTTGCAATTGTTGGAATTCCTTTTGATGCTGGTACTAGTTATAGACCTGGAGCAAGATTTGGCCCAATGAGCATTAGACAGGCATCAAGACATTTAAGAACAAATTATCATCCAAGTTACGATGTCGAACCCTTTAAAGTTCAACAAGTTGCAGATGCTGGAGATATTACTTGTAATCCATTTAATATAAATGAAGCTATAAAACAAATTGAAGAAGGAGCCACAGAACTTCTTAATAAAGTCGAGGGTATTATTAGTTTGGGAGGGGATCACACAATTGCCCTTCCATTGTTAAGAGCTATAAACAAAATGAATAATGGCCCGGTCGCTTTAGTTCATTTTGATGCACACTTAGATACATGGGATACATATTTTGGTGCGCCATATACACACGGAACACCTTTTAGAAGAGCCAGAGAGGAAAATTTATTTTTAGATGATGCTTCGATGCATGTTGGGATTAGAGGCCCCCTTTATAGTAGAGATGATATTAAAAATGATGAAGAATTTGGTTTCAAAATTATTCATTGTGATGAATTCCAAACACAAGGAACAGATAAAATAGCAGAAAGAATTAGAAACAGAGTGGGCAACAACCCACTTTATTTATCAATAGATATAGATGTTCTAGATCCTGCTTTTGCACCAGGAACTGGTACACCAGAGATAGCAGGTATGACAACTAGAGAAATGGTTAATGTCATAAGAGGCCTATCAGGTTTAAATTTAATTTCAGCAGATGTTGTGGAGGTGTCACCAGCATACGATCATGCAGAAGTTACTTCTTTAGCTGCTGCAACAATTGTTTATGAGTTAACTAATTTGTTTGCAAAAGTTAAAAGATAATATATTTTTTAAAAGTGCTAGATAAAAAAAAATTTTACATTAACGGTCAATGGGTTTCTCCAAAAAAATCAAATGATTTAAAAGTAATAGACCCTTCAACAGAAGAAGAGTGTGCCGTTATATCCTTAGGCGGAGTTGAAGATGTAAATGACGCTGTCAGTGCAGCAACAAAAGCATTTGAAACTTGGGCATTTTCAACAAAAGAAGAAAGATTAAAATACCTAGAAGGGTTGTATGAAGTTTATAAAAAAAGATGGGCAGATATGGCTAAAGCTATTTCTCTTGAAATGGGAGCACCTATTGATTTTTCAACACAGTTACAAGCAGGAACTGGAGCAAGTCATATAAAGTCTTATATAAAAGTTTTAAAAGAATACACATTTGAAGCAAAATTAGGAGAACACGCTCTTAATAATAATATTATCCGTGAGCCAAAAGGGGTTTGTGTATTAATTACACCATGGAATTGGCCAATGAATCAAACTTGTTTAAAAGTAATTCCAGCAATAGCAGCTGGTTGTACGATGGTATTAAAACCATCTGAAATAGCACCACTATCATCAATAATATTAGCAGAGATGATTGATGAAATTAAATTACCAAAAGGTGTATTCAATTTAGTTAATGGGGATGGAGCAGTTACTGGCAATGCATTAACAAGTCACCCTGATGTAAATATGATTTCATTTACAGGATCAACTAGAGCGGGTGCTTTAATTTCCCAAAATGCAGCAAGTGATTTTAAAAGAGTTAGTTTAGAACTTGGTGGAAAAGGAGCAAACATTATATTTAAAGATGCTGATGCTGAAGCAGTTGAAAGAGGCGCTTTAAGATGTTTTAGAAATACAGGTCAATCTTGTAATGCACCAACACGAATGTTGGTTGAAAAATCTATTTATGATGAAACTGTAGAAAGAGTAAAAAATTTCGCAAATTCAATGAAGGTTGATGTTGCTACAAAAGAAGGTGATCACATTGGACCTGTAGTTTCAAAAACACAATTCGACAAGATTCAAACATTAATTCAAGTAGGTATTGATGAAGGCGCTAAATTAGTTGCTGGTGGTACAGGAAAACCTGATGGATTAGACAAAGGTTATTTTATTAAACCTACTGCATTTGCCGATGTTAACAATCAAATGCAAATTGCAAGAACAGAAATATTTGGCCCTGTTTTATCAATTATACCTTTTGAAACAGAAGAAGAAGCTATCGCTATTGCTAACGATACTCCTTATGGATTGCTAAACTTTATTCAAACTCAAGATCAAGAAAAAGCCAATAGAGTTGCTAGAAAATTAAGATCAGGAATGGTTGATATTAATGGTGCTGGTTTAGCTCCTGATGCTCCATTTGGTGGTTACAAACATTCGGGAATTGGTAGAGAGGCTGGCAAATTAGGCTTAGAAGAATATTTGGAAGTTAAAGTAGTAAGTGGTTGGAACGATTAGTTCACAACAGAATTATTTTTTATTCCCTCAAGCAAATTTAAACATTTTTTTAATTCATCAAGAACTATGTATTCATCAATTTTATGAGCTTGCTCAATTGAACCAGGTCCACAAACGACAGTACTGATTCCAATTTCTTGAAATAATCCAGCTTCTGTTCCAAATGAAACTACTTCTCTAGAGTTGTCTCCAGTTAAACTTGAGACCAGTTCACAGGCTTCTGATTTTTCATCCCTGTCAAATCCTGTTACTTCACCTATAATACGTTTTTTTATTGAGGAATTTGGAAATACTCTTTTCATCTCTGGCAATAGTACTTCGTTTGCATATTTATCTAATTCTGAGTTTAAAAATATACCATCCTCTTTTACCACAGGTCTTGTTTCCCAATTAACTTGGCATTTATCAGCAATTACATTGTGTGCTATTCCTCCAAAAATTCCTCCTATTTGAAGAGTTGAATAAGGGGGGTCAAATATAGAATCTTTTGAAGCTCTTTTTTTTAGTTTTTCTCTTAACTCAATTAATTTATTCACATATCTTGCAGCATATTCTACGGCACTTACACCTTTATGAGGTGCTGAGCTATGACCCGCTAATCCTTCAAAATAAGTTGTATATTCGTAACAACCTTTATGAGCATCTATTATCTTCATATTGGTTGGTTCTCCAATAATACAAATTCCATTTTTAATTTTTCTTTTTTTTAATTCTTTAATTAAAATAGGTGCTCCTATGCACGCAGTCTCTTCGTCAAAAGTAAATGAAAAATGAATATCTCTATCTAAGTTTGCTTTAGAATAAATTGGTGCATAAGCTAATGCACAAGCAATAAACCCCTTCATATCACATGATCCTCTACCAAAAAGTTTATCTCCTATAACAATTGCTTTGAATGGATCGGTATTCCAACCCTTTGAAACTGGCACAACATCTGTATGTCCTGACAATATTATTGGTTTTTTTCCATTAGGTTTTTTCGTTTTTATAGTTGCAAATAGATTCTGTTGCTTGGGATTTTCATTATCAAATGTTTTAAATGAAGTCGCTCCAAGTTTTTTTAAAATTTCATCACAGTAGTTAATTAAAGAGGTATTATCTTCTCCAGATACAGTTTTAAAAGCAATTAAATCAGTTAAAATTTTTATAGAATTATTAAATAATTGATTAGCATTATTTTCTGTACTCATAAATAAGATCTAATATATATATTAAATTTATGAAAGAACAAATAACCTACGATACTTTTGATAAAATAGATATTAGAGTTGGAACTGTTGTATCTGTTAAAAAAAATGAAAAAGCTAGAAAACCATCATTAGTAATAGAAGTTGATTTTGGTAAGGAAATAGGGATTAAGCAATCATCGGCTCAAATAACTCATTATTACAATGAGAAAAATCTAAAAGGAAAACAAGTTATTGGAGTATGCAATTTTGCAGAAAAAAACATAGCAGGAGTAGTTTCTCAAGTTCTAATTCTAGGATCCATTGACAAGGAAGGAAAGGTTATTTTGGTTCATCCATCTCAAGATTCTGAGAATGGTCTCCCAATTGCGTAAACTTTATGTATCCAGAATTATTTTTATTAATTGGAATTTCATTTTCCTTAGGTTTTACACCTGGCCCTAATAATGCTGTCGCTTCATTTTCTGGTTTTAATTTTGGCATAAAAAAAACAATTCCATTAATTCTAGGAGTAGGGTTTGGATATACAATTTTAGTTATTCTGATTAATTTTGTATTAATATCAACTTTTATAAAATATCCAATCATTCAGGAAGTTATTAGAGTTCTTGGAACTTTTTTTTTAATATACTTGGCATATAAAATTTCATTTTCAATCAGCACATCAAACAAAAAAAATATAAACCCAGTAAAGTTTATTGATATTTTTTTATTTCAATTTATTAACCCAAAGGGAGTAATGGCAGCCATTATATTAATCTCAAACTTCGTTAAAAATGAAAATTATTTAAGTAGCTCTTTAACGGTTATATTTGTCTGTTCATTTACTGCTTTTCTGAGCATAACTACCTGGACTTTTTTTGGTAAATTTCTTAGGAAATTTGCGACAAATAATAATTTCATAAAACGATTTAATTATGCTATGTCCTTGCTACTTGTAGTTTGTATAATAGGCTTCTATATCTAATTAAAATGAAACCAGGTAATAAAAATTCTTATAAATCTTTAAAAACTATTACTATTAATGGTAGTAATTATAAATACTACTCGTTAACAGAAGCAGAAAAAAATGGATTAACAGGAGTATCAAAACTTCCAAAATCATTAAAAGTTCTTCTAGAAAATTTATTAAGATATGAAGATGACTTATCAGTTACAAAAAATCAAATTGATGCAATTAAAGATTGGTTAAGGACAAAAAAATCATCAACTGAAATAGCTTACAGACCTGCTAGAGTTCTATTACAAGATTATACTGGAATACCAGCTGTTGCAGATCTTGCTGCAATGAGAGAAGCTGTTAAAGAAAAAAATAAAGATCCAAATACAATAAACCCATTATCAACAGTAGACTTAGTGATAGATCATTCTGTTCAAGTAGACAAATCAGCCAATACTGATTCTTTTGAAAAAAATGTTGACATTGAATTTCAAAGAAATGGTGAAAGGTATTCATTTTTAAAATGGGGTCAGCAAGCGTTTAATAATTTTAGAATTGTTCCTCCAGGAACAGGAATATGTCATCAAGTTAATCTAGAATATTTATCCAAGGTTGTTTGGACTGAAAGATATAAAGATGAAAATTATTTATTTCCAGACACGTTGGTAGGAACAGATAGTCATACAACCATGGTAAATGGGCTTTCAGTGCTTGGTTGGGGAGTTGGCGGAATAGAAGCTGAAGCTGGAATGTTAGGGCAACCAATATCCATGTTAATACCTGAGGTCATAGGATTTAATGTAACTAATAAAATGCCTGAAGGAACTACAGCAACAGACTTAGTTTTAACAGTGGTTAAAATGTTAAGAGACAAAGGAGTTGTTGGAAAATTTGTTGAATTTTATGGCAAAGGTTTGAAAAACTTAACTCTTGCAGATAGAGCTACGATTGCAAATATGGCTCCAGAATATGGAGCTACTTGTGGTTTTTTTCCAATTGATGAAGAAACCTTAAAATATTTGAGATTTTCAGGAAGAGACGAGAAGACTGTTTCAGTAGTTGAGAATTATGCCAAAGAACAAGGCTTGTGGGCAAGTGAAGAAATTGAATTTACTGATACTCTTTCACTAGATATGTCTACGATTGTTCCAACAATTTCTGGTCCTAAAAGACCTCAAGATAAAGTTTTACTAACAGAAGCTTCATCAGGATTTAAAAAAGTTTTTAAAGATGCAACAGAAAGAAAAAAACAAAATATTTCAAAAGTTTTAGGAACAGATTATGAGATTAAAGATGGATCTATATTAATTGCTGCGATAACTTCTTGTACCAATACATCTAATCCAAATGTTTTAATTGGAGCAGGTTTACTTGCGAAAAAAGCTGTTGAGTTTGGTTTACAAACTAAGCCATGGGTAAAAACATCATTAGCGCCAGGTTCACAAGTGGTAACTGATTATTTGGCAAAAGCAGGTTTAAATGTATTTTTAGATAAATTAGGATTTAATTTAGTAGGTTATGGCTGTACGACTTGTATAGGAAATTCTGGACCACTGCCCGAGAATATTGTTGAAGCAATTCAAAAAGAAAATATTTATACAGTATCTGTTTTATCAGGAAATAGAAATTTTGAAGGACGGATATCTCCCCATATTAAAGCAAACTATTTGGCTTCACCGCCACTTGTTGTTGCTTATGCATTAGCGGGACACATGGAGTTTGACCTTTACAAAGAACCACTAGGAAAAAGTAAAGATGGTAAAGATATTTATCTAAAAGATATTTGGCCATCAAATAAAGAAATTGAAGATACTTTAAGAGAGTCATTAAATGCTGAAATGTTTGTGAGAAGATATTCTAATATTTCGGAAGGTCCAAAACAATGGCAAAAAATTAAAACTGAAAATACCAGTATTTATAATTGGGATCCTGGATCGACTTATGTGAAGAAACCACCTTTCTTTGATAACTTGCCTAATGAACCTGAAGGTTTTAGTGAAATTAAAGATGCAAGACCTTTATTGATTTTAGGTGACATGATTACAACAGATCATATTTCACCAGCAGGAAACATTCAAATAGAAAGTCCAGCAGGTGAATATTTTATGGAGCGTCAAATTTTGCCAAAAGATTATAATTCTTATGGATCTAGACGTGGAAATCATGAAGTTATGATGAGAGGAGCATTTGCAAATATACGAATTAGAAATGAGATGGTTCCAGAAAGAGAAGGTGGTTTTACAAAACTATATCCTGAAGAAAAAATTATGCCAGTTTATGATGCCGTAGTTGAATATAAAAAAAGAGGAACAGATTTAGTGGTAATAGGAGGAAAAGAATATGGAACAGGATCATCTAGAGATTGGGCTGCAAAAGGTACAAAATTATTAGGAGTTAAGGCTGTAATAGCAGAAAGTTTTGAAAGAATACACAGATCAAATTTAATAGGAATGGGTGTTTTGCCACTACAATTTACCGATGGTATGAATAGAACAAATATAAATTTAACTGGATCAGAGTTAATTAGTGTATTGGATTTAAAAAAAGGTATTTTACCTTCAGATAAAATAGAAGTTGAAATAAAATATGTCTCAGGAGATGTAAAAAAAGTTAATATGTTATGCAGAATAGATACTAAAAATGAATTAGAATATTATAAAAATGGTGGAATACTCCAATACGTATTAAGAAATATGATTTAAAAATGGACGAAGAAATAGCAATTATTGACGCAAATACTAGGAATAATAAAATTAAAAACTTTTTTATAAAAAATAAAAAAATTTTAATTGTAGTTATTTCTATAATCATTTTTATATTTATTGGATATTTTAGTTATGATGAAATAAATAAAAGAAACAAAATCAAGGTGGCAAATCAATACAATTTAGTAATAATAAATTATAATACAGAAAAAAAAAAAAAAGTAATCGATGAATTAACTGAATTAGTTAATAAAAAAGATACAACTTATTCTCCTTTAGCTTTATATTTTTTAATAGATAATGATCTTGTTAAGGATAAAAATGAAATTAATAATTTATTTGATGTTTTAATAAATCAAACAAAACTAGAATCTGAAATAAAAAATCTAATTGTTTATAAAAAAGCACTTTATAACTCAGATATTTCATCTGAAAATGAATTAATTCAAATTTTAAATCCAATTATTAATTCAGAAAGTATATGGAAGTCACATGCTCTTTATTTAATGGCTGAATATTTTTACTCAAAAAATGAAAGACAAAAAGCAAAAGAATTTTTTAATCAGATTTTAACCTTATCTAATAGTAATGTTGAAATTAAATCAGAATCTAAAAAAAGACTTAACAGAGATTTTGGTGAATAGCTTTTTAAAAATTTTATTAATTTTTATTTGCTTAACAAGTTGTTCATTTAATAAAAACTCTAAATTTTGGACAAAAAGTGAAAAAATAGAGGAAATAAAAAATGTTGAAAAAATTTTCGTTAAAGAAAAAATTTTAAATCGTGAGTTTAATCCTAGTTTAAAGATCAGCCTTTATACAAAAGCTATAGATAAAAGTTTCTTTAATAATTATGATAATAACAATGGAAGAATTAATTATGATGGCGATCTTAAAAGTATCTCAAGATTCAAATTTTCTAAAATAGATAATTTTTATCAGTATGATCCAATAATTTTATTTGATAATAGTAATGTTATATTTTTTGATAATAAGGGAACGATATTAAAATTTGACCAAGATTCTAGACTGATCTGGAAAAAAAATTATTACTCTAAATCTCAAAAAAAACAAAAACCAATTTTATTATTTGGAAGCAATGAAAAAACCTTAATTGTTGCAGATAACATCGCAAAATACTATGCTTTAGACATTAATACAGGTAAATTATTATGGTCAAAAAATAATGTAGCTCCATTTAATTCACAGTTAAAAACTTACAAAAATAAGTTTTTTATAATTGATTTTGAAAATACTCTAAGATCTTATTCAATTAAAAATGGAGTAGAAATTTGGAATATTAGAACAGAAAGCTCACTTATAAGATCCCAAAAAAAACTTTCTATGGTTATTTTAAATAAAAAAATTTATTTTAATAATTCTTTAGGAGACTTAAGTGCAGTTGATATAGAAAGTGGTGAATTATTATGGCAAAGTCCAACCCAAAGTAGTCTTGTTTATATTGATGGTTTTTTTCTCAAAACTTCAGATATAATTGCTGATAAAAATAATTTGTATTTTTCAAATAATAAAAATGAATTTTTTTCAATCGATATCAATAACGGTACTTTAAATTGGAAACAAAAAATTAACTCAAACCTAAGACCCACATTAATAGATAATTATATATTTACAGTATCATTGGAAGGTTATTTAATTGTTATGGAAAAACTTTCAGGTAATATTATTAGAAGCACAGATATATTTAAAAACTTTAAACCAAAAAAAAGATCTAAAATTCAACCTGTTGGATTTATTGTTGGTGTTAACAATATTTATTTAACAACAGATAATGGCAGATTATTAGTTATTGATATAACTACTGGAACCACCTCTTCAATATTAAAAATTGATAATGATAAAATTTCAAGACCATTTGTTTTAAATAAGAACCTATATATTATTAAAGACAATTCTATTATTAAGCTTAATTAAAATGTTTTTAAAATTGTTGGAGAAATTAGGTCGTAGAAAAACTGTTTTAGATCGTGGTTCATCTCACCCAAAATTTAATGAAGCTAAACCGTGGATTAACAGATATTATGTTTTATTTCGACATAGACCTAAATGGTTTCCATTCAATATTTTAATCCACGAAATGTTAGCAGACGACCATGGGGAGGGTGTTCACACACATCTTTGCCCATATATCACAATTATTTTAAGAGGAGGTTATTGGGAAACACTGAAAACAGGTAAATTTTGGAGAGCGCCAGGATATATTGGTTTTAGATCGGCAAATAACTTACATAGAGTTGATCTAGAACCAGGGACAAAACCTATGACCATATTTATATCAGGGCCTTTTGGACTTAGAAAAACACCAAGATCAGAGTATGGAATAGATTTTAAAAAGAAAAAATGAACTTAAAGAAATCTTTTTTAAAATATTGTGAAAAAAAAAAATTTGAAGTAAATCAAAGCCAATTAGGTATAATCGAAAATCTTAAAGATTATTATTTACAAAATTTCAAACAATCCTTTTTAAGTAAAATTTTTAAACAAAAAAAGAATAAAATTGGTTTTTATTTAGTTGGAGATGTGGGTGTAGGTAAAACTATGATTTTAAATTTTTTCTTTGATGAATTAAAAGAAAAAAAATTAAGACTACATTTCAATGAATTTATGATCAATTTTCATGATTTTATTTTTCAAAATAAAGATAATGATAAAAAAAGTGGAATTGATAACTTTGTAAAATATTTAAAAACAAAAGCAAAAATAATTTATTTTGATGAATTCCAAGTCACAAATATTGTTGATGCAATGATTTTAGGAAAATTATTTAAAAAAATATTTGAAGAAAATATAAAAGTTATTTTTTCCTCAAATATAAATATTAATGATCTCTACGAAGGTGGGCTACAACGAAATCAATTCATTCCCTTTATAAAAATTTTAGAGAATAATTGCTATGAGAATAATTTACTTATCAAAGAGGATTACAGAACTAATAAAAATATAAGTTTGGAAAGATTTCTGTACCCTGTAAATCATTCAACAAATTTTACTTTTAATAAATTTTTTAGAAAAGTAACAAAGAATAAAATAAAAAATTCAAAAATAGTTGATATAAAAGGTCGTAAATTCATACTAGAAAATTTTTATAATGGAGTAGTAAAATTTAATTTTGATGAACTGTGTAATAGAAACCTTGGTTCCGAAGATTATATCAAGATTGCAGATAATTGTAGTTTCATTTTTATAGATAATTTACCTATTTTTAATGAAGATAATTCAAATCAACAACAAAGATTCATTACTTTAATTGATATTTTATATGAAAAAAGAATTCCTTTAACAATCACATCAGAAGTTGATTTAAATTTACTTAAATCCTCAAAAAATTTGGTAGTCCCATTTAAAAGAACAATTAGTCGTTTGTATGAATTGACGTCTATAAATTGTGATTATCTATAAGGATCGTAAGTCCATTGTAATATAGCTTGCCTCTGTCTTTTTCTACATCCAAGATCACCTTTTTCACAATTTTTTTTAATTGCTAAAACATGTCTTCTAAAATTTTTCCATCTTTTAATTTGAATTTTATCCATATGAGAAATTCTTCTTCCGTTACAAAATCTACAATACCATTGAAACCAACCCAAAGGATCTTCTTTAAAAATCCAACCTTTTTCTATCCAGTGCTCCCTTGATAATCCTAAGACAACTTTGAATCTATTCAAATTTACATCGAAAGTTTTACTTATCTTTGCATTTTTAAACCATGATTTAGGATATTCTTTTAAGTCTAATCCAAAGTATGCACCATCAAAAATGCCTAATTCCATCATTCTTTTTGGGGTTAATTCAGGTTTAAAAATTTTATAAAAATCTAAATTATCAAGTTCTTTTTTTAAAACTTTTTCCATTTGTATAGTTGTTTTATTGATTTATAAGTTTTTGATACATTTCTTTATCTGTATCGCCCTCACAGCCGATAACTAATATATTAGATTTTGAGTTTAACTTTAATTTTTCTTTAATTTTATCATCAACACAAGAAGCTATTAAACTAATTACTCCTGGGGCTGAGTTTTCTCCTGCTATTATTTTTTTATCACTAAAGCTAGAATTTCCAAGTAATTTCATAGTTTTTGCAATATCATCATCAGGCAAACTAATACAAAATTTAACAGAATTCTTTAGTATTTCCCACGGAACTAAAGATACCTCACCACAAGACATTCCACCCATTAAGCTTTCTCTTTTTATATCAATCTTTTCAATTTTTCCTGTTTTGATACTTTCCATTACACATGCGGCACTGTCAGGTTCAACAACTATAGTTTCAGGTACATTTTTTAAATATTTTGCTATACCTGCAACCATAGCACCAGCCATGCCACCAACTCCAGCCTGTAATATTATATGAGTGATTTGATCATTGCTTATTTGATCAACAATTTCTTTCATCATTACTGTATAGCCAGCCATTGTATATTTTGGCACTAACATATAATCTTTCCAAGCAACATCTTGAACGATTTGCCAATTATTTTCTGTAGATTGTTTGATACATTCTATTAAAGATTTTTCATAATTACCCTTAACTTTAATTACATCAGCACCAAGATCAGCCATAGCTTGACCTCTTGCTTCACTAACAAATTCACTTATAAAAATTTTACACTTTAGATCCAATCTTCTTGCGCCCCATGCTACAGATCTACCATGATTTCCTGCTGTTGCTGTTGCAACAACAATATCTTTGTTTTCTTTAGTAATTTTTTCTACCGCATAGGCTCCACCAAGAGCTTTAAAGGATTTAAGATCAAATCTTTTACTTTCATCTTTGTAAAAAATTTTATTTAAATTCAATTCTTTTGAAAGTTTATTCAATTCAATTAGTGGTGTTGGAGAATAATCTTTCCAACTAGAAATACTTGAATAGGCTTCATCAATATCATTTTCTGATAAAGAGTTTAAAATTTGTATTTTATTAAATGAAAAGTTTTTATTTTCTAGAAAAGATGAAATTGACCAAGTACTATTTTCAATGATTGTTTTCATTCATTTAACAATCTAAAGTACTATTTTTTTCCCAATCAGTTATTGGACTTTTTTTGTCAAATTTTTCTTCTTTATTAAAATTTTCTATTTCAGATTTTTTTAGTTTTATATAGCTACTAATAGTAGCTTCACCAAAAGCTTCTAGAATTTCTTTA
This sequence comes from Candidatus Pelagibacter sp., assembly GCA_029941985.1. Lineage (GTDB taxonomy): Bacteria > Pseudomonadota > Alphaproteobacteria > Pelagibacterales > Pelagibacteraceae > Pelagibacter. The sequence continues at coordinate 1,476 of JAPYTV010000013.1, read as the reverse complement.
CTATTTTCTAATTGTTCTATAGCATCTTCAATTTCATCAGGTAGTTTCTTTAGGTTGGGATAATTTTTATAATCTGTATACATGTTACAAGATAGAGGTTCACCAGGATCTACTTTATTATTCATTCCATATAAACCTGCAGCTATTACACCTGCTTGAAGCAAATAAGGATTAGCGGAGCCATCCATTAATCTTAATTCAAATCTTCCTGGATCAGGTACCCTAATCATGTGAGTTCTATTGTTTCCAGTATAAGAAATACTACTAGGAGACCATGTAGCTCCCGATTTTGTTGGTGGTGCATTTATTCTTCTATAACTGTTTATTGTAGGATTAAAAAAAGCTGTTAGAGGTTGAGCAAGACGCATAACTCCACCTAAAAAATTATAAGCCAATCTACTTAATCCCAATCTATCTCCATTGTCTAAAAATTTATTTACTTTACCGTCCCATAAAGAGATATGGGCATGACACCCATTTCCTGTTAAATTTTCAAAAGGTTTTGGCATGAATGTTGCTCTTAATCCATGTTTTTCAGCTAAAGATTTAACCATGTACTTAAAAAAAACATGTCTATCTGCTGTAATTAGACAATCAGCATAGTCCCAGTTCATCTCGAATTGTCCATTAGCATCTTCGTGATCATTTTGGTAGGGGCTCCATCCCATTTCGATCATGCTATCACATATTTCTTTAATTAAATCATACCTTCTCATTAAAGCAGATTGATCATAACAAGGTTTAGATTGAGTGTCTCTAGTATCGGCAATTTTGCTACCATCCTCTGATATTAAAAAATATTCACATTCAACACCAGATTTCATAATTAAATTTTTTTTATTTAATTTATTAATTTGTTCTTTAAGCATTACTCTAGGAGATGCTTTAACAGTTTTACCACCCATCCATAAATCTGAAGCCAACCATCCTATTTCTTTATTCCATGGTAGTTGAATAAGACTATTTGGATCTGGGATTGCAAACATATCTGTATCTGCTGGTGACATATCAAGCCATGTTGCAAATCCAGCAAAACCCGCACCATTTTTCTGCATTTCGGCAATAGCTTGTGCTGGAACTAATTTTGATCTTAAGACACCAAATAAATCTACAAAACTAATTAAAAAATATTTAATTTTTTTAGTTTTTGCAATTTTAGATAAATTTTTAGACATAATTATTATATTAATTTACTATTGATGACCTATCTCTACAATATTATTTTTTGATTTATTTTATTAAAGATATTAAGAAGTCTTTATAGTAAATAAGATTAATTACTGCAATGATGATAATAGCTGCTATTACACCATACTTGGCCTTTGGAAAAGGCACACCTCTCATTTTGCTGGGTCTAAGGTTTTCGTTATTATTTTCAGACATTATTTTTTAATTTTTCATTAAAAAAAAGGGCGCTACAGTTAAGTAGCGCCCAAATTTTTAATTTAAATTACCATTCGGTAACATTGCTTTTGT